>JAUVVA010000003.1 GCA_030604905.1 Verrucomicrobiota bacterium | reverse complement strand
CAGGAAGGCCATATCCTGGGTGTGGCGATAGTGCAGCCACGCCAACTGCGCCATCCACGCGGTGCAGCCCTGGTCGATCGTGCCTTGCCAGAAGTTGCCGATCACCTTGCCACGGTCGTCCACGGCGTGCGGAAGCATCAGCGAGTCCTTCGCATGGAAAAAGGCCTCGCCCGTGTCGCGGAGTGAAGGCAGCCAGCGCCGGATCATCTTCCACATCGGGAGGAGGTGCTCGGCGCGGTTGGTGGGCAGGGTGGGCCAATACACCATCTGCACGTTGATGTTGAAATGGTAGTCGTTGCTCCACGGGGGGAGTTCGTCCTCCGCCATCCACGCGCCCTGAAGGGTCGCGGGCAGGCCCTCGGGGGGCGTGAGGCCGGCTTGTTTTACCAAGCCGTAGTCCCAGTGGCGCTGCAGGGCGGGGTCGGGCAGGCGGACCCTCGGCACCGCCGCCCAATAATCGGCCCACCAGCGTTCGGTCGCCTTGGCGGCGGATCCCAGATCGGCCCGCTCCGTGTGCCGCCGCGCTACCTCGCTGGCATCGGAGCCCATGAGGGCGGTGGCGAGCACGAGCGTTTTCTCGTCGCGGCGCCTCCACGCGATGGCGAGACCTTCGTCGGCGGGCAGACTTTGGTGAAAACCGCCTCCGGACTCGCCGCTCCAGAACTCGGGCGGGGCGACACCGCCAGCGGCAAGGGTTTTGCCAAGGTAGTGCCAGGCGGGCACCAGATCGACTCGGGCGAAACGGGTTTGCCCACACTCGAGCCACACCAACTCCTCGTGCCGGGCTTGGCGCAGGCTTACCCGACCACCGTCGCTAAGCAGGATATCAAGGCGCCCCGACGCGAGGTGGAGGCGGGCGCTCGAAGGTGTCGCGCCTGATGCGAAATACACGTCCAGCCGGCCGCCCGGCAGCTGGGTCGGCGTGCAGTAGGGCAGGCCGGTGGGAGGACTGGCGAAACTCTGCCGCAGGCCTTCGCGGTCTTCGCTCTTCAGCAGGCGACGCAGGCTGGGGAAATCGATGCGGCGGGCGAAGGGCACCGCGCCTCGTCGATCCCAGAAGCCATTTCGCCCGACGGTGATCGACAGACGGTCCACGCCCCAGACGAGCAGGCCTTGCACGCCGTTGCCCAGGTGCACCCCGGCGAGGGGGCGGGGCAGGGGGAAGGCCCACTCCAACCATCCGGCGGTGTCGCTCATGCTCCCGGGTCGGCTGCGATAGGCGAATTGGAGGGTGGTCCCAATACGGGCATCTGCACCGGTTTTCGCGCCGAGCGAAGGAGGAGCACGGCCACGCAGGTCCCGGCCAGTCCAAAGCCGATCAGCATACCGGGCAGATACCACGTGCTAAACTCGGCCGGCAAAACGACCCGGCTGGGGTCCGAACGGTCGTGGATCACCCACGCCGAGCTGGGTATGCCCTGCGTATCGAAAAGGGGTTTCTGGGGTTTGAGCTGACTGGCGAACGGCGCGCGCACGGTGTGCGGAGTCCCGTCGGGCAGGTAGAAGCGATACTCGTTCCAAAAGATGTAGGACCGGTCGCGTTTCTCCTCCGCCGCTTTCACCGCGGTCGGGCTGCGCAGCACCAGGGGCTCGCGCCCGTCGGAGGGATAGCGTTCCTTTATCACCGCGGTCGCCTCCGCTTGCACGCTTCGCCCGGTGGCGATCAGGGCGAGGTCGGGCATCAGCTCCACCAATCCGGTCGCGACCATCGCGAGGGAGTAGGCGAGCATGATCACCTTGCCCCAGACAAAGCCGGGGCGGTAGTTCACGTGCTCCACCGTCCGGGGGCTGGCGGAGCTGTTCTCCGCCGTTTGGGCGAGAGCGGGCGCGCTCATCGGGCCGCCTCCGCTTCCTCGACGCCGCGCTTGCGGATCAGTCCGCGGGCCTCTCGCCGTGCGAAGGCGATTGTGATCCCCAGACCGACCAGCCCGAGAAGAAACATCCAGATGTAGCCGCTCATGTAATCGTAAACCATCGGTGCGTAGCCGCTGCCAAGGACGGTGCGGGCGACGTTGAGACGCGCGCCGGCTCCCAGCTCGGCCACGCGGTCATGCAGGGCGACGAGGCGCGCGCGGTCCTCCGCTTCGGGCACCCAGGTGGCGAGACGGCGATCCAGCGCCTCGTCCAGGGCCGGCTCGACTGGTGAGTCGGGGGCGGACTCCACCGCGAGCACGCGCACCGCGTTGGGGTCGAGCCCGGGCAGAGGGAGCACGCGGGTGTGCTCCTGCCGGCCAGGCTCCCGCAAGGCGCGGGCGAGCGCGGCGGCCCTTCGATCTTGCGCGGGAGGATCGGCGACCCACCCCACGACGTGGCCGGCGAGGCGGTTGATGGGGGAGGCCGAGGTGTCGAGCGGGGGTTCCACCATGAGCAGATCGAGCGCCAGGGCGGGCAGCCGGCGCGTCGTCTCGGGCGTGAGCACGGCGGGAAGGTGCACTCCGAGTCGGGGTGCGGCGGCTTCGCGCAGCGCGGCGCCGAGCGCGGCGAGGTCGGGCTCCCCGGGGGAATGGTCGCGCGAAACGGTGAGCTCGAGGCCCGGGTGGTCGGCCGCGGGGCGGAGGTCGATCACGTCGGGTCGCGCGGAGCGGAGCGCGTTGAGGGTGCGTTCCAAACGTCGCGTGGCGGGACGCTCGTCCAGCCGATACACGATCAGCTCCGCCTCCGAGCGGCGGGCGCCGAGCACGTGGGCGCCCTCGGGCATGAGCCGGTCGCCGAGGAAGGCGCGGGCCTGCGCGAGCACGGCTTCACCCCGGGCGGCGAGGGTCGCGGTGATGCGCGCGATTTCCTCCTCAAGCGGGGCGATGCGGGTTTCCAGCGCGCGCGCTTCGGCGAGGTGCTGTTCCCGGCGCGCGGGTCGCTCCTCGGCAAAGGCCCGGGCGTTTTGCAGTTTCGCGCGGAGCTCGTCGCGCTCGCCCTCCAGCTTCCCGCGCACCGCGGCGAGACGTTTGGAGTCTGGGTTGGTGAGGCGAAGCTCGAAGGCCCGGCCGTGGTCGAGCGCGGCTCCGTTGCCATACCAAGGCAGGGCATCGACCACGGCGGGCGATGACGCGGAGTCGGCCGTTCTCCAGGGGTGGGAGTTTATCTCGTGCACGAGCGCCTCCCTCTCGCGATTCTCGGCCAGCACCACGCGCGCCATGTCGCCGGCGGGAGGCAGAAAGAGCGCCGCGTAGCCGGAGATGAACAGGCCGACTCCGTTCAGCGTCAGAAAACCAACCAAGCGGTTGAGCAAATTGGCTCCCGCGGCGTAGGTGCCCATCTCGTTCCGCGGCACGTAATCATAGACCAGCGGCCCATACACCATGCCGATCAGAATGCTCACGATCGCGAGCAGCTCGCCAAAGACGACGACCTCGAGCAGGGAGGGGCGCCGGTCCGGGATCAGGTGGTGGACGTAAACCCAGAAGCCGACCTTCACGACGAGCCCGATCACGATCAGCACCTGATAGGCCTTCATGCGAGGCAGCTTCTCGGCGAAGATACCCAGCATCCCGATGATGAAAAGGTTCAGCACGCCGCCGATCGCGAAGTTCGTGCCCATCTCCTGCTTGGTGAAGCCCCACTGCTCGGTGTAGAGAAGCGTGCCCATCACACCAATGCCGGCGTGGCCGATGGCGGAGCCGGTGATCAGCAGATACACCGGCCAAAGATCGCGGGAGGAGACCCCGCGGAAAAAGCTGCCCAGCCCGATGCGCTGGCCGCGGAGCGGGCTATGGGGGTTGGTTTCCTTGATCCCCAAGGTGACGAGGAAGAGCATCACCCCCATCGCCAGCGCGACCGTCCAGTAGAGGGCGCGCTCGCCGCTCATCGGCGAGCCCAGCATGAAGCGGTGGTCGTCGAAACGGCCGAGGGCGATGAAGTAGAACAGCAGCAGCGCGAACTGCATGATCCAGGAAAGCATCGCCGCGGAGCGCACGCGCTGGGCGGGCGGCACGATTTCCTGCTTCAGGGTCTCCACCGGCGCCGCCAACTCGTTGAAGAGGTTGAAGAGGAGGAAGGCCGCCACGAGCGACCAGAAGTTCGGCATCAGCGGGATGAGGAACAGGAAGGCGATGGTCCCGCACCAGGAGACGACGATGAAGGGCTTTCGGCGCCCCCAGCGCGTCCAGATGCGGTCGGAGATGAAGTTCGCCGCGGGGTTGACGATCATCGAAATGAGCGCCGGAAGGCTGAGGATGAACGTCAGGCCGGCGGGATTCTCGACGAATTTCTGCAGGGAGAAAACGAAGGCGGACCCCATCGCCCACCATTGAAGCGCCATGGCCGACCACGGGAGGACGGCGAGCACGATCCAGCTGACGGGGACGGGGTTTCTGGCGGTGACGATCATGGGAGGCGGGCGGCCCGGGACGAGGGCGGGGAGATTCCGGGCCGACGCGTTCGCGGGCGCGATGTCGGCGCGGGCTTATTCCGATAAGCGGCGCCGGGCGTCCGCCCCGAGGGACGCGCGGGAAAGGGTATTCTATCTATGAATACGCGGGATTTCGAGTCTTCGGGGTCCTCGGCGGCCGCGGCGGCGGGGGGGCGCGGCGGGATCAGGGACGGGCGGCACCGGGCAGGATTTGCACTCGGCCCTCGTCGGCGCCGCGCAGGGCGGGTTTGCTTGAGGCGGCGGCGGAAGTCGGTGAAGATGCGCTCCGGCGCCCGAACTTCTCCGCCGCGTCGTGCATGCGCGCCGGCAGCCGGTCGCAGATCCCGACGATTTCCGCCTGCGGATGGTCATGCACCATGCGCAGGAGGTAGCCCATGTGCATATGGTCGAAATTGATTCCAGCCACGCGGCGATGATCCTCGCCGACGTCTCCGCCGCGCGGTCGTCGTGCAGTGCGCCGCTGGTGTAGAAGGAGGGCATGCTCAGCCCGTGGCGGCGAAGCAACGGGGCGATCGCCGAGACCTCGTCTTCGTTGTAGAGGCTGTGTTCGAAGGCCTGCAGACCGGAGGCGGCGACCTGCCCCAGGACGTCGTCGAGCGAAGTGGCAAAATCGAGCCGCCTTTGCTGGCAGTCCTGGAGCCAGGGAAACATCTGGGTGCCTAAGAAGGGGGAGCATGAGGGGAGCGGGAGGCATCCAAATCAGCGGGACGCCGCCCCGTGCCCAGCACGCCTCACCCTTCTCCTTTCCTCAAAGGCCGGTCTGCTTGTTCCAATCAGCAAGCCCACGAGCCCCGGCCGGCCGGGCGAGTGCGAGAGCCGGACGTCGGCGCCGCCTCCGCGCCAGGCGGGGGCGGGGCGGAGGACGAAGTGCTCCGCGGCGCGGGGATGCGTTCAGGGGAAGACGTGGCCGGGGCGCCGCGCCGTGCGGTCGAACACCGCGTAGGCGGCGACGACGGCGAAGCAGACAAGCGGGACGAGGTAGGAGAGGTGGGCGGAGCCGACGTCGATGATCCGCGCCTGCACGAGGGGCAGCAGAGCGCCGCCGAGGATGGCCATGACCAGCCCCGCGCCGCCGAACTTCGTGTCTTCCCCCAGCCCGTGGAGCGCGATGCCGTAGATGGTGGGGAACATGAGCGACATGCAGCCTGATATGCCCACGATCGCGAAGAGCCCGGTCCGGCCGGGCACGAGGATCGCGACCACGCAGAAGACCGCCGCCAGCACCGACATGACGAGGAGCAGCCGGGAGGGCGCCACCACCCGCATGAGCGCGGTGCAGATGAAGCGGAAAACGAGGAAGAGGAGGATAGAGGCCTGCAAATACCAGCCCGCCTCCTGCTCGGTGAGCCCCGCGGAGAGGGTCGCGTATTGTATCAAGAAAGTCCATACGCAGATCTGGGCCGCGACGTAGAAGAACTGGGCCACGACGCCGAAGGCGTAGTGCCGGTTGCCGAGCAGGCGGCGGAAAGTGGGGCCGAACTCGATCGCGGGCGACTCGTCGCTGGCGCGGGGCATGCGGACGAAGGCGATGGCGAGCCAGATGAGGAAGAGCACGGCGGCCATGCCGACGTAGGGAGTCATCACGGCGGCGAGCTCCGCGCCTTGAATCGCGGATAGCGTGGCGGGCTCGCTGGCCGCGAGCGCTTCGCGTTGCTCGTCGGTCGCCGGGTGGATCTTCGGGAGGATGAGGAGGGCGGCGAGGAAGACGCCGAGGTTGGAGCCTACAGGGTTGAAGGCCTGGGCGAGGTTGAGGCGTTGCGTCGCGGTTTCCTGCGGGCCGAGGGCGATGACGTAGGGGTTGCAGCTCGTTTCGAGGATCGAGAGGCCGGAGGCGAGGATGTAGATGGCGGCGAGGAAGTGCCAATACTCCATGGTCCGGCTTGCGGGGTAGAAAAGGAGCGCGCCGGTGATGAACACGCCGAGGCCGATCAGGACGCCGGTCTTGTAGGAGGTTTTCTTGATCAGGATGGCGGCGGGCAGGGCGAGGCAGAAATAGGCGCCGTAAAAGGAGAATTGCACGAGCGCGCCCTGCAGGTTGCTCATGCTGAAGACCCGGCTGAAGACCTTGACCAAGGGGTCGGTCATGTTGTTGGCCGCGCCCCAAGCGGCGAAGCACGTGGTGAGCAGGATGAATGGCAGCAGGTATTCGCGCGGCACGATACGGGCGCGCGGAGCGGTCGGGATGGAGCGGGGTGACTCGAGGGTTTTCATTTGCGAGGCGACAGTCGGAGAGGGGGCGTGTCGGGCGTTTGGCAAAAAAAGAAGGGCGGCCGAGGGAGCCGCCCTTCCATCCATGCAAGGTGTGCGCGGGTATCAGGCGGCGGCCTTGCGACGACGGCGCAGCGTGCTGAGGCCGAGCGCGCCGAAGCCTAGCAAGAGCGCGGCGCTCGAGGGCTCGGGGATGACGGTCGCGGTGACGGAGACATTGTCCAAGTAGGCCTGGGCGCCGGTCACGCCGTCGAACACGGGATTCAGGATGATGGCCAGGTTGTTCGCCGAGCCGGTGATGATTCCGGGCGTGGTGAAGGAAACGCTGAAGCTGGAGGTCGAGGTGCCAATGAGGGGCGCCCACGCGTTGGACCCCGAGAGGATGTCGCCGGCCTCGATGAAGCCGCCAAAGGCACTGGTGCCGCCCGAGCCGACGCCGTAACCGATGAACCCGTTGAAGGTGTTGGTTCCTGAGAAGTCGCCCACCGATCCGACAAAATTGAAGGAGACCGTGTAGGTGGTGTTGGCCGCCAAGCCGACGGAGAAGGTCTGGATGATCTGCGTGCCGGCGCCCATGTAGGCGACTTGGCCGCTGAGAGGGGCGGAAACGCCGGGGCTGAACTGCCCGACGCCGTCGGCGCCAACGGTGGCGTTCCATCCTGTCGGCGAACTGCCGAAGGCGGCGGATCCAGCCGAGAAATTGCCGTTGGTGACAAGTTCAGCGGTCTGAGCTTGCAGGGCGGGCAGGGAAAACGTCGCGCAAGAGACGACGGCGATAACGATGTGGGTTTTTAGGTTCATGGGGTGCGGCAGGAAAGCTTGGGACGAGAAGATGCCCTTGTTTAATTAAAAGCTTTTAGTCTTCGGTGGTCTGGTCAAGGAAATTGTTTGGAGGACGTCAATTCACGGAGTTCTCGGGGCCGGGGCGATGGGTTGAGCGGGTAAACCAGGCAGGAGGCGGGACCGGCGCAGGATCGGCGAGTCTGAGCGGCGATGCGGGATGGGTTGAAGTGCGGGCGGCCACGAGAGGCGCGGTGCTGATGCCGGGTTTAGAGGGGCAGTCCACGTCCGTCACGAAGGCCGGCGGCATAGGCATCGAAGGTTCGTTTCATCTCGTCTCGCACGATGCGAAACTGGACAAGCGCCTCCTCTTCGGCGCCATTGAACTCGGAGGGGTCGCGGAACGGCCAGTGGTATCGCGATACGCGCGGTGAAAGTGGAACCGTCTGGTCGGCGTGTCCGCAGACGGCGATGATCGTTGCGATCGGAAGGTCGGAAAAAACGCCGAGGTGCTTGGAGGAGTGCGAAGAGATATCGATTTGGACTTCCGCCATCACCTTGAGCGCGAGCGGATGTATCTGGCCGGTGGGTTTCACGCCGGCGCTGAGGACCGTGACGATGTCGCCCGCGGCTGCGCGCAAGAGGCCCTCCGCCATTTGGCTGCGACAGGAGTTGCCGGTGCAGAGGATCAAGACGTTCGGTTTCATCCGTCAGGTTGGGGTGCGGGGCTCGTGATGGCACGAGCGAGGCCGTGGCTCGGCGGTCCGATGCGGGAGGGGGCGATCAGAAGAGCGCGACGTGGAGGGTGGAGCCCTCCGGAATCGTGATGGCGGGCACGAACTCGATCAGGGCGCGGCCGGACTCGTGGCGGAGAGAGGCGGCGACCGTGTGTTCATCGATTGCGGCTCGGACGCGGCCGGCGACAGCCTTGGGTGCGCGCAGCGAGAGCGTGCGCAAGGGCAGATGACCGAAGCGGACTTCAAGGGATGCGGAGAGTTCGGTTGCGCTTTTGCGTTGGGCGAAGGAGCCCCAGGCCTCCGCGGCGGTGAAGGCGGCGCGGAAGTCCTCAGCGCCGAGACGTGGGTCGAACGCGAGGTGTTGCCGCGGGCCATGGTATTCGTAGCCGCAGGCGGCCAGGAAGGTGCCGTAGCTGGCCATGGCTCGGGCGTAGTGGTCGCTGCATTCGATCTCGTTGTAGGGGTTGCGCAGCGACGGGTGGTAGCGGTCGTGGATGGCGCGGGTGACTGCGAGGCCCTCGATGATCATGTTTTCCCAGAGCATGTGGCTGGCGACTTGGTGTTCAAAACCACTCATGCACTCGTTGAAGTATTGCGCGGTGGGAGCGGAGGGGCCGGTAAACTCGATGTCGGGGGCGAACGGATTTGAGACCATGATCATACCACCGTCGCCGGGTAGGGCATACCAGCGGCCCATCTGCTTGGCATCGCGGAAGGGGCCGACGTCGGGCGTGAAATTGAAGCGCCAAAGCGAGCCGAGGACGCGGCGCGCGCGTTCCGGAGGGAAAACCGGACCGAGGCCAACCTGCCAGGCCCAACTCTGACCAAAAATTTGGTCGATGTGGCACCCTTCGTAGTGGCCGACTTCAGTCTTTCGCTGGGGGTCGCCAAGTTGCACATAGTAGCCGTAGTCTTCGCGCCAGCATTTCTCGAGTTTGCGCTGCCCCGCCTCGCGAATCTTCCGATAGCGGCGGGCGGTATCGGGCTCGTCGAGTTCCAAGGCCATGGCCTCGCCGGCGGCGAGGCCTGCGTGATACATGCCGCAGAGCCAAGGCACGACGCCGTTCCAGTCGGCATCGAGGGTGTTATGGAGCGGGCCCACCACGATGCCGTCGTCGTCTCGGTCGGTATCGATCATTTTTTCTATCGCCCGTTTCACCGATGGCCAGATGCGGCGTAGGAAGGTCGAATCGGTTGACATTTGGTGCTCGCGGAGCACGCCAAGGACGCGGCCGGCCTGGCCGTCGATGGCGTAGGTGTCGCCGTATTCGCCGCGGAAGGCGATGGCACCGTCGGGTCTCAGTGCGAGGCCGAAATCGACTCTTTCGCGATGGTCGCGTTCGATCGAGGGGAAGAGGCGCCCCATGGCTTGGGCGTATTGCCAGACATGAGTGCACGTCCCCGGGCAACAGCCGACGCCCTCGTCGGCGTAGAAGCGACCATCCGAGAAATAGTAGCAGGTGTCGGTGGCGAGTATGGAGGTGTTGGCAAAGGTGCGATTGAGGAACCAGTGGGGCAGGCTCGACTCATACCAGGTGTCGCGCCAAGCACGGGTCTTGGCGGCGAGGACAGGGAGGTTTCGTGCGAGGTGGGTGGCGACGGTGACGGCGTCGGGGAAGCGGGCGGCGTAGATTCGGTCGCGACCTCCGACAATGTCGGCCGGGGCGTTTTTGAAGTGCCATGCGAGGACGAATTCGACGGTGGTGCTGGCACCCGGGGCGAGGGTGAGCCGGCGGCCGAGACGAGCTTCTAATTTGCCGGAAAGTGGTGTTGCCGCATCGGGATCGCGCAGCTCCGCGGGGGGGCCGATGAGCGAGAGCGCCATGCTCCCGTCATCGGGGAGGCGTTTCAGGCTCTGGGGGTCGACCGGGGCTCGGTCGGTGAAGAGAATCTGCCCTATTCCGGTGTGGGCCCAGGCGCCCGACGCGCTGTCATCGATCGCGATCCGAGCTTGTCGGCCAAGGAACTCGGAAAGGTCCACCCACTCGTGACTCAGGGGGTTGGCGTTCTTGCCGGCCAGGCTGCGGACGGTTTTTCCGTCGACGAGGACGCGGAGACCTAGACGCGTCACATCGCCGCCCCCGCCGATCCAGACTCGGAGGAAGCGGTGCCTGATCTCGAAGGGACGGCTGAGAAGGCGTCCGGTGAGGTTGTCTCTATCGGGGATTGTTGCGGCGGTGTTGCCGGCGTGGGAATGGGCGAAGCGATCCCCTTCACCGCCGATGTCGCCGATATAGGCAGGCATGGCGCCGCGGGCGACTGGACCGTCACCAAAGGCGCGGCCCTCCGCAGTCCAGCCGGCTGCGGCAAAGGAGGGGTGTTTCCAATCTTCGAAGACCTCGTCGGGGAGCGCGGGGTTGTCGGACTCGTTGATCGTGGCGGTGAGGGCGGCGATGGTCGCCCCCGAGATGTCGACCGTTTTGCGGTGGCGTTCTCCGCGGAGGGAGCGGTGGAGGTGGAAGACTGCGTTTTCGAGGAACCCCTCCAAGAACGCCTCAACCGGCTCCTTGCCGCGGTTGGTGACTCGGAAGCTGAAAACGGTGGCGGGGATTGCGGAGGCCTCGATATCGAGCGGGACGAAGGGGGAGAAGGCTTCCAGTTGGAGTTCCAAGGGCAGGGCCGGGTCCTGATAATCGACTCGTCCAATCGGATACTGGCCGGTGAAGGCGACATTTTTGAAGCCTGTGCCGGGCTCGGCGTCCACGGTCCTCGTGATCGTGCCGGTGTCGGATTTGATGTGGAGGCGGAAGCCTTGGCCGACTCGCCGGTAATCGGACGCGAGGAGCGGGCGGACGTAGCTGTTTCCCGACATCGCGTCCAAGTTCACCCCGCGGAACGGCACCTGCTTCGGCTCGATGCCAAGGTGGCGGCCGTTGAAAAGGTCCCAGAGCCACAAACGACCGTCGCCGCCGAGGTAGAGTGTGCCGCAGAAAAGTCCGCCGATGGGCATGCCGATGCGCTGGAGCGCCTCGCCGCGGAAGGTCTCCGGTTCTCCGCGTCGGGTGAGTGAGGCGATCCAGACGGGATCGAGCTTCTTATCTTCCGGAATGAGCCGGAGGAAATCCTCGCGCACGAAGGGTCCCGCCATCGGGGCGGCGAAGGCGGCGCGCCGGAGTGCGGCGGCTCCAACGGGAAGGAGAGCGGCAAGTCGCAGAAAATCACGACGCGGAACGTGCTTGGGGGAGCATGACTTGTCGCCGCAGCAGGAGGAGTTGGGCGTGGGTTCCATGGGGCGCTAGGAAAGGCGAAGGGTGAGCGGTTGAACGGGACGGGGGTGGGGCGGCCGGCCGGAGAGGGCTGGATAAAACGGGGCGCTGGAAAAAAAAACGACAGCGCTAAATCCTTTTAGTGATTTTGCTTTGTTTTCAAGGGGATTGGTCGGCGATGGAGTCTGTGGGACGGAGGCGCCGGTGAGGGCGGCGCGGCCGGCACGGGTCGCGAATCTTCAGGGGCCCGGCGCGCGACAGCTTTGCGGGCGTCGAGCTGGCGGCGGATTTCGCGGGCGTTCTCGTGGGTGAGGGGGAAGCTGCGGAAGAGGAGGAGGGCGGTGAGGAGGGCGAGGCCGAGCACCCGCAGACCCGCTAATTAACTAAGTTTTTTAGGGTAGTGGTATTTTGGTCATGAAATTTCTGTGGGTGGGACGGTTAAGCCGTGCGAAGGCGAGGGTTCAAAGGCAGGGCGCGGATACGCTGGGACGGGAGAGATCGTCCGGCGTGGCCTCTGGCGCGCGGCTGGGCGCGAGCGGGGCGCGGCTCTTGCGAGCTCCGTTTCTTGTCGGCGCTCAGTGGCGCACGGTGATGGAAAGACGCGTGAGCGAGAAGGCCGGAAGGGTTAACTTGATCCCTTGGCCGATGATCCTTGTAGGGGGATGAATGATTTCAGCGTGATCGGAAGCCACCGCGCCTTCTGCCGGCACCATCGACGCGCTGTCGACCTGCAGCGCTTCGCTCCCGCACAAGTCGATATGGGTCACGAGGTCGTCGGCCGTCTTGTTCAAGGTCATGAGCCAGACCGTGGCTGCGTCTGGCGCGAGGGTCGCCAAGACCGGAACGCGGCGCTCCGAGCTTGTGGCCTCGATTTGGTCACCGACCAAGACGTCTCGATAGAGCCGCGCCGTGTGCCACGGGGGGAGCTTTTCCTTGCTGCGGGGGTGGAAGAGGGAGGCCTTGCTCCCTCTGCGCGGGTCCGGTCCCGTGCCTGGCCAGCGGCAGGCGATCAACACCCCGCCGTCCACGAACTGCATCATGAGCTCGGCGTGAATCATCGCATACATGAACGACGACATCGGATAGCTGCCGACCGGCCCGCAGTTCCATTCGGTTATCGCGACGTCGATGGTTCGGCCAAACTCGCGCTTCACCATCTCGCGGAGCGCTCGGGCCGACTCCCCGGAGCTCGTGGCGTTTCGTAGATCTTCGATGAGCGGGACTTCGTCGCCGGAGATAAAGCGTTCCCAAGTGGGCCCGATGGCGGGATTCGGCGGGTAAACCCAGCGCCAGTAATGGTGCATGTCCGCAATATCGATGTGTTGGCCCGCGAGTTCGAAAATTCTGCGCCAGCGTTCGTGGCTGTGTTTCCCACCATAGTGGTTGGCGGCGTTGAAGAGGATTTTGATGTCCGGATCGATGGCCTTCATCCGCGGGACCCAGTCGTTCAACACGGCCGCGAGTTCTTCTGCTGAATACTGGAAGGGCTCGTTGCCGACGCGCCAGAATTTCACGTCGTATCCGTTGGCGCGGCAGTGCTTGACCAAGGCTAGGCTCTCCGCGAGCGAGTCGGCCAAACGGCCGTAGCGAAGCCCTGATTGGAAATTCACATCCAAGATGGGCTCGGCTCCGATCTCCCGGCACACCGCGACAAACTCGTCCACGCTCATGGCGGCTTCGGGCCGGAGCGTCGAGCGGTCGGCCACGTAGTAGGGCGAGTCTGGATTCGTCTCCCAGAGGTCCTTCCAAAGCGGGGCGCCGGGGCTTTGCCAGTGGAAGCCGGTGTGTGTCGTGTCGGGAAAGCGGAGGACGCCGACACCGATCTCTTCGAGGCCCCGGGCGAACTTGCCGTCGGCCCAGCGTTCGTCCGTGTCGTTAGCCTCGTTGAGGCAGATTCCGTTCAGAAGCGGGCTCACGGGGCGCAGCTTCTTCGTCAGGTCCACACACAGCCGAAGGGCGGCGGGCTCGGCAAGTCGGCTTGCGGCCGGTGTTCCCGCAACGGCCTCGACTCCCTGTGGCTCGTTCGCAGCGGCGAGTGCCCCGCCGAGGAATGCGGACATCAGGAGTGAGGTAAACGAGGTGACGCGGGGGATCATGTGGGAAGAGTCCGGGGCCTGGATCTGCCGATGGGGTGTAGGGAATCGCCGCGAAAGCCAGGACGATACGCAAAGATCACCGTGGCGCGGCGCGTTGCTCTCCAGCTGTTTCGCTTTGCGCGCGTCGGGCCCGAAGCTGGGCGGCGTCGGGGCGGCGGGCGTCGAGTTGGCGGCGGATTTCGCGGGCGCTCTCGTGGGTGAGGGGGAAGCGGCGGAAGAGGAGGAAGGCGGTGAGGAAGGCGAGGCCGAGCACGAGGATGTAGCCGAGGCGGAGCGCGGTGAGGGTGCTCTCGGTCTGGGTGGCCTGGCTCTGGTCGAAACCGGCGACGGCGAGGAGGTAGCCGCCAAGGACGGTGGAGAGGGCGATCGCGCATTTCTTCCCGAACTCCATCGAGGCGCTGTAGATGCCCTCGCGGCGCAGGCCGGTGCGAAGTTCGTCGGCGTCGCAGACGTCGGCGAGCATGGAGACGCCGACGAGGAAGGCGCCGTTGATCGTGATGCCGATGATCACGGCGGGCACGAGCATGAGCCAGGGGTTGGCGGGGGTGAAGAGCCACCAGGTAAGCGGGATGCTGAGGGTCGCGATGCCGACGAAGAGGAGGGCGGCGTGGCGCTTGCCGAAGCGGGCGGAATACCAGGTGGCGAGGGGCAGGCCGACGTAGCCGGCGAGCATGCCGGCCACGCCGGCCCAGCCGCCGATCGTGGCGGCGGCCTCCTTGTCGCCGCCGAAGACATAGAACATGGAGAGGTAGAGCCCGAGAGGCCCGGCGAGAAAGAGGCCGAGAAGAATGCAGAGAGTGGCGCCGGCAAGGAGCAGAAATGCCGGATTGGTGAAGGTGACGCGCAGCGATTGGAGGAGGGGCAGCGGCGCCGGTGCGATGGCGGGCGCGGGCGGCTCGGGCACGAAGAGCGCGGGCAGGAGGCCGAGCGCGATCACGGTTATCCCCATCAAAACGGCAACGACGCGCACGCCCTCGACCTCGTTTTCGCCGAAGACGAAACAGAGCTTGTAGAGCCAGGGGATGGCGAGGCCGGAGGCGAAGCCGAGGTAGGGTCGCCAGGCGAGGACGCGCGTGCGCTCGGCGTAGTCGGTCGTCAGCTCGAAGCCGAGGGCCGAGTAGGGGATCATGAAGAAGGTGTAGGCGACGTAGAAGAGGGAGCAGAGAATGAGGAACCACCAGAAAAGGACGTCGGTGGACCAGCCGGCTCCGGGGTTGAAGAGCGTGGCGAGAAGCACGCCGGCTCCAATCGCGCCACAGAGGATGTAGGGGCGGCGCCGGCCCCAGCGGGATCGGGTGTTGTCGGAGAGGTTGCCAATAAGAGGATCGGTGATCGCGTCGAGCAGACGGGGAATGCCCATGGCGTAGCCAAGGAGCACGGCGTCCACTCCGAGGCCCAGGTTGAAGATCGGCAGGACGAGGGCGCTCAGCCCGTTATACATGATGTTGTCGGCCGCGCCGCCCGCGCCCCAAAGGAGTTTGCGGGAGAACGGCACGCGCGCGTCGGCGGGGGGAGCGGACGGGGCGGCGGGCGGGGCGACGAGTGACATGGTGCGGGGTGGCAGGGGGCAGGAAGGGAGGGCGGCACGCCTTTGGAGGGCACCGGGGTAGGCCGGACACCGCCCGCGGGCAAGCGGGGCCGGCACGGTGGCAAAAGCTAGCAGATGCGGACGGCCTGCATGCCGAGGAGCTTGGCGAGCTTCTCGATGCGGGAGCCGACCGAGCCCACGCCGACCGCGCAGTGGTGGGCGGGGCCCTGCTCGTTCCAGCGCTCCACGAAGGCGCGCGCGCCGATGGGAAAACGGTAGCGGCTGTTGGTGTTGCCGATCTCAAGAATCGGGCCCGGGACGGACTCGCCCTCGGCGTAGAGGAGCTTCAGCGTGCCGTCGGCGTATTCCACGACGGAGAGCAAAGTGACCGGGCCATGCTTCACGCTCATCTCGACGGAGAGGCCGGCGCCAACCTTGCCGTGATAAACCTTGAGCGGACGGACCTTGGTTTTGCCGGAGGCGATCTTGATATGGCCGGGGCCGTCGTGGCCCATCAGCACCACGTCGTCGGCGAAATCCATCGCGTAATATTCGGTGAACGAGCCCCCGGCCCCGAAGGTGTCCATGATCTTCATGGCTTGGGCGTTCTTGACCTCGTATTCCCCCGCCACCGGGACGCCGCGGGCGGTGAGGAGCGAGGTGCCTAGAATCACGGAGCTCATCACGTCCTCATGCTCGGGGCAACCGGAGCCCATGTGGTAGTAGGCCATCGAGCCGAGTGCCTTGGCCGCGACCAAGCGGTCGAGAGCCACGGCGGTGCGGGCGGCGCGCTCCACCTCGGCGGCGGAGCAGTCGGGCTGGATGTCGAGCAGTTCGCGAAACTCGGATACCTTGGCGGCGACCTGCTCCGCGCCTACCTCGCGTCGGAGCGCGGCCAGTTCCTCGACCTCCACGATCTCGATGTGACCGCCGAAGTAGGCAAGCTGACGCGTGGTGTCGGTGTAGATGTCGAGCATGCCGTTGTAGTAGTGGCCCATCAGCCCGAGGCGATTGTGGGACATCACGTGGGCGACGCGGGCTGCTTCGATCCACTCGTTGATCTCGGCCCACACGGGGCTGCCGTCCTCAAGGACGCCGGTGACTTGGTGGAAGCCGATGCGGGCGCGATTGAAGGCGTTGGCGATCTCGGGGACCGGGCACGCGGCGCAGTAGGCCAGCCATTCGCCGGTCATTCGGGTGCGATCGCCCATGCGGTTGAAGTTCGCGTAGTCGATGGCCGCGGCGGGCTGGAGGTTGAGGATGATCACCGGCACCTTTGCGCGTTGCACGACGGGCAGCACGGTCGAGCTGAGGGCGTAGGTGGTGACGTGGAGAAAAAGGATGTCCACGTCGGCGCGGCGAAAGGCGTGACCGGCCTCCAGCGCTTTTTCGGGGGAGTCCACGAGCCCGAGATTGACGATGCTGACGCCTGAGCGATCAAGGCGGCGGGCCACATCGGCGACGTAACCCTCGAGGCGCTCTTTGAGTCCTTTGAACTGGGCCCAGTAGGCCTCGAGGCCGATGCCAAAAATGCCGACGCGGAGCGGGTGGATGTGGGGGGGCTGCATGGGAGGGTGAAGCGGGAGGACGGCGGAGGGCGCGGTGTTTTTAACCTCGGCCATTCCAGAAGATGTCGTCGGTGGAGGGGGGAAGCTCGGCGATGCGGATGCTTCTCACGTGGCCGTCCATGAAGAGGACGTTCACGGCGGCGCCGGAGCCCGGCGGATGCGTCTGCTCGGGGCGGAGCGTTTCGGGATGCACGCTGACCACGAACATGCCGCCGGTCCAAGCGCCATCCATCGCGAGGGCGGTGCGCCCGGGGCTGCTTGCCCGGTTGATCGACGGGGCGCTGGCCGCGAGGCCGATATCGCCCAGGGCGACGGCGTTGGCGCCGTAGGTGTTGGCGTTGTGCTCGACGGTGGGAGTGTGGATCGTGCGCGCGGTGGGGCAGATCCACATCGTGTCCACGCCGAGACGGATCGGGATGTAGTTCTGCGCGTAGCCGCCCTCGGCGAGCTGGATGATCCAGTTGGTCAAGGTGCCGCCGGGAGTGGATTGCGCGGGCGGGAAACGTCCACGCTCGTCTCCGAAAAGCTGCAGGGACATGCCGATCTGGCGGAGATTCGAAACGCAGTTCGCCTTGCGAGCGGATTCGCGCACGCGCCCGACCACGGGAATGAGGATGGCGGCGAGGACGCCGATGATGGCGATCACCGTGAGCAGCTCAATCAGGGTGAAGCCCGCCATGCGCCTTTGGGTCTTTGACGAGGATTGAGTTTGCATCGGGTGGAAGAGGGCAGGCCGTGGCGGACGCGGGAACTGTCGGCTGGGATGCACCGCCCCTTAGCCGCGACCGCTCCAAAAGATATCTTCAGGGGCCGCGGGGAGGTCGGATCGGCGTCGGCTCCCGACGTGCCCGTCCATGAAAACGATGTTGATCAGCGACGAGTCGTCCGGCGGATGCACCGCGGTGGGCTGGCGGTTGACCGGATTGACGCTGGTGGCGAACGCGGAGCCGGTCCAGAAGCCGTCCATGATCAGGGCGGTCCGGGCAGGGCTTTCCAGTCGGGCGAGCGTGGGGGCGGTGCCGGGCACTCCGCCTCGGCCGACGACGATCTCGTTTTTGCCATAAGTGTTGGCGTTCGTTTCCTCCGCTGGAACGCGGGCGAGACGCGCGCTGGGACAGATCCATACGGTGTCCACGTTCCGGACGATGGGCACGATATCCGGCGCGTAGCCGCTGAGCACCATCTGGATGATCCAGTTGGTCGGCGTGCCGCTTTGGGTGAACTCGGTCGGGAAGAAACGGTTTCGTTCGTCGGCGCTAAGCAGGGTGGCGAGACCGAGCTGGCGGAGGTTCGATATGCAGTTCGCCTTTCGAGCCGATTCCCGCACCCGCCCGACCACCGGGATGAGGATTGCCGCCAGCACGCCGATGACCGCGATGACGGTGAGCAACTCGACGAGGGTGAAGCCGGCGCGGGGGCGGAAGGGAAAAGCCATGCGTAAAGCGAAATTAACTAAAAGCTGTTAGTCAAGACCGGCGTCACGCCGCTTGAGGGAAGAATCCGGTCCGGAAAGATCGTCCGGCGGGGCGCCGCTCAAAATTCGACGCGCCAGCCGAGGGTGAGGCTGCGCTCGGCGCCGACGCGGGCGGCCTTCTCCACCAGATCCTCGTCGAGGAGGTTGGAGACGGTGGCGGTGACGGTGTGGCGAGGCTTCTTGTTTTTGGCCGGGATGGAGTAGGCGGCGCCGGCGCTGACGAGGGTGTAGCCCGGGAAGTCGAGGCGGGCGCGATTGGGGCGTTCGTAGTTCTGAACCGTCTCGCCGATGTAGGTCACGCTGGAGTTCAGGCTCAGGCCGCGAAGGGACCCTTGGTTGAACTGACGGCGAAGCGCGGCGGCGCCGGCGAAGGCCGGCACTCGCGCGAGCGGCTTGCCCTCTTCCTCCGGGATGTCGGGGGAGGAGACGGTCACGGCGTCGGTCCAGCTGGCGCGGGCGGTGAGAGTCCACTCGGGGGTGGGGCGCCAGCCGGTCTGGACGCCGAGCCCGCGGAATTCCTCCTCGCCGCTGGCCACGAGCTGGGGCTGGGTCTGGTTGGGATCGGCGACGGGATCGTTGTAGAGCGGGTTGAGCCGGGCGATGTCGGAGTTGGAGTAGCGGTAGACGAAGGCGGAGACGCTCATGCGCCGTTCAAGGAAGAGGGCGCGGGCACCAAGCTCGACGCCGGCTGTGGATTGCTCGGGTTGGATGGCGCCGGTGCGCGCGTCCACCCGGCTGGTCGGGGCGAACGCCGAGCTGGTGTTGGCGAAGATCAGATACCGTGCGCCGACCCGCTGGTTGACGCCGAGGTGGAAGGAGCTGTTTCCGCTCTCGCGCGCGGCCTCCGGCACGGCGGCGCCGGGCCGGTCGTCGGCGATTTCCACGAGGCTGTGGCGGTAACGCATGCCGGCGGCGATGACAGTGCGGCCGCGGTTGAAGGCGGAGCGCGAGTCGAGCGAAACCGCGGAGGTGAAGATGTCGGTCGCCCGGTCGATCACGATGCGGCGGTAAACGGAGTCGGAATAGTCGGGACGGAAGTAGTCGGGCTCGTCGGGGTCGAAGCGTCGGACGCTCAGGGGCAGGAGCGCGAGTCGATCGGCCGGGGTGAGGCCGCGCTCCTCGTCCTGCGCGCGGCTGAGGCCGGCCTCGACGCCGAGACGCACCCGGTGGTCGCCAAAGCGCGTGTTAAAGCGCCGCGTGAGTTCGGTCTGGTGCGCGAGGCTGGTCTGATGCCCGGTGCGGCGGAGGGGCTCGCGCACTCCGGAGAAAACGCCGGTGGACACGATGTATTGGCCCACGGTGAAGCGATCGTGGAGCGAGTCGCGGTGAAAAAGCTGGGTGGCGGAGGCGAGGGCAAGGTCGGGCGTGATTTGCGAGTCGAGCCGACCGGTGAGGGCGACGGCGCCGCGGCCCACGTGGGCGTTGGGGCCCTGGGTGTGGAAGTCGGCGAGAGGGCGGTAGGGTCCGAGAACGGGCCCGCCGGGAGTGGCGCGGTAATCGGGGATGCCGGGGGCGGGGTTGCCGGAAGTTTCCGTGGCGTCCAGCTGCCAGAGCGTGCTGGTGGTGGCGGAGTGTCGCAACGCGAGGGCGGCGCCGGCCCGAAGCGTATGGATCTCCGCGAAGCGCTGGGGCCCGTCGCGGTGTGTGACCGAGGCGGAGGTGAGCAGCCATGCTCTCCGTGGCTTTACCACGTCGGTGGCGGTGAAGCCGGCGGTGAAGGTCTGGTTGGTGGAGGCGGAGGCGTTGATCTGTCGCGAGGGGCGCCCGCCGGGGCGGGCGCTGGTGAGGTTGCGGATTCCACCGGGCGCGGCGCGGCCGACCACCGGCACGAGCGCGCCAACGATGACCTGGCTGCCGGAGGGATTGATCACCTCGGGGATGCCGCCGAGCGAAAAGCCGTCGCGCTGGAGCGGGCTGGGAAACCCGCGTAGATCGAGGGTTTCCGAGCCCGCGGCCAGCGCCGCGGCGTCAGCCCGGGCGGCGGCGGCGAAGGAGAGCTCGGCTTCCAGGTCGGTGAAGAGCCCTTCGTTCGCGCCGATGTCCCAGATGAGTGTGTTGCTGAAAACGGGGTCGGACAACTCCGCCTCATCGCGGTCGAAGCCCGTCGGATCGGCCTCCCCGTCGGTGACCACCAGCGGATCCAGCATGAAGGGCTCGTCCGCCTCGCTCTCCGGGTCCGCTTGGGCGCGTGCCTCGGGACCGAGCGTGGCGCACAAGGCCCCGGCCAGGCAGAGCAGCGGGACGCCTCGAAGGCGTCCCGGCCTGTCTCGGCGCCAGTGCGCGAGGCGGGTGCGAGGGGCGGAGCGGACGGCGCTCACGGGGGCGGCCGATCAGTAGCGCACGAGCGGCACCTCGCCGTCCCAGTCCACTTCCCAGAAGCGGATGTGGTTGCCGTAGAATTTCCACTCGAAGGCCGAGAAGATGGTGCGGTCTCCGTCCTGCACCACCTCCCAGCCGGACCAGAAGCCCGGGGCGGGCCAGCGGAAAGGCACCTTTTCCCAGTTGCCGCTCTTCGGATCCGTGGTCTTCACGAGGATCTTTCCGTGGCCGCTCGTCGCGAACATGTAGTAGATGCCTTTGTGCTCAAAGACGCGCGGGCTCTCGGGAGCCTCGAAGGTGATGAAGGCCGGGCCGCGATCGGTCCATTTTTTCAAATCACGCGAGGTGGCGAGCGAGATGGCTCCACGGCCTTCCGCCGTCGTCACCATGGTGAAGAGCAGGAACTCGTCCTTGTGCTTGATCACATGCGCGTCGCGGCAATCGATCCAGCCGCTCGGGGGGCGCATGGTCCAGGCCGGGGCTTCATAGAGCGGGTTGCCCGGATGACGCGTCCAATTGAAGAGATCGGGACTGGTGGCCAGACCGATGGATTGTTTGCCGACCACGCGGTCGTCGAAACCGGTGTAGAACATGTAGTAGGTCCCCTCGTGCTTGATGATCGAAGGCGCCGACACGACTTGGCCCTCCCAAGTGCCGGGAATCACGTGAAGAATACGCGGGTGGTGGGTCCAGTTGCGCAGGTCCTTCGAGGTGGCGTGGCCGAAAGCTTTTTCGTTGTTCGGCTCCTGCCAGTCCTGCGTGGAGCCGGCGTCGCCGACGTTGTAGAACAGATGGAAGGTGTCGCCTTCTTTGAAGACGTAGTAGTCCTTCATGTATTCGCCGGGGCGGGAGAATTCGCCGACGTGGCGGGGGGCGGGCGCGTTTTCTTGGGACATAAAGATCACGCCGCCTAGGGTGGCGACGCCGGAGTTTGGCGACGCGCGGATGATGAGCTCCGCGCCGGGCTTGGCGTCGATAATGTCCCAGAAATACCAGTCGGGTTTTCCGTTGGCGATGCCCGCGCCGCCGGTGGTGAGCACGGGCGGGGAAACAGCGTCGCCGATGGAGATTCGAATTTCTTTCGAAACGTAGGCGGGCGAGTCGAGATTGTCGATCAGGATGCCCAGGCGCCAGTTGGAGGGAACCGAATCACCCAGCCGCACGCGGACAAGATCCACCATGTCTTGCGCGGAGAAGGTGACGGTTCCCGAGACCCAGTTTTCCGACGCGGAGCCGGGCGCCTGAATCGGAGCGTAGGCGGGCAGTTGCGCCACTTGCGCGCCAGCGCGCGGGCGCACGCTGGAAACGAACCTAGGCAGCCGTTCCACCTGCGCTTCGAGCCCGATGAAATTCGTGGAGGGGAAGCCGGAGCCAAAGAGAGACCAGCCGCTGACCTGCAGCCCGCTCGCGGGTCCGGCCGGGTGGTTGGGATTTTTCGTTTCCAGCCACTCCCGGGTGTCGAGGATGAAGCCCGAAAAGCGCGCTTCGGTGGCGTGAACCTGCGCGCAGAGGCCAAGGGTGAGCGAGGCGCCGATGATGGCGCTTCGGAAGGGTTTCAGGATTTTGGGTATCATAGGGAGAGACGGATGGTTTCGGGGAAAGTGGAGGAGCGCGCGGCGCGGTCTCAGGGCGGCGACAGGACCGCGCGGACGCGGAGAAACCGGCGGGGCGAGCCGGACAGTGGCTCGACGTGCGTGTGCGGGACGTCGGTGCCGTCAACCGTGGCGATGATGGTCCACGAACCTGCGGCGAGATCCGGCGAACGTTCGACAAAATAGGTCCGACCGACCGAGGTCGGGAATTCAACGACAAGGACCGGTCCCTCCGGCGACGCGACGTGGCTCAGGCTGGTTTCAAAGCGGCTGCGAGGGTCGGACGGATCGGTCCCGAACACAAATTCGGCGAGATTGGAGAGGCCATCTCCGTCCTTGTCCGCCGACGCCAAGGTGATGTTGTGCTGGGTTTCCCACGCTTCAGGGATGCCGTCGGAGACCACCGATACGAGCAGGGTGCGCTCCGCGATCCCTCCGCGGCCGTCTGAGACGCGGACAACGAAGGAATCCTCCCCGTGGAAATTCGCGGCCGGCTGGTAGTTGAGGACGCTCGGGGAGGGCCCCACGCCCGAAACCGTGGCGGTGCCCGAACTCGGCGGGCTCGCAAGCGACCAAGTGAGCGTGTCGCCATCCGGGTCGGTGGCGCCGAGAGCGGGGGCGCTCCAAGCCCGGGGGTGAGCGTCTTCGTCCATCGTCACGAGCGGGCTCGTGGCCGGGAAGATTTGCGGCGGCGAGTTCGCCGGATGCAGGGTGATGCGCAGGGCGTCGTAGGGTGAGATCGCGCCGAGGCTGAGCGAGGCGGAGCCGCCGTTGATATCGAGAGGGAGCACATCCACGAGGACCCGAGGCTGCGGCACGGCCCCGGTGCCGAGGCCCGTGAAGGAAACGCTTTCCACGCGAGCGGTGACGCGGGTGGCCCCGGGGGCAACAAAAGGCAGCGAGTGAAGCTGGGTGAGCTGAATCGTGACGTCTTGGAGCGCGCGGGCGGCGCCGCGTGAACCATGTGAGGCGAGGAGGATCTGGGCGGCGGCCGGTCCGCCAGCCTGACCTGATGCCAGGGCGACCAGGTCCGGGTTGTCGCCGGACGTGAAGACGCGATGACCCTCGCCTTCCGCATACCAGCGGTAGGCCCACCAAACGGCGCGCGGCTGAAAGGTGTCGCGGGTGAGCAAACCGTCCAGCGTGCCGTCGAAACCCGAGTTGACCCCCGGCGCATCCGGGTGGTCCCAGCAGGATCGGCAGGCGGCGGCGACTCCCACCGACTCCATGGCGCGCAGGAAGGCGAGGATCGAGCCGGGGCGGTAGGACTGGTCGCCAGGAGCGCCGTATTCGTTGACATGGATCTCCTGCACGCCGACCGGGGCGTAATCGGGATTGGTGATGAAGTCGGCGCGGACCTGCGCGATGTCGGTCTCCATCCGATCGAAGTCGCCGTCGTCCCGTTCCAGCATGTGCAGCGAGAGCACCTGGACGCGGAGGTTGTGCGCGCGGCAGTAATCCATGAACTGCCGCAGGCGATACGGGCAATAGGAGGCGGCGAGCGAGGGGCCGCTGATGACGGCATCGGGCACGACTGCGCGGATGGCGTCGTGCGCCTCCTTGAAGGTCTCGAGGAAGCGCGCGAAGGTGGCGTCCGGCCAGTTGGTGAAGAACACGCCGATGTCCGGTTCGTTCCAAATGTCGTATACCACCGACGTGCCGTGGGTCTGGGCCAGGGTGGTGGCGTGCGCGCGCCAGGACGCGTAGCCATCGCTCCATGGAGCGGGGGCGGGCGGGTAGAGCCCCTCCGAGCAAACGACGATGGGGACGGCCCCGTAAGCGGCGACGCGCCCGGTCCACTCGCTGCGGACGCGCCAGTATTTGGGCCGCAGGGGAGTGACGCGATGGGCGGGGGGATTGCCTGTGGAGAGGTTGTTCACGTCGAGTCCGAGCAGAAACCCGGAGAGGGAGGGAGCGGCCAAGGGCTGGTCGAAGTTGACCGAAACCGTGGCGTTGGAGGGCGCGAGAGGCGCCTCTGTGAAGGTGATGTCGTCTAACCAGATCTGGGCGCCTGCAGGCACCCGGCCGAGGGCGAGAAGGAGGCGGCCCATCGTGGAGGCATCGCCGGGCACGGTGGTGAAATTGGCCATGCCTCCGAAGTGCACGGTGATCGGAGTGGTGCCGACCGTCACGGTGCGGGCGACGAAGGTGGAGTAAGGCACGTCCGAGCGCTGGACGAAGATCTCGAAGGATAGCTCGCGGTCCGCGCGAAGGGTGAGACCGCCGTGGTAGTAGCGACCGGCGGTGACTGGCACGTCCGTGGTGAAGACCAAGTGCCAGACCTCGGCCTGTGCGGGCTGGTGGGTTGCGGCGATCGAGACGCGCGCCGAGCGGGCGCCGGAAAGTGGACTCTGATTGCTGGAGACCGCGGAGATCTTGGCGGGCGCGCCACCGCTCCAATCCTGGGCGCTCCAGGGAGCGAGGCTGGGGCTCTCGAAGGTCCACGACTGGGTGGCCCGGCCGGCGGGGGGCGCCGCGACCTCCAGCACGAGGTCGTTTCCACCGGTGAAGGTGTTGGCGGAGAAGTCTCCGCCGTATCCGATTCGATAATACACGCCGTTCAGCTCGAAGGTCGCGGCCTCATCGAGCGGAAGGGAGCGACCGTTCACCGCGGCAAAGCGGCCGCCAAGACCGCCCGCGCCGGCGTTGTTGATGAGGAAGTGCCGGCTGCCAACGGCGGGGGCGGAGGAGGGGGGATTTAGCTCAAGATTGGCGCCGGGGGGGATGCTCAGCGCTTGCGCCGTGTCGAGATTGAGCCGGTGGAACGAGGCCGCGGAGGCTCCAAAGCGGACACGGGCGCCGGAGGTCCAGGTGAAGCCCGTGGCGCCGGCGGAGGCGCCGTCCAGCAGAAGGGCCGCGCCCGGGCCGAGGGTGAGGGGACCGGAGAGGGCAAGCGATCCGCCCTCCAGGCGAACCGTGCCCTTTGCGCCCGCCACCGCGACTTGAAGCGATCCCGCGGCAAAGGAACCGCCGCTGATGCGCAGGTCGCCCGCGCCGCCCGAGCCCAGCCCGACGAAGGCGGTGCCGGTGCCGAGCTTGACCGATCCGGCCAGGAGGTGGTGGGAACCGGTGCCGCTCCAGCCGAGCGCGTAGGTCTGGCTGCCGGTCTCCAGCGAGCCGCCGCCTTGGGTGACGGAACCGCTGCCGCCGGCGAGACCGACGATGAAGTTTGCGGCCTGGGGATAGCCGAAGCGGAGGCTGCCGCCGGACAGCGCGAGGCTGGCGGCGCCGCCGTTTTGGCCGATCACGAGCGAACTGTGGGTCTCCAGCGTGCCTTGGTCCACGGAGAGGGCCCCGTTCTGAACCTGGAGTTGCGATCCCGAAAACAGCAGCGTGCCGGCGCCCGTTTTGCGGAGTGTGGCGGCGGGGTTGTCAAAGACACTGGTGCTCACCGCGGTGATCGAGCGACCGTTGGTGTCGAGGGTGACGTCTCCCAGCGCGCCGGTTATTTCGAGCGCGATGTTGGCGCCGAAGCCGGTGAAGGAAAGATCGCCGAGGGCTCGGAGGGAGCCGCCGCGGAGGCGATAGACGCCGGTGACGTCGGTCCAAGCGGTGACGGAGGCGATCTCGGCGAGGCCGCCGTCGTGGTTGAAGATGCCGGTGCCGGAGCCGAAGACGCCGAAGCGCAGGAGCCGGTTAATCGCGAGATTTCCGCCCGCGAGCGTGTAGGTGCCGGTCCCGGAACCGTTGCCCAGCCAGATCTCTTGGGTGGAGACGGTGCCGGCGCTCTGCTCGACCGCGCCGACGGCGCCGCAGCCCACGCCGACGAAGCCGCTGGTCAAGCCGCCGCCCTGGACGCGAAGCGAGCCCGAGCCCGAGCCGGCGAGCGCGGCCTGCGAGGCGAAGCCGCCGTTGTCGCCGACGAGAAGCCCCTGCGGGTGCTCGCCCCCGGTCCATGAATCCCCGGCCGAGAAGGTGACGGTGAAGCCGTTGAGCACGCCGACAGCCGAGGAGTTGACCGGCACGCCGTGGCTCCAGGTCTGGGCCGAGGACCAGGCCCCGCTCGCGACGGAGGAGGTGGCGGCGTGGACGGTGGCTGTCGCCGCGGAAGCGCAAAGTGCGCCGAGGAGCGATCGGAGGCAGGAGGGCATGAGCTCAGGGACGGACGGGGTGCGCGGGCCGGGGCTCAGTGCGAGAGCCACAGGGGTGGGGTGAGCAGCCCGAGATCGAGGAGGTGGTAGGCGGACCCAGGCTGGGGCGAGTTGGGGATGTCGCCTCCATGCCAGAAGTTGCACCAGCCGTGCTTGGGCAGAAGGCCGGGTTTGTGAAAAGGGCCAAGGAGATTGCTGGGCAATCCGGTCACGGTGACCGTGCAGTCAAGCGGGCCTGATTCGTCGAGTTCCAGCAGCGCGGCGCCATAGGAGCGCGTGTGCTGCTCGCCGCAGCGCAGCTCGACCGCCGACCCTCGCCACGCGGATGCGTCCAACGACACGGACCCCGCGCCCGGTGGACGCCGGAAACGATACGCGACTTCGCGGTCGTAGAAGGGCAGGCCCTGATCCTTCCACGAGCCGAGGCGCAGGGGGGCAGAGCGAGGCTCGACAATGAAGCCGGGGTCGCCCGCGCGCGCCGCGAATTCGCCCAGAAGGTAGATTTGGTCGATCTCCTGCCGGACGTCGAAGGGGCTCCCCGCGAGTTCGACGACATTTTCTCCGGCGCGGAGCAGATGCCCGATGCGAACACGGCCGATGCGCCAGTCCAGCCAAGGCCGACCGGCTGAGCTGTCCACCTCGGCACCATTGACGAAAAGGCGCCATTGATCGGGGCATTCGAAGCCTAGGTCGATCGCCGTCAGGTCGAGGTCTTTGGCCGCGTGGAAGGTGTAGCGCGCCACCCCGCCGCTGTCGCGGTTCATGCGACGATTGGCCGACAGCGTTTGGTCACGGTATTGGATGACCATCGACCAGCCGTTGTTCTCCATGCCGTGGGCGAGCCAGTAGAGCCGGTTGGATTCGTAAACGAGTTGGGGAGGGTGAGAATCGCCCCCGTTCACCGTCAGCGCACACGTGTCGAGGACCAAGGCGTTGGGTGAAGTGGGCCGAGCGTCGATGAAGTCGAGCGGACCTTGGCTCCCGCCTTGCCGGGGGCGTCGAGCGGGCGTGGCCGCTGTCGTCTCGGCGCGGCTGACGAACAAGACGGTCGCGCCTGAGGCCGCGATTTCCAGAGTGCCATCGAAGGAGACCGCGGAACCGCCCTGCGGGTCGAGGATCGAGGCTTTTCCTTTTTCGGGGACACGGACGGCGCCGCGCCAGACGCTTGTGGACGAGTTGACGAAGAGGTAATAGGTGCCTTCTTCCGCCTCGCGCCGTTGGTGGGCGAAGCCGGCCGGCGGCATCGGATCGAGCAGGGGGCGCGGCGGAGCGGCTCGCAGAGTCGCGGCCTGGAGGGCCTCGGCGCTCTCGCACCACTCGGCGCTCAACTGGTCGGGCCAGTCGCCCGGGCGACCGTCGATCCAGGCGCAGGCGGGGCGTAGCCCGAGGATGCGGCCTCCGGCGCTCGAAAAAGCTCGTAGCATGGCGAGCGTGTGCGAACGCAGATTCTGGAGGCCCGGCGGGAGCACCAGGATCTCGTAGCTTTGGTGCGGAAACCGGATCGCCGAACCCTCCACCCGTGCAAACTCCGCCAGCGTGTATTCATCGCCGATGTCGAAGTCGCATTGGTGGTCCGAGAGGGCTTGGGAGAATGCGGCCACCGACTGCCGCAGGGGGCGCAGGCTTCGTTGCGTGTCGGCGAGCACCGAGAGAGGATCCGTGACGGTGTCGTGGGCGGTGGCGGCGCCGAGGCAGTCGGCCTTGTCCGCGATGCAGAAACCGGTGGTAAGCGGATCCAGGACGAGGACGCGTTGGCGCATCCGCCCGCGGGCGGCGAGCCACGAGAGCCGGCCAAGTTCGTCGTTGAGCGGGCCGAGGTGCTCGAACACGGCGCTCTGTTCGCTGAAGAAAGGCGGGTGGTCTTTCTTGCGTCCGCCGCGAATGGTGGAGGCGGCGTAGTGGGGAACGAAAAGATTCACGCCATGGACGGCGAGGAAGCGGCCGATGCGGAGC
Source organism: Verrucomicrobiota bacterium (assembly GCA_030604905.1). GTDB lineage: Bacteria > Verrucomicrobiota > Verrucomicrobiia > Opitutales > Opitutaceae > IMCC26134_A. The sequence goes on along the minus strand of JAUVVA010000003.1, from coordinate 42,048 downwards.
CAGTCCGCGGGCCGGGAATCGTGCCCGCCCGCGCCCCAGCTCTCGTTCATCACGCGAGTCTTCCCAAGTTGATTGGCGACAGACTGGACCTGGCGCAGGAAATGGAGCGCGTGCGGCTCGGTGCCCGGCGCGGCGGCGTCGAGATTTTGCGGATCGCCGTAGTCGTGGCCTTCGAGGAGAAAGCACTCGAGGAGGTCGGTGCCGGGCCAGTCCATGTGCGCGAGCAGGTGCACGTGGCCGGGGGTGGCGTAGGGGCAAGGCCAGTCGTGCTCAAGGAAGTGGCCGGTCAGCGGGATGCCGTGCGTGCGGCACCAGCGCTCGAGGGGCAGCGCGAACGACTCCATCCAAACTTCGTGCAACGTTTCGTAGAAGTCGAAGCGCGTGGCGGCGCTGGTGGGCGAGCCGTAATAGAGGTCGGCCACCCGGGTCTCGAGCGCGTAGCCCCGGCGGCGGCGAAACTCCGACTGCACGTGACGCGAGAAGTGCAGGCCCTGTCCCCAGGGCCCGTGGCAATCGGAGGGCAGGTGGGGCTCGTCGGTGAACATGGCCGCGCAGCGCGGCCAGAGTTCGCCCAGCTCCGAGCGGTAGCGCTCGTAGGTGGTTTGGAGAAACAGCTCCGTGGTCTTCGGATCGAGGAGGCTCGTGTAGGCCAGATCGCCGTGGAACGGCATCGGCTGCATGCGCTCGACGCCGAAGGCGCACCACGCGGTCTCCGCGGGCAGCTTTTTGAGGTCGGCGGCGGAACGGAGCGGCTCGACTGGCTTGCCGCCCTCCGCCCGGTAGAGGGCGAGCGCGTCGGCCGGCGGCATGGCCGGAGTCTTGCCAAAGGTGGGGCGCAGGAAGCGCACGGTCGTCTCCGGCGCCAGCGCGGAGACGTGGCCGCCCGCGAAGCCGCTGGGGTAGGAGTGCTCGTCGTAGAGCGCGGGCACGAGGCCGAGGCGGAGGCACTCGGAGACGCAGTGCCGGATGATCTCGAACCATCGCGGCGAGAGGTATTCCGTCATCAGCCCCGGACGCGGGTGGATAAACACGCCGCCGTAGCCGACGCGTTTCAGGTTTTCGAGCAGCTCGGTGAGGCGCCGCTCGCCCGCGCCGGGTTCGTATTCATCGTTTAATACAAAGAACGGCCACGGGCGGTATTCGACCGGGGGCGACGCGAAAGCGGTCGTCGCCGGGGTGGGACGGGGAGCAGGCATGGGCGCGGTCTAGACCGAGGAGGTCTCGCGGCTGGCCTGACGCCGAGCGGATGCGAGCGCGAGTTCGGGAAGGGCGAAGGTGGTCTCGCCCGAGATGGTGAGGTCCGAGCCGTCGGGCAGGCGTAGCCGCAGGGCTTTCTCGGTGCGGATGCGACAGCGCAGCGCTTCGGTGTCGCGGGTCCAGCCCACGTCGATCCATCCGCCTCCTGGGTGCGGCAGGCGTCCTGAGGCGCGCTCGCAGGAACCGGGTTGCAAGATCCAGTCGAAATCGCCGACGGCGCGGTCGCAGCGCGGACGAAGGCCGAGCAGGTAGCGCGAGAGCTGCCAAGTGGGGCAGCCGGCCCACTGGTGGCAATGGCTCCAGCGTGTGTCGAAGACCTCGATCCACGTGGTTCTGCCTTCGGCGAGCATGTAGTCGCCCCAGCAGATCCGGAACTGGTCGAGCACGAAGTCCATGCGGCCGCGCTCGATGAAAAGCGGCATCACGTAATGGGCAAAGTAAGGGGTGATGAGCTGGCTATTGAACGCCGTGGGATCGTCGTTGCGCGGGGCGGATCGGTTGTTGGGGAAACAGGCGAGGAGGTGCCGCTCAAGGTAGGCGAGGCACTCGGCTTCGTCCCAGACCAGGCCAAGACGCATCGCGAGCGCGGCGCAGTGGTAGCCTATGTGTTCCCAGCCCTTTCGCTGCTTGTCCGCCAGTCGTGCGCGAAGAAGCAGCGACAATTCGAGTTCCTGTGCCTGGAAGGCTTCCGCTGGTTCTCCGATGGCCTTCGCCCACGTGATCATCGAGCGAAGGCTCCAGAGGTAGTGCAGGTTGCACGCGGTGTCGATCGGGCCGTCCTCCGCCCGGTAGCCCCAGTCCACGAAATTCCAGCCGGCGACGTTGTGAAGACCATCCTCGTGCCAGAAGGCGCGGATGGCGTCCATGTTGCGGCGGGCCGCGGGCCAAAGTTCGCGGAGCATCGCCTGGTCGCCCGTGAGCCGGAAGAGATCCACCGCGGCCACGGCCCATTGAAAGGCGTAGGTGGGGAGATAGACGCAGCCGCCGGGGGACATGCCGGCGACGAGGCCGTCCTCGCGGGGGCAAAGCGCGGCTTGCGCCAGCGCGCGCTTGCAGAGGCGCAGGTCGTGATAGGCGACCGCGGCGATCTCGGAACCGACGGAGGCCACGTCGCCCACCCATTGGCCGCGCTCGCGGGTGGGGTTGTCGATGAGCGCGTCCTCCGCGCAGCCGCGGTAGGTCTCCACGCCGACCTGCCAGATGCGTTCAAGCAGGCTGTCGCCGCAGTGGAAGGTCGCCTCGGTGGGCGCGTGGTAGCAGCGTTCAAGGAACTCCTCCGCAAGAAACTCGACGCCTTCGCGCGCGTTGACCACGTGCACCTCGAGGAACCGACCGCCTTTCGGAGTGAGCGGGCGAAACACCTGCTCTCCGCCGCGCGCGACGTGGCGGTCGAGATTACACGAGGTGCCGGCGGAGAGGTTGATGTAGGGGCTTACGCGGCCCTCGGTGAGGCTTTCGGCCAGGGCAAATTCGATGACGGTCCCGGCCGGCGCGCGGAGGCGGAAGCAGGGGCGGCCAAGGCGCACCCGCCCCAGGTCGTAGCGTCGCCAGAGCCCCTTGGCCGGGAGTTCCGAACAGACCCGGTCGCGCGAGTGGAAGACGAAGGCCGGCTCGTCGGTGGTATAGCCAAAGGTGTGGGCGAGGGGGCCCTGTCCGCAGGGCTTGAGCCGGTGCGCGAGCGTTTGCACCGAACCGAGGTCGGCCGGGACGGGATCGGGCAGGGGCGAGGCGTCCCAGACGGGCGGCGTCCAACTCGAATCGTCAAAGGCGGGCGTCTCGAAGCCCTCCGGCTCAAGCCGCGTGTCGCGCCACTCGATCCAGCCAAGCTGCGGGTTGATGCGGCGCGTCTTGGATCCTTGCGATTTGAGCGGGAGGCAGCGCCAGTCGATCGCGAGCGGCGTGTCGGCGGCCAGAACGTCGCACCAGAGAAACGCAGGCGTGTTCTTCAGGATACGCGTCTCCTCGCCGATGTGGTGTGCATGGAAAGCGAGGACATGCTCGCCGGCCGGCAGGAGGACGCGCTCGATCTGGTATTCGGGTCGATCCAGCGCGAAGCGGAGCGGCCCCTCAAGGAGGGGCTTGCCGTTCAGCCAAGCCTCATACCAAGCCGAGCCCACGACGCGAAACTCCACCTCGGCCGACGTCTCGAGACGAAAGCGCCCGCGAAACAGGGAGTAGGTGTCGGGATCAGGCGAAGGGTGGGACCAGAAGGAATTTTTCATGACGGAGAGTGGGCCGGAGGACGAGGGAGGGGAGGCGGTTCAGGGTTGGGCAAATGCGCCCTGTATCGCGCCGACCGAGGCTCCGAGCCGCATCCGGGCGATGGGATCGAGCGCGGCGGGGGCGCCCGCGATGTGCATCGTGACCTGGCGGTGCGTGAGGCTTTGGCCGGGACGCAGCGCCGCGGCGGGAGAGGAGGTTTCGAGCTCGTAGAAGGGACCCAGGGGCGGCTCGCCAGGCGCGGGGGAGCCGTCGTTGTAGGCGTTGATGGCGTCGCCGGCGTAAGGCTCGGCCTGGATCTCCCACATCGAGTTCACATACGGCAGTGTCGCGTCGTCGGGTGGAGTGTAGAGCACGAGCGTGAGCGAGCCGAGATCAGGGCTGTAGCTGCCGGCCACGCCGAGGGAGCGGCGGGGCGGGATGCCGATCTTGCCCCGCGAAGCGCCGTCGCCTTTGAAGAACACGATCCCGTCGGCAACGCGAAGGCGGTCCGGGGCGATCTTGCCAAAGTAGGCGTCGTTTACGATCGGCCCCAGCTCGCGCTCTGGACCTTGCCGGAAGGGGATGGCCATCACGGTCGAGGGCGAAGGCTTATACATGCCCAGGAGCCAGATGGAGATCAGCCCGCTCTGCGGCTCCCATGCGGCCTGTCCTCGATTCGTGATGACGTTGATCGTTTCGTAGGCCACGGCGCGTGCGCCTTCAGGGAGCCGGGCGCCAAGGAGGGACTGGATCTCATCGTCGGGGAGCAGTCGCACGGTGCGATCCACCCTCAGTTGGAAGCGGGTGCCGGAGTGATTTCGCACCGAGAACTCGCGACGAAACTCGGCCTCGGTGTCCGAGCGGGAAACGAGGTCGAAGGGCTCGGTGTCGATGGCGGCGGGCGTTTTCCACGCTTCGAAGTCGAAGGCGGAGCCGGGCGCGAAAAAGAGCCCGAACTGGCCGCCCTCGGGCCCGAGCCAAAAGCGTTCCTCGCCGCCGAAGACGTAGATCTTTGACTCTAGTTTTCCGCGGACTCGCTCTTCAGGAAGCACGCCTTGCTCGACCAGCCTGTAATTGATCCAGCCGTAGCTGGTGCCGGAGGGGCCGGTGGCGGTGCTGGTCATGACACGACCCTGGTATTCCGGCACGACGGCGATCGCGGCCTCGCCGCGGCGCAGCTCTATGACCGACGTGTGGCGGCGCAGAAATTGGAGGTCCTCCGAGAAGTTGCGCGCAGATTCGGCGAACATGGGCAGGGTGGCGGCGATGAGGCCGAGTGTGATAGCGGTGGTTTTCATGGGGCGGGGAAAAGATCGTTCGGGGCTAATCACTCGGTGCGGCTGAAGATTAGCTCCTTCAACGGCTCGGCGGGCACGGTGAAGCTGCGGCCGTCGGTGGAGCGTAGTTCGATGCGGCGCCCGTCCGGGCCGACCGCAGAGCCCGTCCAGCGTCCCTCGGCCAGACGCGCCAGCAGCGGCCGGTCGGGCTGGCCTTCGGCGACGCGGAAGGCGACGCGTTGCGAGGAGAATTCGACGTCCCAGCGAAGGCGACGATAGGCGATGTCGGTTATGGTCATCGCCGGGACGGCGGCGGGCAGCCGCGGATGAAGGTCGAATCCGTCGGGCCGGGGCTCGAAGCCCAGAAAGCCCTCGAGCAGAACGGAGGCGATGAGAACGCTTTCGTAAAATTCCTCGTCGATTCCGAGGCCGCCGGCGGTGCCTCCTCCCTGGAGCGTGCCGCGGCCGGGCACGGAATAGTAGGCGCGGGCGCCTCCCGCCGCCTGGACCTCGCGATACCATTCGAAGGTCTCAAGCAGCCGGGCCCAGGCGTCATCGGGGCTACGGTGGCGGATGCGAGCCACGAGGTCGTGGAACGCGAAGCCGAGCACGGCGCCGCCGTCCTGCACCTGGTCGCCGAAGGCGAGCGACTCAGGCGCGGACCACACGTATTGGTAGTAGGAGATGTTGCGGCGGGTGGAGGCGCGCGGGCCGAAGCGCCAGCGATAGATGTCGGCGCCGGTGGAGGTGTCGCCCTCGACGATTCGATCGCCACTGGTCCAAGCGAGGATGTCGCGCGCCTGAAGCTCGTCGGCCAGGCCGTAGAAGATGGCCTCGTTGTTCACGAAGGTGTAGCCGTAGTCGCGAAAGCGCCGCTGGTCGTCGATGGGGGCGAAGCGAAGGGTCTCCGGGTTCCAGAAGGTGGAGCGGAAGCGCTCGAGCACCTTGCCGGCGAGGCGGCGCAGCGAGGCCGCGTCGAGACCTTCTTCGGGAGCTCCCGCCTGCGCGGGGAATTCGCGTGCGGCGAGTTCCTCCAAGGCCGCCATCTGCGCGAGGGCGGGGTGGAGGTAGGTCGTGGCGATGACGTCGTCCCCGCCGAAGGGCATCAGGTCCCAGTAGTTTCCGCCGATGCCGACGCCGTGGTGGATGATCTTGCGGCCTTCGGGCGTGATTTCCAGGCCGCTGCGTCCGTCGTGACCGACCCAAGGACGGCGGATGAGGCCCGTCTCCCTCACCGCGAACTCGGAAAGCATGTAGCGGAGCGCGAGGCGCATCCGGGGCAGGTTGCGCAGCAGCCACTCGCGGTCGCCCGTCCAGCGATAGAAATCGGTGGCGGCGACAAGGTAGTTGGGGTTGTTGATCGGATGGCGTGAATCGACGGCGGAGAAGATCCGCTGGATTGTCACCTCGCCCGGATCTGTATTGTTGAAATGGATACGGAGCGCGGTTATCCGGCCCTTCGCCTGGGTGAGGGTTTGCACGGGGATGTCAAAATCCTGGACGGGATGTCGGCTGGCGGCCGAGGGCGCGGGGAAGGGCAGGCGATGTTCGGTTCGATCACCCCACTCGTTTGTGGAGATCCAGGAAAGCTCCGGGCGCGCGTCGGCGGGCAGCTTGCCGGCGTTCCACTTTACGCGGATGAAGGGGCTGACGAAGGCATCGACGTCGAAGGCGGGCGAGGAGAGGACGGCGCCCGGGCCCGTCAGCGCGACCGTCCATCCGCGCGCGGCGTCCATCGTCTTGGTCTCGGCGTTTTCCAAACGCCACCCGGCGGGCTCGGTGACGAGCGGGAGGCCGAACTCGGGGCCGAAAGGGAGACCGGAGAGGGTGAAATAGAAGCTGAAGCCCTGGCTTTGGGAAGGGAAGGGGAAGGGCCAGCCCTCCGAGTGCGCGAGGCCCTCGTGCTGGTGGCAGGAGACGTAGCCCTCAGGGCTGATTCGCATGCCTCCCAGGCGGTTGGCAATCCGGCGACGGGTGATCGACTCGCCGGGGGACTTGCTGTCCGACACCCACAGCATTCCGCGCGGTAGCCAAGCGAGGGCGTAGGTGCCGGCCACGTCCATGTTCGCCGAGGCGTGGAAGCGACGGAGCATGTCGTTGAGCGGCTCGAGATCGGCCCCCTTGGCTTTCAGGGAGGGGAAAGTCTGGTCGTTCCGAGGCGGGAGGCTGATTCCCCATGGGAGGTCTCCGTTCTGCGCGAAGGCGAGGGCGGCCGGCGCTTCCCATTCTCCCCGGTGCCAATGCTCGCCCGGTTCCTTGTCCGTCGCCTTCCAATCGGGTCCGGAAGCGATCACGATTTCGCGGCCCGACCTGAGCTTGATTTTCAGCTCCGCGATGAAACCCGCCGGTCCCGGACCGGTGTTGATCGCGCGGACGGCGACGACGTTTCGCCCGCCGCGGAGCAGCTTGGTGACCTCGCTGCGGCGCATGGGGTTCCATCCTTCGCTTTCCCCCAACGAGCGGCCGTTGAGAAAAACCTCGGCCCGGTTGTCCACGCCCACGTCGAGGGTGGCTGTCGTCACGTCAGACAGGGACGCGGGCACCTCGAAGGTGTGGCGGAGGAAGATATCCCCCGAAGGCGCCCATTCGGCGGGATTCGCCGCCGGACCTGAGGCCCAGATCCAGGAGGGGGAGCCGAGGGATGCGCTGGGGCCGAGGACGAGGCAGAGACCGAGGAAGGGGAGGGGGCGAACCGGAAAGAGGGGTGGCATGCTCGGGGTGTTCACCTAACAGCTTTTAGTTAAAGTTGGAGCTGTCAACCGCAATAGCTGGGGGCGGTGGCGCAAACCGTGGGCCTCGGCCGCGGCCGATGGCCGAAGGGTATCAAACTCCGGCGGTGGTGCGGCGGATCAGAAGTTCGCAGGACGGGATGGCCACGCGAACGGGAGGGCGAGCCCTGCCTTCGATGAGGTCGATGAGCACCCGCGCGGCCGCTTCCCCCATCTCGCGGACGGGTTCGCGGATAGTGCTCAGGCCTATGGCCGGATGGCCGGAAATGGGGAGGTCCTGCATGCCGATCACGGCGACGTCGTCTGGCACGCGGATCCGTCTGCGCTGAAGTTCGTCGAGGGCGGGGAGGGCCAGACCGTCGTTGACCGCGAAAATGGCGTCGGGCGACGCCTTGGGCCCGCCCGGGAAGAATTGGTCGATGGCGCGGCGGGTGATGACTTCGGGGTCAAGCAGCGCCGGGGAGTGGGAGATCCATTGGCGGCTGACCGGAAGCCCGTTGCTTTTCAGGACGTCGTTGTAGGCCTTGAACCGATGGAGGTTGCCGATGCCCGGGTAGTCCACGCCGAGAAACGCGATCCGACGCCGTCCGATCGCAACCAAGTGCTGGACCGCGGCACGGGCGGCCGCCTCCGAATCCCAAGTCACCGAGCTGATGTTTTCCAGGCCGGTCAAGACCTCGCCGAAAAGGACGAGAGGGAGCCCCGCCTTGTGGATCTTCTGGTAAACCTCGTCGCAGTCGGGGAGGGGAAAGGCGATGATGCCCTCATCGCGGCGGCCCAGGGATGACAGCAGTTCCTTTCGGTTGCGCTCGGTCTCGAAGGAGTGCATTGCCACGAAGGGCACGTGCCCTGTCGCGTCGAGGACCCGGCGCATGCCCAGCATCGCGGCCTCGGCATAGTCCATCTTGAAGTTGCCGAGAACTACGCCGATGACGCCGCTGCGTTTCTTGTGCAGGGAGCGGGCGAAGGGATTTGGGATGTAGTTGTGCTTCTCCGCCGCTGCCAGGACCCGTTTGGCCGTTTCGGGAGCGATCTTCTTCTCCTCTGCCAAGCCGTTGAGCACGAATGAGACGGTGGTGGTGGAGAGCCCGAGCTTGCGCGCCAGCTCGGTGGAGGTCATCGGGCGGCGGGGCGGGACGGACTTGCTCGATGCGACGATTGCTGCGGACCCCTGGCGTTTCATTTAAAATGTATTAGTTCCCGCCCCGCCCCTTCGACAAGCACGACCTGCTCGGATTGCCGAAAATGATTTGACGAGGGAGGCAAAATTCATATTAAAAGCTTTTAGTTGCCCATGTTTCCCCACCCCACCTCCTCGTTGCGCCGCGGCGTCCTTGCCCGGTCCGGCTTCACCCTCATCGAACTCCTGACGGTGATCGCCATCATCGGCATCCTGTTCGCGATCACGATCACAAGCGTGGGCGCGGCGCGCGCGACGGCGAACCGGATGAAGTGCGCGTCCAACATGCGCCAGCTGGGCACCGCGTTTCTGCTTCACTCCAATGAAAAGGGCCGTTTCCCCAATGCAGGGCACGCGGCTCCTTTCAGCAATTGGGACATAGATCTTCGCCCTTTTCTCGGAATCGATCAGCCCTTCGAAAGCTGGACGGCGGAAGCCGGTGTGCGTGATCGAGGGGCGGAAGCCCGTTACGAGGCCTTCCGTTGCTCGGTCGATGGCAGTGCCCGTCCGGCCGGAGCCTTTGCCCAAAGCTATTCGATGCCTGGCTGGATCTGCAACGCCTTCGGTGCCTACACGGACCTGGGCGCCACGTGGCCGGCCGACCGCGGAGCGCCGAGCGGCGCCATCCAAAACCCGTCGCGGACCGTGCTGTTGGTCGAGAATCTGCAAGCCGCGCGCGAGGCAGGACGAAGCGTGGGACAATGGGCCAACTCTCTGGGGGATAGTCCGGAACTCGACCCAGCTCGTTGGGCGCACGACAGGCGCACGGTGCTGCTCTTTGCCGATGGGCACGTAGAGAATCTGTCCGTCTCCTCCCTCGCTCCGGGACTTTTGAGCGGCGGGCAAATCAATCCCGCCGCGTGGCGCGAACGCTACGGCCGTATGCGCTGAGCAGCGGCACGAGCCGCCAAAGTCGGAGGCAGCGCTCCGAGGTGGGAAACTGTCGTGAATCCGTCGTCCCGGCCTTGCAAACGGTTGCGATCAGGCGGCTTGTCCGGAAGAGATGGGCCATGCCCCTTCCCCTGCGCCTTCTGTCTATGCTGCTCGCCACCACCGTCCTTGGCCTCGCCGACGAGACCGCCGACCGCAGCTTCTCGGAGCGCGAGGTCCGCCACGAGACCGTGCTGATCGAGGATGCGCTCGCCGGCTCGACGCTCGGCGAAAGAGTGGGAGGGGAACTGGGCGCGGAGGGCTTCCGTCCGGGGCTCGGGTTCAACTACATCCTTTACCGCCCGCCGGGGCCGCTGACGGACGGTTACGCCGAGTTCGAGATCAAGGGCATGGATCCCGCCGCGGTGCCCGCGGGCTCGGACCACGGGTTCTTAGCCATCTACGATGGGCGCGGGATTTCCGAGCCGGCGGCCTACTTCGAGGACTTCAAGGGCAACTTTTTCCGCTGGAATGTCCATTGGAGGCAGAATCGCGCCGCGATCAAGGCGGTGATCTCCTGCGCAGCGCCGACCGCGGAGCGCAGGGAGGCGGCGCGGGCGGTGTTTCCCGCCGAGCGGGATTGGACCCTGGAGCCGACCGGACTCGCGTATCCATTTTCCCCCGACAAGTGGCACCGGGTGCGGGTCGAATGGCGGGAGCGCGTCTTCCTCGTCCTGATCGACGACAGCGAGGTCTGGCGTGCGACGGGCCCCCACGCCTACGCGCCGGTGGAGCCTCGCATCCGTCTCGGCAGCGCGCCGGGGACGCGCGATGAGGCCAAGGTGAAGTATGCCTGCACGCTCGATCAGCTTCAGATTCGCCGCTTTCGCCTTGTCGCGTTCGCCGGGGCCGGGAGCGGCCCGTCCGGGAGCGGCTCCCCTTGAGCGGCGGCAGGGCTCGCGGGAGCCGCGCCCGACGGCGCGAGTGTTCGCGCCGGCCATCCGGCCGCGCCGTCGCGGTGTGCGGTCATTCCTGTCGCAGGAAGCGCGCGCCGTCGCAGTCACCGGCGGGAGCGGCCACCCATTTGCCCGGAAAGCCCTCCAGACGCGCGGACCCGGGCAGGTGCAGGACGACGGAGCGCAGGGAGCGGAGGGAATCCGCGCCGGAAAGCAGGCGCAGGCGGACGCCCTCCGGCGTTCGGAAGAGCGTGCCATAGGCACCCGGCAGCAGCACGCACCAACGGCCGTTGGGAAGGGGGCGGGGTGGCGCGAGGCGGAGGCTCTCGCCGTCGTAGCTGAGGCCAAGAAAGGCGTTCGGGATGGCGAGCGCGGAGAGCGGGCGGAAGTAGTGGCCCCCGAATTCCTGGTGGTCCCAGTAGATGCCCCACCGGCGGTGGCGCTCGTCCACGTTGCGCACGATCGTCTCGGCCTCGGCGGTGAGGCCGGCGTAGTAGAGTTGGGCGGCGAAGTTGAGTTCCACGCCGGTCCAGCAGGTGTTGGCCTGGTCCACCCAGCAGTCGGCCGCCACCTCGTGCAGGAAGGCGTCGCCCGGCCACTGACAGTTGCGCAGGCCCTGGTCGGGTTTGTAGTTCAATTCCAGGACGGTGCGCAGCGCGGTCTCGGCCTTGGAGGGGTCCACGACCGGCGGCAGGCCGAGCTGGCGCCCGAGGCCGTCGCCGATGATCTGGTCGGCGAGGCAGCCGAGATGCCCGGCCGGATCGGTCGCTCTCGGTTCCGAGCAGAGCTGGAAGTAGCGGCCGTTCCAAGTCGTGCGTTCGAGGGTGGCGCGGCCCTGCTCGAGGTGGGGGAGGTATTCGTTCGACCAGGATTCGTCGCCGAGGCGCCGGGCGGCCACCAGGGCGAGCGAGACGGCCGCAAGCCACTGCGACACGACGTAGGGCGCGACACCATACATGGGGAAGTTGTCGTAGGAGCACATGATGCCCTCCATGTCCGGTAGCCGGTCTCCGTTTGCGTCGCGCTCGCGCAGCACGTAGGCGAGCGCCCGCTTCACCGCGGGCCAGATCTTTTCGAGGTAGGCGCGGTCGCCGCTCCAGAGGGCGGCGCGGAGGGCCATGAAGACGTATTGGCCCGGCATGTCCAAGCGATGGCCGTTGGCCTCGCGGGGCGAGGCGGTGGTGCTGTCGCAGACGACGGAGTGGATGACGGAGCCGTCGGGGTTTTGGAATTTTGTCCAGAGATCGACGGTCATGCGGTCGAGCGCGGGGAACAGCAGGGAAACCGCGATCTGGCCATACATGGCGACGTCGGTCGTGGCGATGCCGGCGAAGGATTTCACCGGGCTCAGCCCCTCGAGCACGCCGAACATCCTGGTTTTGGTGAGCCAGGTGCTGGTGCGCAGGGTGTTGAGCTGCGAGTTGACCTGGTCGAGGACGAAGGCCGGCAGGGAGCTGTCGAAGAAGGCGCGATGGAAGGCCTCCGACTCGGCGTGGAGCCGGGCGTGCTCGCGCAGGCCGTAGCGGGCGACGGCCTCGGCGGAATCGAAGAACTCCGAGTAGAGGTGGCCCTCGAGCGGCCGGGCGCGCCCGGGGGCCGCCCCCTCGTCGTCGCCCCGGGGCCGGGCCGCCTCGTCGCGGCCGGGGAAGCCGGCGTCCTCCAGGTAGCCGGCGCCGATCTCATCATCGCCCCTGGCGTAGTTGTTCGGGAAATACCAGCCGAGGGCGAAGCCGGTGCGCAGGGAGTCGCCGCGGGCGGAGAGACGGCCGGGGACCCCCAGGGTGACGAAGCAGCGGGGGTCGGCGCGGCGGGCGCCGGTGGCGGGGTCGGGGGAGTTGCGGCCCTCGGTGTCGTCGTATTCAGGAAGAGGATACTCACGAAGGCAGCGCTCGTAGTAGGGGTGAGGGTGCTCCCAGCCGAGGTAGGCGGTGGCGGCGGGATCGGCGACCGCGAGGCAGAGCTCGCCGGTGGTGCACGCGGCCGGGCGCGTGCCCCCGGCGGAGACCACGACGCCGGAGAAGACCCCGTCGCGCACGCGGCGGTTGGCATAGGTGCGCTCCGGCTGGTCGTAGGCGACGGAGTTGCGCAGCACGGCGAGCACCTGGACATCCGCCGGGCGGGAGCTGGTGGAGCGAACCTCGAAGTCGAAACAGGCGAGCGGAAGGGCGGAGTCCTTCACGTTCCCGGGGATGAATGGCGACCAGGCCCGCAGCGTGACGCGGAGGGGCAGGCCGTCCTGCTCGAAATCGAGGTCGGCGAAGGGGAAGCTGGCGCTGGTGCGGATGACGTCCACCGCGGAGAGCCAGGGAAAGATGTAGTGGTATTCGTGGTTCTCGAGACTGGCCGCCCCGTGGCTGTCCTCGATCTGGAGGAGGACGAGTCGCGGATGCTCGTTCTCGAAGCGCACCCAAAGCTTGAAAAAAAGCATGCTCTTGGGCGGGTGGGGAAAGGGCGGGCCGGCGAAAAGGGGCGCGTTGTTGAACAGGCTCCAGTTGGCGAAACCGCCATCCTGGCGGATTTCGAAGCCGCCTGTTCCGATCCCGCCAAGGGCGAGTCCGGAGCGAGGGAGCTGGGAGCGATGCATGATGGTTTGGAGCGGCATGGGAAAAAGCGGGAAGCGTGGCTTCAGGGCGGTGACGGGGACGAGGCCCGGCCAATGGGAACGGGCCTCACGGCCACCGGTCTCCTGGTTCGGCCGCAATGGCGTGGACTCGCACCCAAAACCGTGGAGTTTCACCGGCCTGGCCCGCGTCGTCCGATTTGGCCTTCTTCGCGTGGTCTTCGTGCCCCGCTTTCCCACCCATGAAAAACCTCCTTCTTGGATTGTGCTGTCTTGGCGTGCTGCTCCCGTTTCTGCCCGCGGCCAAAGCCAATCCCGCCACCGGTTCGACCGCCCTGCCCAAAATCTCGCCCGAACAGGCGCGCCTCCCCTTGGGCATGAACCTCGCGGGGGTGAACGATTGGACCCCCGGCTATCCCTTCCGCAACCTTATGTGGGGCGCACGTCCCTGGATCACGCGTAACCTTTCCCCGGGCGGGCCGCACTCCACCGATCTGTCCGACGCGCTCGAGCTGGACGCGCACGGTTACCCGCTCGAGATCCCGTTCCGGGTGAACCGCGAGACGGACCTGCAGGTGGTGTTCACCATCGTGCCGAACACAGTGGAGCCGGGCGACTACGTGCTGCTCTACGACGGCGAGGGGGAGATCGAGGCCGCCATGGGCACGGAGCTGGTCTCCCGCGCGCCCGGCCGCGTGGTGCTTCGTTTGAAGAACCTCCGTTCGCAGCGCGGCTACAGCGGCTCCGGCGCCTACGAGGGCTTCGCCATCGTGCGGTCCAAGCGCGGCAACCATGTGCGCAACGTCCGGCTGGTCGCGCTTGCCGACGAACGGGCGGACCTGAACGCCAATCCTTTCCGCAAGGATTTCCTCGACTACTGCCGCCAGTGGCACGCGCTCCGTTTCATGGACTGGCAGGTCACCAACAACTCCCTCGAGAAGGAGTGGTCCGGCCGCAAGCCCGCCGGCTTCTACACGATGATCGGGCAGGGCGGCGACGCGATCGGGCGCTGGGGCAAGCCGGCGAGCGCGTTTGAAACCCGTTTCTCCGGCGGCGTGGCGCTGGAGGTCATCATCCAGCTTGCGAACCTGACGCAGACGGACCCGTGGGTTTGCGTGCCCCACCGCGCCACCCCCGAATACATCACCGAGATGGCAAAGCTCTTCAAGGAGCGGCTCGACTCCAAGCTGAAGGTTTACGTGGAATATTCGAACGAGGTCTGGAACTGGCAATTCCAGCAGGCGAACTGGATGCTCCAGAGCAAACTCGCGGCCGATCTTCTCGCCGCCAAAGGCGGCGAGCCTTGGAAGGATGGCGTGGTCCCTGCCTTTCCCTTGGACGGCGGCACGGTCGCCAAGGATGGCGGCCAAAACCACCCCGAGCGCATCGCCGCGCTCAATCGCCATGTCTTCGGGTTCTGGGAAAACGTGTTCACCGGCGCGGACCGCGGCCGTCTGGTGCGGGTGGTCGGCGTGCAGCACTCGTGGATCGACACCGTGAGGCGCACCGCCGAGTGGGTGGCGGACAACGGCGGCGCCGATGCGCTTTCCCCCGCGGGCTATTTCGGGCCCAACGACGCCATCTACGCGCGGTGGGAGGCGGCCGGGGCGTCGCTCACCGCCGCTCAGGTGATCGCGGATATGCACGAGGCCTTCGAGCAGGACACGGCGGTGTGGACCCGGCAGGTCGCGCGGATCGCCAAGTCGAACAAGATGCGCTTCGTGGTTTACGAAGGCGGGCAGCACATCCAGCCGAAGGGGCAGCAAAACCTGCCTTATCTGCCCGCCTTGGTCGCCGCCCAGTCGCACCCCGGCATGTATGACGTTTATATGCGCAACTTCGCCCTTCACCGCGAAGTCGGTTGCGACCTCTTCGCGGTGTTTTCCAGCATTAGCGTGCAAAACGAGCGCTGGGGTGCCTGGGGCCACCAAGAATATTACGGGCAGCCTCGCACGGAGATGCCGAAGTGGGGTGCGCTGCTCGATGCGAACACCCCACGTGCCCGCCGTTAAGGGGACGGTATTTCCATTCGAGCCGTGGAACCCGCAGATGGTGCAAATCGACGCGGAGCACCGGGACACGATAAACCTGAACCCCATCACGTGTAGGTGATCGGGATTCAGTTGATCGTGTTCTCGTGGATCAGTTTTTTCCGCGCTCTCTGCGCGATCTGCGGTTCCTCCCCCCCGTGTGTAAGGCCGACTCGCCGGGCGCCACTTCATCAAGGCCGCGTGGACGCTATCGCGGTTCGAAGAAGACTGTAGCCGGGTGCATTGCTTGGCGAGGTGGGGCGGGCCCGCCGAGTGCTCAGCGCTCCCGCTGGGCGCCGGGAGCGGCTCCGGCGCACCTGCGGATCGAGCTCGGTGGACCGTCTAGTCCACCAACACGCGGTAAAACCGGCGCGAAGAGTTGCGCGGCTCCCGGTCGGTGAAGAAAAAGCGGCCGGTCGGGGCCGAAGAAGGCGGGCCAAGGTCAAGCCAACGGACAAGATCCTCCGAAAACTGAACCCGATAATCGCGGTCAGGACTTCCCTCGAACTGGAAGGAAAACGAGCCGTCGGATTCATGCTTGATGTCCTGCAACTGGGGGACGACGGGCGGAAGGGCGGGACCCACGGGGAGGTCAAATTGCAGCGATACGCGCTCCGTCATCGCGCCGCTCGAGGCATCCACCGCGCGGCCGCTGAAGCGCACGCGAAGCGTGTCGCCGAGGTCGGTCAGCGTCACGTGGCCGTATTGACCGCCGCCGGGAAAGGTGCCGGCGCTGTAGGGGCCTCCTTTGACGCTTCCGCTGCGATCCAGCGCGGCGGCCTGGAGCACGCGGACCCGGGGCGCGGAGGGGCGGGCGGAGAAGTTGGCGTTGGAGCCGTCGTCGGCCGCGAGCATGTGCGAATCGCCGGCGAGAATGACGATGTTCTCGATCTGGTTATCGGCGATGAAGTCGGCCAGCTCGCGTCGCTGCGTGGAGTAGCCGCCCCACATGTCGCTGCCGGCCGTGGCGGGCTCGATCCAGGGCACGGTGCTGACCCAGAAGATCGCCTGGCGCGCGGCCCGGGCGGCAAGCAGCTCCTGCTTCAACCAGTCGAGCTGGGCCGTGGAGAGCATGCGCTTGGAGGCGTTGTCGGTCTGGCTCTTCGGATCGCGTTGCGAACGCAGGTCGGAGAGGATGAAGCGGGCGCGGCCGACGGTGAAGCTCTGGTCGATCGGAGCGTCGTCGCCGTCGAGGGCGAGAGGGTAGTGCGGGATGTATTCCCGATAGACCCGCAGCGCGGCGGGGCGGCCGGGCGAAAGACGATCGGAGTCGTTGGGGCCGTAGTCGTGGTCGTCCCACATGTAGGCGAGAGGGACGGCGCGGTAGAGGGCGGACTGGCGGGCTGAGCCGAGGACGGCGTCCAGGGCGGAGCGGAAGGACGCGGGGTTGTTGACCGCGATGTCGGCATAGTGGAGGTCGCCGATGTTCAGGTAGAAGAGCGGGTCGGCGGCGGCGATGTGGTCGAAGACCCGGTGGTTTGAGCCGGTGTCGGCGCAGGCCGCGAAGACGAACGTGAAGCTGGCGGGGCCGGAGGGGAAGGCGCGGAGGCGTCCGCGGCGAGCGAGATCGACGGTGCCGTCGGAGCGCTCCACTGCGTAGTGATAAAGTTGATGCGGAACGAGGGATTCGAGGCGGAAGGTGGCGATGGCGCTGCCGGCGTGCTCGGGTCCCGCTTCGATACGCCAAGGATCGGCCATGGTCTCCTCCGTGCTGACCAGGAGGCGTGCGCCGCTGGCGGGGGCGCTCATCTTGACGTGCACGCGGGCGGAGCGGGAGGTGACCGCGCCGGACCAGGGGCCGAGGGAGACGGTGGCCGCGGGCGCGGGCGGGGGCGGAGGCGGAGGGCCCGCGGGTTGCGCGCTAAAGGAGACGTTGTCGATGCCGACGCCGTGGTCGCCGCCGCCCTCGTTGATGTCCTGCCAGCGCAGCCAGAGCGTTTTCCCGGAGTCCCAGGCGAGGCCGGTCACGGTGACGCTGCGCGGGAACACTAGGGGCGTGCCGAGCCAAACCTGGGAGCCTCCGGCGGTGAGGGTGAGGAGGGCGGCCGGGACCTCGGTCCACGTGCCCGTGGTGAGCGAAGTGGCGTCGGTGCTGTAGGCGAAGCGGAGGTTTTGCGCCTCGGCGATGTCGGCGACGAACCACTGCTCCCAATCGAAGGCGAGGGAGAAGGTGGCGAGCGTCGCGCCGCTGGTGTTGGTCAGCGCGAGGCCGTAGCTGTGGACGCCGCTGCTGCCGGCGGGGCTGCCGCCAAGGGCGCGGTCCGCCCCGGAGCCGAAATTAAACCAGAGGCCCTTGGAATTGCTGGTGGTGCTGGTGCCCGCGGCCAAGGGGGCGCGAAGGGTGGCCGGGGCGGCGCCGGTGGAGCTTTGATGGGCAAACCAGCCGGGGAGTGTCTGGTTGTCGGTCCACGCGACGTCGCCGGAGCCGGGCAGCGAGTCGAAGTTTTGCAGCAAATCGCCGCCAGCGTAGGGAAGGGCGGCGCGGGTTGGCGTGGCGAGCGTGCTGAGAAGCAGCACGAGAAGGGAGGCGAGGCGAGGGTTCATGGCAGAAAAAACGCGCCCGTCCTGAAGGACCGGGCGCGGGCATGGCTCTGCGGAGGAGGAGAATCAGGCGCGGCGGCGGCGGCGCAGGCCGACCGCGGCGGCGGCGAAGCCGGAGAGAAGCAGGGCGGCGGACGCGGGCTCCGGGATGGCGGAGATGGACACGTTGTCGATGCCCACGCCGTGGTCGCCGTCGGCCTCGTTGACGTCCTGCCAACGCAGCCAGAGGGTGCCACCGGGAGCCCAGTTGATGCTGGTGATAGAGATGCTGCGGGAAACGACCAAGGGATTCTCTGCCCAAACCTGCGAGCCTTGGGGAGTGCTGTAAGTCACCGAGGCGGAGGAAACGGACGTGAATGTGCCGGAGGTGAGCGAGGTCGCGTCGAGGCTGTAGGCGAAGGTAAGGGTCTGATCGACGGTGATGTCGGAATCAAACCAGCGTTCCCAATCAAAGGAGAGATTGAACTGGGTGATGGTGGCGCCGGTATTGTTTGTGAGAGCCACGCCATACGTGATGGCACCGGTGCCGCCCGCCGGGCTGCCGCCCAGTGCGCGGTCGCTGCCCGAGCCAAAGTTGAACCAGAGTCCCTTGGAGTTGCTCCCCGTGCCCGTGCCCGCGGCTAGCGGGGCGTTGAGCGTCGTGGGAGCTTGGTTCCCCGAGGCTTGATGCGCAAACCAGCCAGGTAAGGTGCTGTTGTTTGTCCAAGTGACCGCACCCGCGCCAAGCGAGTCGAAGTTCTGGGAGTAAGACCCGGTGAAGCTGACTTGGGCGGCAAGGCCGGTGGCGAGGCAGGCAAAACCAAGGGCCGAAGCGAGGACTGTTGGGTATAAGGGCATGGGTGGACGAGGGGTGTAATAAGGACGTTTTCGTTATCCTTTCTCCTGTTGGGAGAGGCAAGGGGACGTGGGCTTGCGTTTTTGGGACCAATCCCAGAACTTGCCCCGACATGGGGAGAAGGTGTGGGCACTTTGGGGCGGGTCGGGCAGCCATCACCCAGGGGCTGCGGTGGGAGGCGCCGTAAGGAGTGTGTAGGCGCGGAGATCGGCACAAGGGTTGGCCTAAAGTTTCGTGACCGAAGGAGCTGCGGATGATCGGTGGCCGAATTTGATGACGTGACGGTGAGCGCTCCGGTTGTCCCTGAGCCCTCTTCGTTCGCCGCCAACGATGGAATTGGAGTGTTGGCATGCGCCGCCACGCACCGCGATTTTACTTCGGCTTTCAAGGCATCAGCCTTCCTCTCTTTGGCTCCGTCGGCTCCAAGAGAAGGAAGGATTTGTTCCCTTCTCGTTCCCTTGGAACCTAGCTTACTATGAAATTGGCGCCCCCACGGGGAATCGAACCCCGCTTTGAAGAATGAGAATCTTCCGTCCTAACCGATAGACGATAGGGGCGAAATAAAGGAAGGCGGACGATTGGCGACATTTCGCAATCGTCAAGCCCTCGTTTTGAGAAATCCCGTCGTGATCGCGCGTCGGCGCCATCCCCCTCGTGTCGGGGCGCGGGAGGAACAGGCCCGGCCTCGTCGGCCGGAAGCGCCTGGGGCAGGGGCGGGCGATTCGCCGTGCTCTGGCCGCGGAAGCCGTGGCCGGAGAAAAATATCGGGGGGAAAAGGGTTTATTGCGCTCGCTTTGCGGAGCAGGCGCTTTGTCTGTTGACTCCTTTTTCGTGATAATGTCGCCCGTCTCCTACCTTGCCCTGGCCATCGGACTCTTGCTGCTGCCTTTGTGGTGGCTGCGAGTCAGCAACGCGCGTCTCGTCGATTTCGAGCGGCGGGGATGGCCCTCCGGCTGGCGTTCCGTGCTGCTCTGCATCGTCGATCCGCTGCGGGCGGCAGCCGGTGCGGGACTGCTCCTGCATTATCTGCCGGCCATGGAGCGAATCGAGCTCTTCGGCGTGTGGCAGGATCCCATCCTGCTCGCCTCGGTGGTGACGCTGGGGCTCATCGTGCAGACCTTGGCGTGGCGCGATGAGGATTTCGCGTTTGCGCCGGTCTTGTTTGCCTTGGGTGTCGCCGCCGTCGTGGCGCATCCGATCGTGCTCGCCATCAGTCTGCCCCTGGCGCTTGGCGGGGCCTTCGCGTTTCGCGCGTGGGCGGGCGGCTTTTTCGGCGGAGGCATCGGCCTGGCGGTCGTGGGGCTTGCGGTGGAACAACAGGAGTGGCGGAACTCGCTCCTGGTCGGCGTCGCCTTCTTCATGCCGATCCTCTTCTCGGTGCTCGCCGGCCGGCATCTGGGTTGGCCCAAGAAATAAGCCCGGATTCCGCGGGTGTCGCGGGTCGTCTCGCCCCAACCCGGGATGAGACGCAAGTGATTGGAATGAAATCGTTTTCTTGCCCGCCGGACTGAGGGCGGCTCTTAAGTCGCGGGATGCTGGTGAACTGGTTACCCCTCGTGATGGCGCTCGTTTTTGGGCTCATCCCTCCGCGGCTGCTCATAAACTGCGAGTGCCGCTATCTCCCGTTCACCGATTTGTGGACCCGCGTCTTGTGGCGTCGTGACGGGCAAAAGCGGCGGCGCTGGTGGAAGCTGCCGCTCGTCTGGATCGACCCGGTGCGGGGTTATGTGGTGGGGGCCTCGCTCGCCCAGGCCTTCACTCCGATTCCGCAGTCAAAATTAGCGCAGGCCCAGTTGCCCCTCTTCGCCTTGGTGGGCGCGTTGCTGGTCGTGCTGATGGTGCAAACCAAGGGGCGTCCGGGTCAGAATGAATCGCTGTCGCCGGCGGGTTTCATGGCCGGGCTGATGATCGCCTTGATGCCTTTGCAGGTCTCCTTGGGCGCGCTGGTGGTGGGCGGCGCGACGGCGGTGGCCATGCACCACTACGCGGCCGGTTATTGGGCGGCGGCGCTGTTCACGGCGCTGCTCGGCTATGTGTTCATCGGAGTGAGTCCATCCCTGGGGGCTTATGTGCTGACGGTCAGCGCGCCGGCCTGGATCGCCTGGTTCCGCGGCACCTCGTTGGTCACGCCCGTGCGTTGCTGAAAAAAAGCGCACGAGCGCGGCGAAGGTGGGGCGGGCGCGGGTGGACGCGACCGCCATGCCTGTTTTCCCGGCTCAGGGGATCACGCGGATATCGTCGACCCAGAGCTGGCCGGTGGAGCCGGACTTCCAGGCCCAGATCTGGAAGCGAGTGGCCCCGGAGGGAACGGTGAGGATGCCGCTCTGGAACTGGGTCCACTGCGAGGCCCCGGCGTTTACGGTGACCGAGGTGGGGGCGCCGAGGGTTTGCCAGTTGCTGTTCAGGAACTGGATCTGCACGGCGGTCCAATTCCAGGTGTCGGCCTTGGCGGCGAAGCGGACCCGCACGGTCGAGGTGCCGGTGGGGAGCGTGGGGTAGCGGCCGACGCCGCCCTCGGCGGGGCCGATGCGGATGGCCTGCGCGCCCTCGGCGCGATCGGTGACGAGGGTGGCGGCGCCGTTCCAGTTGTCCCAGCCGGAAAGGCCGGACTCGAAGCCGCCGTTGGGCACGAGGTTGACCACGGCGGGCTCGGTGGCGGCGGGGTCGTTGTCGTAGTGGATGTTGACCTCGGCCAGGCGCCAGCGGTTGTTGCCGCCCTGGGCGGCGCCGACGGTGTTGTTCTGGATTGTAAGGTAACGGGCACTACGGGCGTTTTTGAAGCGGATGTGGGTCTTGCCCTCGCCGCGGGCCTGGAGGACCACGTAGTCGCCGCCGTTGACGAAGCCGTGCCAGTAGGCGCTGGTGGAGGCCCAGAGGTTGAGCGAGCGGGGGAAGGCCTCGCGGTCGGAGGGGCCGGTCTCGAGCGTGATGCGGTCGAAGGTGCGGGTGCCGCCGAGGTCGATGGTGAAGAAGGTCTGGGCGGCGCTCTGGGTGGAGGCGGAGGTGCGGTAGGTGTTGAGGTCGCCGTCCTTGCTGACGCCGCCGGCCATGTCTCCGCCGAAGGTGATGGAGCCGCGGTCGAAGGCGTTGCCGGTGGCGGGATCGTAGGGCGTGAGCGGTCCGACCGGGGTGACGCGTCGCGCGCCGGGGCCGCCGGGGGTGGGCACGCCGTTGATGACGTTGTTGTCGAGGATGCGCAGGTGCGGGATGAGGCGGTTCATCTCGGCGCGGAACTGCGAGGAGTTGACCATCGAGTAGCCGAAGACGGTGTTGAACTCGCTGATGGCCTCGTGATCGGCGTTGAGGTAGAAGGCGTCCCAGGCGGAGTCGTCGACGATGTAGGCGCCGTAGTCGCGGAGGGCGGCGAAGAGCTTTCGGCCCCAGGTGGTCTGAAGGCCGAGCGAGGACTCGCTGACGGTGGGCGGGATGGCGAGGTGGGCGCCCATGAGGAGCTTGGGGTTGGTGCCGAGGTAGCGGGAGGGATCGTTGGGATCGCCGGCGTAGTGATCGGCGGTGACGGCGGGCCAGCGGTAGCCCTTGTGGGTGGAGTTGTAGTTCAGGAAGGTGCGTCCGCGGATGAGGATCTTGAGGGCGTGGCGGATGGGATCGGGGCCGGTGAGCTCGCCCTTGCGGAGGGAGCCGCCGAGAGTGGAGAGGCCCGAGCCGGCGTGGGCGCCGTAGGTGCCGAGTCCATACAGATCCTGCGGGCTGCCCTCGTAGGCCCAGGCGTTGCCGCCGGCGGCGGGGCGGGTGAAGGCGTTGAGCTCCCAGACGGTGCGGCGGTCGTTGGCGAGGATGACGGTGCAGTTGTTGGGGCGATCGGTGCTCGTGGTGTCGGGCAGGAGGAAGTTGTCGGGGATGCGGATGCGGCCGAGGAAGGTGGCGGTGGAGAAGCTGCGGTTCGACCAGCCGGCGGCCTGGTAGAGGATGCGCACGGGCGCGTCCTTGCGCGGTCGCAGGAGGTATTCGGGATCGACCGTGACGTGGGAGTGGGCGGGGAGGTTGGGGAGTCCGCCGATGTTGATCGGTTCGTAGACGGCGCCGGTGCCGATGGGGGTGTTCCAGATGCTCTCCGGCGCGAAGGGTTGGGTCCAGGGGTCGCGGGCGGAGGCGAGAGTCGCGGCGACGGCGACGAGGGCGGAGGAGACGAGGGCGCGCAGGGCGGCGGCGCCCCCGGAGCGGGGGTGGAGTGTGGGGTGGGGCATAACGGGGACAGCGTGGGGCGCGGGCCGGGGGGGCGGAAGCGGCGCGGCCTGGCACATGTTTCCCGGAGGGGCGGGTGCAATGGCTTGCGGGGCGGGAGGCTTGTCGGCCCGACCGAGGGCGAGGTGATTGCGACTCGCCGAATCCGGTGAGAGCCATGTCAAAAAAAGCCGCGCCAACCGTCCGCGATGTGGCGCGGGCGGCGAAAGTTTCCCCGAGCACCGTGTCCCGTGTTTTGCACGGCGGGCGGCATGTGCGAACGGAGCTGGCGCAGCGGGTCTCGAAGGCGGCGCGGCGGCTGGGCTATCGGTTGAATCCTTTCGTGAGCGAGTTGATGACACGCCGACGGTCGACGGCGGCGGGTCCGGGGGTGGCGCCGGTCTTCGCCTGGGTGGAGCCTTTCGCGGATGCGGAGGAGACGATGGCGCACTCGGTGCAGCGTAGGTTCCTGGCGGGCGCGCTGGAGCGGGCGGAGGAGATGGGCTGTCGGATCGAGCGGTTCCAGGCGAGGGCCGCGGGGATGAGCGCGGAGCGTCTCACGGAGGTGCTGGCGGCGCGGGGGATCGAGGGAGTGATCTTGTTGCCGCAGCCGCGGCACCTGGAGCCGGGCGTGCCGCTCGACGTGAGGCGCTTCGCCTGCGTGAGCCTGGGGCGGGCGAGCGACGCGAGGCGGCTGCACACGGTGGCGAGCCATGTGGCGGACGTGATGATGACGGCCTGTCGCGCGCTGCATGCGCGGGGGCGGCGGCGGATCGGGTGCATGTTGCCGCACTTCGTGGATCGCCTGATGGATTTCCAGTTTGCGGCGGGCTACTTCGCGGCGGTGGCGGCGGATCTGCGGGCGAGCACGCTGCCGATTTTGTATGGTTACGGTCTGGAAGGCGGGGCGGGCGCGGGCGCGGACCACGCGCTGGCGAGGGATGCGCGGGACCGGGACAGTCTGCGGCTTTGGTTGAAGGAGGCGCGACCGGACGCGGTGGTCTCGACGCACCGGGAGGCGCGGGACGCGCTCTGTTCGCTCGGGCTGCGCGTGCCCGAGGACCTGGCCTTCGCGCACCTGTGCCTGGAGCCGGAGGAGCGGGGCGGCGAACTGGCCGGGGTGGATCAGAATCTCGAGAAGGTGGCGGCGGCGGCGGTGGACGTGTTGATCGCGCAGTTGACGCGGAATGAGCGCGGGGTGCCGGTGAACCCGAGGATGGTTCTGGTGCCGGGCCGCTGGTGGGACGGGAAGAGCGCGTAGGGCGCGGCGGGAAGCGGCGCCGGGGCGGGGAGAAAGGGCGCGAAAGGGGGACGCGAAAAGGCCGCGCAAACGCGGGGCGCGTGCGCGGCCTGGGGCCGAGGGGAGGGCGACGGCGGGAGGAGGAGCAGCCGGCTCAGCGGCGGCGGCGGCGGGTGGCGGCGAGGCCGAGGGCGCCGAGGCCGGCGAGGGCGGCGAAGGCGGAGGGCTCGGGGATGGCGGTGATGGTGAAGGTGTCGAAGCGGACGCTGTTGTTTGTGCCCGAGTCGATGTAGATGCCGAAGGCGGTGATGCCGCCGCTGAGATCGTTGGTCGACAGGGCGCCGAGCGAGAGGTTTCCGCCGCCGTTGGTGGAGAAGGGGTTTGTCGCGGCTTGGCTAAAGCTGAGGGAGCGCCACTGGTCGGCCGCGGGATCAAACGTGAGCGTCTTCAGCTCGGCGTTGGCCGCGAATTGCCCGCCGGTCATGGATGCGGTGCTGAACGGGTTGGCGCTGACATACCAGGCGCCGCCGACTTGAACGGCCACCCGAACCACGGACGCGGTGGTGGTGTTGCCGAGATAGAAACTAAATTGATGGGCGGTCGAGGTGGAGACCAGGTTGGCGCCTTCGTTGGTCCAGATGAGGATCGGGGAAGCGCTGGAGAAGGGGACGTTCTGCGGCGCGACAAAGACAAAGCCGGTGCTGTTCTGGCCGGGAGAGGGATTGGTCGCGACTCCTCCGGTCGGCGCGGTGATGATCATCGAGCCGGCGTTGATGTTGTCCACCCCGGTGACGCGGCCGGTGAGGTTCGACACCGCGACGGCGTTCGAGAGGTCGGTATTGGTGTAAACCGTCGCGCTGGTATTGCCGTAGTGGACGCCCCAGCCGAAGAGGTTGATGTTGGAGTTGTTCGCCGCCGAGCTGAAGGTTTCGCGGTAGACGATGTCATACTGGGCGAAGGCCGCCGAGGCGACGAGGGGTAGGCTGAAGGCGAGGAGGGTTTGGGTTTTCATGGCTTAGGCCTCGCACATTTGCTGCGTTTTCGGATGGCCGGAAGACGCACGGGAGGTTAACATTAACACATGCAGTCAAAACGGGCGACATTGGCGGAGGTGGCGGAGCGGTGCGGGGTGAGCACGATGACGGCGTCGCGGGCGCTGCGCGTGGGCACGCGGGTGTCGCCCGAGACGCGGGCGGCGGTGCAGGCGGCGGCGCGCGAGCTGGGCTACCGGAGCGATCCGTTCATGAGCGTCCTGGTGAATTATCGGCGCAACGTGCGGGCGCCGCGGCGGACGGCGACGGTGGCCTACGTGACCAACTATCCGGCGGGGACGCCGTGGCGGGACTGGCCGATCTATGGCGGGTATTTTCAAGGGGCGCGCGAGCGGGCCGAGCAGCTCGGCTATGGCACCGAGGAGTTTCCGCTTGGGGCGGCGGGGTCTTTGCGGAGGGCGGAGGAGATCCTGCACCACCGCGGTTATGTGGGGCTATTGCTCGGGCCGACGCTCTCCGCGGCGGGGCACACGCGGCTGGAGCTGGGCGAGCTGCCGGCGGTGGCCTTGGGGCGAAGTCTGCGGCTGCCGCGGCTGCACTATGCGGCGAGCGACCCCTACCGCTCGACGCTCGATTTGTTGCACCGGCTGAAGCGGCTGGGCTATCGGCGGCCGGGCTTCGCGGCGGTGAGCAGCCATGACGCGCGCACGGAGCATCGTGCCTCGGCGGCTTTCCTGAGCTGGCAGTCGCTGCATGTCCCCGAGGCGGCGCGGGTGCCTTGTTGTCTGCTCACCCACGAGGAGTTTTCGCGCGGGGCCCCGCGTTGGTTTCGCAAGTGGAAGCCGGACGTGGTGGTGGGGTCGGAGGTGTGGGCGGCGATGGTGTTGGAAAAGGGGGGCGTGCGCTTCCCGGCCGACGCGGCTTTCGCGAGCCCGGGCCTGCAAGCGGGGGACGAGGAGCGTTTCTCCGGCATGCGGCTCGACGCGGCGGCCACGGGGGCGGCGGCGCTCGATTTGCTGCACTCGTTGATCCTGCGGGGGGAGGGCGGCGTGCCGGCGATGGCGAGGGGCGTGAGCGTGGACGCGCTATGGCACGCCGGGGCGACGGCGCCGGGCCCGCGAGCGAGGTGAGGCGGGCCGGGGATCGGCCCGGGGGCGGGCAGCGCAACGGTGATCGGCCGGTGGCGGCCGGCGCCACATCGGGTCAGGGCGCGGCGTGGATCCATACGCCGTAGCAGTTGGTGGCGAACCAGGCCTCGCGGGTCTTCGGGTGGACGCGCACGAAATGGGCCTCGCGGCCGCCATCAAGGCCGCGGCCGTCGAGGGGCGCGGTGCGGGTGAGGTTTTCCCAGGTGAGGCCGGCGTCGCGCGAGCGTTGCGCGCTGGCGTCGCTGGCGAAGATGTTGCGGTTGCCGGCGATGTAGACGACCGAGGTGTCGGCGGGATCGACGGCGACGGAGCGCACGTGGGGCGGGCCTTCCTGATCGTGCGCGAGGCCGAAGAGCTCGACGAGCTCGGGCGTGGAGCGTTCCCATTGGTAGAGGCGGCCGCCGCGGGCGACGTAGATGCGCTGGCGCTGCGGATCGACGGCGAGGTCGTCGATCTGGCCGGGCACGGTGAAGAGGTCGCGCCAGCTGGCGCCGCGATCGGTGGAGAACACGACCACGGAGGGGCGGTCGCGGCCCTCGCGCACGCCGTAGAGGGTGCCGGAGCGGTGGTCGTGGGTGCGCACGCTGGTGGCGTTGTGCATCGGGGACCAGGTGCGGCCGGCGTCGGTGGAGCGCTGGTTGCCGGCGAAGAGGGTGCGGGGATCGCGCGGGTCGCCGTAGGTGAACTTGGGCTCGATGGTCTCGCGGGCGATGCGCCAGGTGCGGCCGCGGTCGGGGGAAACGGCGCGGCGGCTGGGGCCGCCCCAGTGCTCGGCCTCGCCGGCGAGGAGGGCGTCGGCGGTGGAGGCGTAGGTGGCGTAGTTGTAGCCGCCCCAGCCTTTGCCGCCGGGCTCGAGGTAGGTCCAGTTCTGGCCGCCGTCGGTGGTGAGGAGCGTGGCGTAGTCCTGCGAGCCGAGGAAGAGGATGTCGGGGTCGACCGCGCTGAAATTGAAGGCGCCGCCGACGTAGATGTTGTTCACGCCGTTGCCGGCGAGCGTGAAGTTGCGGCCGCCGTCGCGGGACAGCATCGGGTAGTCTCCGCCGGGGGCGAGGATGATGTCGGGGTCGGTGGGGTGGAAGGCGAAGCGACCCTGGCGGGAGTTGGTGGGCACGATGACGCGGTCGCGGTGGAGCGTGGAGCGGGTCCAGGTGGCGCCGCCATCGTGGGAGGTGAAGCGGGGCCAGTCCCAGTCGGCCCCCTCGCGGTAGAGGATGAGGCGGGAGGGATCGGAGGGGGAGACGGCGAGATTGCGCAGGGGGGCGCGATCGGCGCGCAGGGACTGGGCTCCGACGATGGGGGCGAAGGTGGCGCCGGAGTCGTCGGAGCGGAGCACGCGGTCGGCGAAGCTCACCCAGACGGAGTCGGGGGCGGCGGGCGAGACGTCGAGGCCGGTGGGGCGGCCTGGGAGGGCGAGTTTCCAGGAGGCGCCGCCGTCGCGGGAGATGTGCAGGCCCTTCGGGGTGGCGGCATAGATGTATCCACGTTTTGGATGCACGGCGATCTCGGCGTCGGCGACGATCTCGCCGCCGCGGACGCGGAGCCAGCTCTCGCCGCCGTCGGTGGACTTGTAGAAGCCGGGCTCGCGGACGGTCTCCCCCCAGGCGGGGTTGTGCGGAGGGTCGTTGTCGAGGCGCGACCAGTAGGCGACGCGGGTGAGGTTTTGCGAGGGATCGTAGGTGGAGGGGTCGAAGGCGATCTGGCGGCGCATGTCGCGGGTGCCGGACATGCGGACGGGGAGCACCTGGAGCCAGGAGGCGGCGCGGTCGGTGGAGAGGTAGAGGCCGTTGCGCTCGGTGGGGACGGAGTTGGCGGCGACGACGAGGACGCGGTCGGCGTTATGGGGGTCGATGGCGACCGCGGCGGAGCCGCGGGAGTGGAAGCCGACATTGGCGGGTTCCCAGTTGCGGCCGCCGTCGAGGGAGCGGAAGAGGCCGCCGACGTCGGTGCACCAGAGCATGAAGTCGCCGTTGGTCGGGGCGATGGCGAGGGCGCGAAACCATTGGCAGCCGTCGCCGGTGAGGGTGCCTTTGGCGCGGAGCTCGGGATTGGTGAAGGTGACGGGGCGCCACTGGGCGGCGGCCGTGGACGCGCAGAGGAGCGCGGCGGAGAGGAGGGCGGCGGAGAGGGGAAAGCGCATGGGCGGACGCGTTTCTGGCGGGTGGAAGGGCGCGCGACGGGAGGAGCCGCGGCGGGAAGCGTCCCGATCCAAGGGCGGTGCCGTGGCGCGGGCCACGGGCGATGTCCGCAAGTCCTTGCGGTGCGAGCGGAGCCGGGCCTACGGGCGCGTTTCGTCGCGGACCGGGCCAGGGAGAGGCTCGGGCTGGCCGGACGGGGGAGGCGAGGCTTGCTCGGGGGCGAGGGCGGCCACGATGCGGAGCACGTTGGTGCGGAAAAGGTCGAGGTAGGTGGAGGCGGGGCCGCCGAGGGGGCCGAGGCTGTCGGTGTAGAGGGGCTCGCCGAGGCGCACGCCGGCATCGCGGGCGAGGAGCTCGGCAACGCGGGGGTTGGTGGTGGTCTCGATGAAGATCGCGGGCACGTTTTGGGCGCGGATCATGGCGGTGAGGGCGGCGAGCTCGCGGGCGGAGGGCTCGCGGTTGTTGCCGGTGCCGCGAATCGGCGTGACGCGCAGACCGTAGGCGCGACCGAGGTAGGCGAGGGCGTCGTGCGAGGTGACGAGGACGCGGCGCTCGGGAGGGATGGTGGCGAACTGTTCGGCCGCCCAGCGGTGGAGGAGTTTCAACTCCTGGGTGAAGGCGGCGGCGCGGGTGGCGAAGGTGTCGGCGTGCCGGGGCGCGGCCTCGGTGAGGGCGGCGCGAATGTTTTCCACGTAGCGGACGACCAGGAGCGGGTCCTGCCAGGCGTGTGGATCGCCGTCGCCGTGGTGGTGGTGATGATCGTGGGCGGAGTGGTCGTGGTCGACGGTGCAGGTGATGGGCTCGATGCCGGCGGTGAGCACGCGGGTGCGGCCGGAGGAGCCGGAGGCGGCGATGAGGCGATCGGCCCAGGCGTCGAAGCCCAGGCCGTTGACAAAGATCAGGTCGGCGCGGGCGAGGGAGCGCGCGTCGGCGGGGCGGGGCTCGAAGTGGTGCGGGTCGGCGCCGCGGGGGACGAGGGAGGTGATCTGCGCCTCTTCGCCGGCCACCTGGCGGGTGAAGTCCTCAAGCAGGCTGTGGGTGACGACGATCCGAAGGGGCGAGGCCGGGGCGGCTTGCGCGGCGGGGAGGGTGCAGGCGAGCGCGAGGGCGAGCGGGGCGAGCAGCAGGGCGCGAAGCACAAGGCGGAGGGAGGCGGGCATGCGAAGGGGGACCTTAGCAAAGTCGTCAAGCGAGTGGCGAGGGCCGATAACAGGTAGGAAGGGACGCGGAGCGCGCGCCGCTCGGCGGGTCTATTTTTGCAGCGGCGGCGGAGGGGCTTGGTTGCGTTTTGCAACGTGAAGAAAGGCCGATGGCAAAGCGTGAGGTTCTTAAGTCGTAGGCGCACAGGCAGTAGGCCTTTCGTGGCCGGACTGGCCCGGGGTCTGCGAGGTCGTGGAAACCGACACCCGCGCACGCCGCCATACCCCGATGAAAACCCGCCACCACAACAACCAAGCGCTACTCCTGCGCTTGTTCCTATCCATCTCGGTGTTGATCGCGGGCGGGGGATTTTTGCTTCTGGCCGCGAATGCCGCCGGTTCCTTCGGCGCGGCGGCCGGCGCGGTCTTTGGCGGAGCGCCGGGTGATCCGGGTTTCGCCCCCTTTGTCGTCGGCCTGATCTGCATCATCTACGGTTTTGTCGGCCTGCTTTTCCGACGCGAGGACCGCTAGCCGCGATCCCGGCGCCGAGCCCCTTTCCAGCGTAGTTCCCTCCAACCTAAACCATCCCAACCACCATGCCCGCGAACCCTGACCAAACCGCTCCCCAAGACAGCACCATCGACGAGATCAAGGCCCTCCTGGCCGAAGCCGAGAACGTGATCGCGCATTCCGGTGACGTCGCCAGCGACGAGATCGCCCAACTCAAGGAGCGCCTCCGCAGCGCCCTCGACCGAAGCCGCGACACCGCGCAGAAGGCGCTCAAGATGGCCAAGGAACGCTGCGTGCAGTGCGATGAGGCCATTCACGAGCATCCCTACGTGGCGGTCGGCGTGGCCGCCGGCCTCGGCATCGTGCTGGGCGCCCTCGTCTGCCGCGGCCGCAGCTAACCGGCGCCCCGCGCGCCCACCTTCCTCCCGATGATCGCGGAGTCCATCTATCATCTGCTCAAGCGCGCGGGGCCGGTCGCGCGCGCCTGTCTCGACGGTCTCGGACACCGGGCCCAGCTCGCCAAGCTGGAGTTCGCCGAGATGCGGGATCGCATCACCTCCTCGTTGTTGATGGGGGTGATCGCCCTCATCCTGTCGCTGCTGGGCGGCATAGCGCTCACCTTCGCGATCGCCGCGGCGGTGTGGCACCTCGAGCACCGCGGCCTCTGGCTCGGATTGCTCACGCTCGTCTACTTCGTGGCGGCGGGGGTGCTGGCGATGGTGATGATCAAGCGCCTCAAAACGCTCGAATTCCTGCCCGAGACCTCGCGACAGCTCAACGAAGACCGCGTCTGCCTGGGCGCGCTTCTTCACGAAGACAAAACCTCCAGCGCCACCGCACCATGAGCCACGCCTCCCACAACTCCGTGGAAAACCGCGCCGCCCGGCGCGAGCGGCTCCGCCTCCTCTGCGAGGCGGACCGCGCCCGGGTGCGCCTGCTCTGGAAACTGCCTCCTAAGGCGGCGCAGAACGGCAAGCTCGACCTCTGGTCGACCTCGATGGCGGCAATGCCCGCGCTCGGGGCCTTGTTGCCGCACGTGCCGGGGCCGATCGGTCGTTGGACCCGTCGGCTGCGCACGAGCAGCGGCATCCTCGGCACCGCCCTGCGGGGCGCCTACTGATCGATCCGCGCCCGTTCCCAGATCCAGTCCCCGCCCGGGCGCGCGCAGCGCTCCCCACGTCGCGCCGCCCGGGCCCTCATCTTCCTACTCCAGCAGGTCTCCCTCTGGGGCGGACCACGGGCCACGCGCCCGCGGTCCGCCCTTGTGAACCGACAACCCTCAACCCCCTGACACCATGTTACGCTGGACACTCATATTCCTCGTTATCGCCCTGATCGCCGGTCTCCTTGGTTTCGTCGGCATCGCCGGAGCCGCGGCCGGAATCGCGCGAATCATCTTCTACATCTTCCTCGTGCTGCTCGTGGTCTCGCTCATCGCCGGCATGTTTGGCGGCGGCGGACGCAGCACCCGGGTGTGAAGCGGGAAGCGCCTTCCACCATGAAGCCCCTTCCTCCTCCAGCTTGCTCCGGGGCCCGCGCGCGAGCGCGGGCCTGGGGCGCCCTGTTTCTGGCCCTGCCCGTCGCGGCCGCGCTCGCCCAAGGCGAGCCCGACGGGGGCGGCGCGGGGCGTGAGACCCGCGACGTGGAAAACACCACGCCGCGCTCCGGGCCCGTGCCGCAGAGCGGTCCGACCCTGAGCGATCCCCGCCCGGGCGGAGCCGATCCCGACGGGGTGCACGATACCGCCCAGCCCGCGCTCGAGCCCGTCGCGGGCCGGGGCGGCGGCACGGTGTTGTTTGACCCCGAGCTGGTGAGCCCGGTGGACGACGGCCCGGCCGGCATCCCGCCCGCCCCGCCTCCGCAGCAAGCGCCGCAGCCGGCGCCGCAGCGCGATCCCGAGACGACGGCGCGAATGCTCGGCGAGGCCAGCTTCGTGCACCGTGACCGCGCGATGGCGATGGCCGAGCGCGAACTCGCGCAGGGCCAGCAGCAGGGGCAGGCGATCGTGCAGCACTCCCAGCTCTTGAGCGGCGAGGCGCGCACCCTGCTGAACGACCGCATCCTTCGGATGAACCAGGCGGAGTCGGAGCTCGCCAGCGCCATCACCAGCGCCCGCGCGGCGAACGAGCCGCGTTGGGAGGAGCTCCGTCGCGATGTGGTGGCCCGCTACTCGGACTACATCCGCGCGATCGAGGAGGCCCGCGACGCCGCCGTCCGCGGTGGCATGCAGCAGCAGGAGCCCGGTCGGCTGTTGCCCGCGCCCGGCGCGCCTTGAACGCGGCGCGAGGCGACCGCCGCCTCGCGGGCGCGCGCCCGCGAAGGCCCGCCCGTGGTCGCCGCCTTTGCTTTGGTTTGGTTTGCAGGACCCGCCCCGTGTTCCGACGGGGCGGGTTTTTTCGCGAGTGTCACAAGAGCGGGGCGAAGGGGCGGAAGGCGGCCTCCATGGACTTCTCATACCAGGGCCGGCGGGCGAAGGTGGCGGGCTTGATCTCGATCGAGGCGGTGAAGTCCTCCTCCAGCCGGGCGGCGAGCTCGGCGGCGGCGTCGGGCTCGCGCGCGAACACCCCGAGCTCGAAGTTCACGCGCATGGAGCGGTTGTCGAGGTTGGCCGAGCCGACGAGCAGCCAGTCCTCGTCGATCACGGCGGCCTTGGTGTGGTTGAGGGCGCGGGAGTATTCAAAAATCCTTACGCCGGCGGCCATCAGCTCGTCGTAGAAGGAGCGGCCGATGCGGAGCAAACCGGGGTGGTCGGTTTTTTCGGTGATGAGGAGGCGCACGTCCACGCCGCGGGCGGCGCAGAGCTGGAGCGCGGAGAGCAGGACGCCGTTGGGCACGAAGTAGCCGGTGGTGAACCAGGCGCGGCGGCGGGCGTGGTTGAAGAGCGAGACGATGCTCTTCTGGGGGGGCTCGGAGGGATCGTCGGGGCCGCCGGCGAGCACGAGCGCCGGGTGCCGGCCGGTGTCGGCGCTGTCGGGGTAGTAGCAGGCTTCGATCACGCGGCGGCCGGTGGCGAAGAACCAATCGTCGGCGAAGCTTTCCTGGAGGGTGCAGGCGACGGGGCCGGTGAGCTCGGCCTGGAGGTCGCGCCAGGCGCCGAACTTCGGGTCGAGGCCCTGGTATTCGCGGCCGACGTTCATGCCGCCGACGAAGGCATACTCGCCGTCGATGATCTGGACCTTGCGGTGGTTGCGGAGGTTGAAGAGGAAGCGGCGCCGCAGGGGGCTGATGGTCTGGAACCAGGAGAACTCGCCTCCGGCGAGCACGAGGTCCCTGAAGTGGGAGGCGGCGAGAAGGACGGAGCCGATCTCGTCAAGCAGCACGCGCACGATCACGCCTCGCCGGGCGGCGGCGACGAGGGCGTTGCGCAGGCGGCGGCCGGGGTCGTCGTCGCGCCAGATGAAGAACTGGATGTGGATGTGGTGGCGCGCGGCGTCGATGCGCTCGATGAGCGTGTCGTAAAAGACGTCCGCGGTGTGGAGCAGGCGGAAGCGGTCGACGCCGGTGGGCGGGATGCGGTTGAGGCGGGCCAGCACGCGGGCCAGGCCGAGGTCGTCCTCGGGCACGAGGGCGAAGAAAGCCTCGTGGCGGCGGTGTTCGCGGCGGTCGCGCCGGAAGGGGGCGAAGGCGGCGCGGCGGCGGAGGCGTTTGCGGCGGAGGCGGTCGGCCCCGATGCCCCAGTAGAGCATGGCGCCGAGATAGGGAAAAAGGAGGATGCCCCAGGCCCAGGCCAGCGTGGAGGCCGGCTGCTTGCGCAGGGAAAGCAGGTGCACGACGGCGATCAGGGCCATCGTGTAGCCGATGATGGTGAAAAAGGTGAGGGAGGGCATGTGGCGCGGCGCGAGCTGGCGGCGCGGGGCGCTCGGACGTTTGGGTGAAGCGGGGAGGTTTGATGAAGTGGTGCGGCGGGATGGTCCTGTCGCAGGGTGGAAGGTTCCCGGAAACGTATCCGAAAAAGAGGCCCTCGGGGATCGAGGGCCT
This sequence comes from Verrucomicrobiota bacterium, assembly GCA_030604905.1. Taxonomy (GTDB): domain Bacteria; phylum Verrucomicrobiota; class Verrucomicrobiia; order Opitutales; family Opitutaceae; genus IMCC26134_A. The sequence continues at coordinate 8,286 of JAUVVA010000003.1, read as the reverse complement.
CTGGTTGGGCGGAGAGGGGGACTTGTCGGCGGCCGTTCCGCGCCGGGCCGGATCAACGCAGGTTGTTCTTCAGGCCTCTGACGCGCTCGTGGTGGTCGCGCACCTGGGGAAGGACGCGGTTGGCGAAAGCGGCGAGCTCGCCGTCGTCGCCTTGGGAGGCCTTTTCCAGCGCTTCGATGCTCTTCTCGTGGGCCTTGGCCATCTCCTCGACGTAGGCCTTGTCGAAGTCGCGGCCGCTCTTGCGCGCGAGGTTTTCGCGGTCGTCGCGGGACTCGTCGAGCTGACGGGCCTCGGGGGAGGCTCCGCGGCGGGCGGCGAGGAGCGCGAGCTCTTGCGCGGCGCTTTCGTGGGCGCGGACCATCTCCTCGGCGAAGCCGCGGACCTGTTGATCGGAGGCCCGATCGGTCGCGAGGCGGGACAGGGAGGTGACGCGCTGATTGAGCTTGGAGAGCTTTTGCACGGACTTGTGTTCGTCGCGCTCGCCGGTGGCGGTGCCGACGCCGACGAGCGGCTCCTGGCGGTCATCGCGCGGCAGTTGCCCGGCGGTGCCGGTGTCGTGGATGTCGACGCGGTCGGCCGGGAGGCGGTCGCCCAGGCGGGGGGCGTTGGGGTTTATGGCTTCGCCGTGGGCTCCGGCGGCGCCGGTGTTGCCGGACTGGGCGCCGGGATCGCTGGGGATGACGCGCTCCTGCGCGACGACCACGGAGGCGCCGAGCAGAACGGCGAGGATGGGGGTGTAGGCATGGCGGGTTTTCATGGCGCGCCAGTGTAACGCGCAAGGGGTCCGCGGGCCATCAGGCCACGCGCTCGGCAAGCCCTAGGGACTCGGCGGCGACTTCATCGGCGCCGGTCTCCGGGTCCCCGGCCTCCGCGACCTGAAACTCGACCCAGAAACGGCTCCCGTGGCCGGGAACGGACTCGACTCCGCAGGCGCCTCCCATGCGTTCGGCGGCGCGTTTGACGAGGGAGAGACCGATGCCGGTGCCGGCGTAGTCGCGAGTGCCGTGGAGGCGCTGGAAGAGCTTGAAGACGCCCTCGTGGTGACGCTTGTCGATGCCGATGCCGTTGTCCTCGACCCAGAGGCGGTGGCGACGCTCGCGGCGCTCGACGTGGATGCGAATCTCGGGGCGGCGGCCGGCGGGGACGAATTTGAGGGCGTTGCCGACGAGGTTGAAGAGGATCTGCTGCAGGCCGACGCGGTCGGCGGGCACGAGGGGGAGGGGGCGGGCGATCTCCACGAGGGCGTGTTTGGCCTGGATGGTGCCGCGGTGCTGGGCGAGCACGTCGTTGAGGATCGGCTCGAGGTCGGTGGGGGCGATCACGATCTCGGCGCGCGAGAGGCGGCTGTAGGCGAGGAGATCCATGATCAGGGTGTCCATGCGCTGGGTGGCGTTGAGGATCAGGCGCATGTTGGCGTGGCCGGCGGGGGAGAGGCCGGCCTCGCGATCCTCGAGGATGGCCTGGGCGAAGCCGTGGATGTGGTGGAGCGGCACGCGGAGGTCGTGCGAGGCGGAGTAGGTGAAGGCCTCGAGCTCCTCGTTGACCTCGCTGAGGCGGGCGGTGCGCTGGCGCACCTCGCTTTCGAGGTGGTCGGCGTGGCGGCGCAGCTCGGCGCGGGCCTCGGCGAGCTCGAGGTAGGCGCGGCGCTGGGCGTCGATGTTGGTGGCGGCGCCGACCCATTGGACGACTTGGCCGGAGGCGTCGCGCCGGGCGATGGCGAGGCTGAGGAACCAGTGGTAGCGGCCGGAGGCGTCGCGCAGGCGATGCTCGGCGGCGTAGCGCTCGCCGGTGGAGAGCGCCTGGCGCCAGCGGCGGGTGGTCTCGGGGGCGTCGTCCGGGTGGACGATGTCGGCCCACTGGGCCTGGCGGAGGCGATCCCCGGGCATGCCGGCGTAGTCGGTGAAGCGTTGGTTGACGTAGTCGAGGCGGCCCTGGGCGTCGGCGGTCCAGACGTTCTGGGGCATGGCGTCGGCGAGGAAGCGGTAACGCTCGACGAGCTCGGCCATCTCGCGCTCGGACTGCTTGCGCGAGGTGATGTCGAGGACGAGCACGAAGCAGCCGAGCACCTCGCCGCTGTCGTCGAAGTGCGGGGTGAAGAGGGCGTTGACCCAGCGGGGGCCGCCGAGGCGGTATTGGACCAGCTCCTCGAAGGCGACCTCCTCGCCGCGCATGACCCGCTCGAAGCGGGGGGCGAGGCGGGCGAAGGCCTCGTCGCCGAGCAGCTCGGCGACGGTGCTGCCGCGGATCCGCTCGGGCGGGACCCCGAACCATTTTTCGTAGGCGAGGTTGGCCAGGCCGTGGCGGAGGTCGCGCCCGACGTAGGAGACGAGGGCCGGCATCTTGTCGACGATGAGCTTCAGCTCGGCCTCCTTGCGGCGGAGGGATTGCTCGGCCTCGACGCGCTGGGTGACGTCGGTGATGGTGCCGATCCATTCCTCGATGGCGCCGTCGGGACGGGTGATGGCGGCGGCGCGGGCCTGCACGTGGTGGTAGCGCCCGTCGGAGGCGAGCATCCTGTATCCGGTTTCCCATACGTGGTCGCCCTCGGGCACGTGGAGCCAGTAGTCCTTCACGCGCTGGCGGTCGGCGGGGTGAACGAGGCGGAACCAGAGCGGGCAGGTGCCGGGGGTGACGGGCATGCCGGTGAACTCCTCCCAGCCGTTGACCTCCTGGATGACGCCGCGGGCGTCGGCGGTCCAGACGACGGCCGCGCTGTGGGTGATGAGGGTGCGGTGACGGCGCTCGCTGCGGGCGAGGTCGGCGGCGAGGCGGCGGGATTCGGTGATGTCGTAGGCGTGGAGCACGACGCCGACGACGCGGCCGGCGGGGTCGAGATCGGGCCGGTAGCTGAGCATGACGTCGCGGGTCCGGCCCGCGCCGTGGATGCACATCTCGTGGCTGACGTGACGGCCCGCGAAGGCCTCGCGGAGGTGCGGCCGGGCCTGGGCGTGGCCTTCCTCGCCCAGGACCTCGCGCAGCGTGGCGTCCTGGATGGCGGCGGATTCGAGGCCGAGCCATTTCTCGGACTGGAGGTTGTGGAGGAGGAGGCGTTCCCGCGGGTCGACGTAGGCGACCATGGCGGGCACGGCGTCGATGATGGTCTTGAGCAGGCCGCGCTGGCGCTGGAGCTCGGTCTCGGCGGCGCGGCGCGCGCTGAGATCGAGGAGAAAGACGATGGCGGTGGCGCCGTCGGGGTTGACGTTGCCGCCGACGAGGACGGGGAACTCGGTGCCGTCGGCCCGGATGCAGACGTTTTCGAAGGGTTCGCAGCGGCGGGCGTCGGTCAGGTTTTCCCAGAGGAAGGCGCCGAAGCGGTGCACACGGTCGCCGAGGCGGGAGCGCAGTTCCACCTGGCCGGCGGCGAGGTCCTCGCGGCTCTGGCCGACGAGGCGGAGGAAGGTGTCGTTGCCGGCGCTGATGGCGCCGGAGCGGTCGACGAGGCAGATGCCGAAGATATCGGCATCCCAGGCGGCGCGGAACTGGCGCTCGCTGCGTTCGCGGTCGCGGCGGGCGCGCTCCTCGGCGGCGAGGGCTTCGCGCACGCCGCGGTGGAGCCGGGCGTTTTCGAGGGCGAAGGCGCCGATGCCGCCGATCTTGAGGGCGAGCGGGAGGAACTCGTGGCCGAAGTGGCGGCAAGACTCGGCGGTGGCGAAGGCGAGCACGCCGATGGTGCGGCCGGCGACGCGCAGGGGCACGGCGACAAAGGAGACCAGGCCGAGGGTGCGCAGGTGGAGGAGGTGGTCCTCGTCGGTGGCGAGCTCGGCGAGGAAGGACTCGTCGATGCGGGTGACGACGCGCGGCTCGCCCTCGAGGAGAATGCGCTCGAAGCAGCGGGCGATGCCCGGCGCGGGGCCGGGGCCGGCGCCGCGGCGGGCGCTCTCGTTGGCCCGCAGCACTTTCTCCGGGTCGATGTGGTGGAGATGGACGGGGCGCAGTCCGCCGTCCTGCTCGTCGAGGAGGTGGATGGAGCACCAGTCGGCGAGGGCGGGCACGACGGCGCGGGTGAGCGTCTCGGCGGTGCGGTGCAGGTCGAGGGAGGCGGCGAGACCGCGATGGAGGTCGCCGATGAAGCGGAGTTCGTCGCGTTCCTGATGGGAGGGGGTGATGTCGGCGCCGGAGCCGGTGAAGCCTTCGAAGCGGCCCTCGCGGCTGAGGCGGGGCACGGCGTGTTCGAGGATCCAGCGATAGACGCCGTCGGCGCGGCGGAGGCGATACTCGACCTGGTAGGGCACGCCCGCGGCCTGGGCGTCGGCGACAAGGGCGCGGACGCGAGCGAGATCGGAGGGGTGGACGAGTTGCAGGCGGTCGACCTCGCGCACGTTGGGGCTCACGCCGGTGAAGGTGCGCCAGGCCTGGTTGACGAAGCCGGTGTCGCCGGAGTCGTTGGTGCACCACACGAAACCGGGCGCGTGGTCGGCCATGTTTTGGAAGTCGAGCGTGGCCTGTTGGCGGGCTCGCCGCCAACCGCGCAGGGAGCGGCGCATGGTGCCGCAAAGGAAGCTGGCGGCGACGCACTGGACGAGGACCACGAGCGCCATGAGGACGTCGCCCGTGTCGACGAGGCCGGCGTGGGGCAGGGCGACGAAGAGCCAGACGAAGAGCGGCACCCCGATCAGGGAGACGGCGAGCCCGGAGGCGGTGCCGCCAAACCACGCCGCGATCATCACACAGACGAAGAGGGTAACATAGGGTGCGCGGTCGCCGACCCAGGGGGCGATGGCGGCGCGTTGGGCGAGCGCCGCGGCCACGCAGGCGGCTACCACGAGTGCCTTCACGTGCAGCGACCCCGGGCCCGCTTTGGTCAGCGGCGTGGTAAATCGGCGCGTCAGTTTCACCTCGCCCATCCTAGGGGCGAGGGGGCGGCTGTCACGAAACCGCTAATCGGGGAATCTCCGGATTTCGCCCCCGGGGAGGCGGGCAGGAACGAGCGCCGAGGCGGCGGGGCGCCCTTTCAAACGACGGATCCCGCATGGCCGGGCGGGAGCCCGGTGCGCGTGCGCTGTCCCGCGACGGCGACGGGGCTCCGGCCGCTCCGGCGGCTCCGACTACACGCGCTTGACCAGCCTCAGGGACTGCCGGAGGAGGCGGGCGAGGGGCTGATGGCGGTGCCCTCCGGCGCGGTCCCGGGGGTGGCGGTCGAAGGGGGCGAGGCCTGGTTGAGCGCATCGGCCGCGGTGGGGCCGCCGACGCGGGCGACCTCGGGGTCGGTGCCGAGGATCTGGCGTTCGGCCTCGAGCCAGATCTCCACGTCGCGACCCTCGGGGCGGCCGTAGCCGCGCCAAAGCTCCTCGGCGGCGGCGGCGATCTTTTGCTCCAAGGGTTGGGCGCGAAGATTGGGGGCCGCTCGGGTTTCCTCCCCGCCGGCGGAGTGCGAGGCGGGATCGGGCGCCAGAAGGCGGGACGGCGGGGCGAGGAGAGAATACATCACGCCCGCGAGCCTAGCCAAGGCGCGCCGGGCGCGGCATCGGGGCGGCGGGGGAAGCGCCGCGGGGCGGACGCCCGTGGGGGCGCGGGGTCAAAGCTCCCAGTTGAGGGTGACGGTGTTGAAATTCGCTCCGCCCTTGATGCGGCCGAAGAGCGAGGCGGTCTCGAAGATGCCGGAGCGGTGATGGATGGCGGCCCCGAGCCAGAGACGTTCGAGCCGCTCGCTGCGGAACACGTCGCCGAGATTCAGCTCGGCGCTGAAGTGGAGGTAGTTGAGCAGGCGGCTGGGCTGGTAGCCTTTGCGCTGGAGGTCGCGCTCCTCGTAGAAGGTGATCGAGTCCATGTAGGACAGGCCTTCGGCGGCGCCGAGGCGGACGCGCCAGGGCCATTGGAGGGTGTAGTGAAACTTGACCGCGAGCAGGTATTCGGTGGCGGCGCCTTGCACGGAGGAGGCGTAGTGGTGGGCGAGGCCGGGGGTGAGGTAGACCTCGATGGGCAGGCCGAAGAGCGTGTCGGAGAGCGGGTGCCCGTAGAAGACGGAGCTCATGTAGACGGGCACGCCGTCGGAGCGGTTTTGCCCGACGAGGATCTCGCCGAGGCGGGCATCGCTGCCCCAGCCCTGGGCGAAACGCAGGTAGGGGCGGGCGGCCGGGCCGGCGGGCTCGACGGTCTCGAGTTGGGCGGGCGGCGAAAAGACGCCGAGGCCGAGCATGCCTTCCCACTCCCAGCTGTCCTCGAGGAAGGCGCTGCGGCGCGCGGTGGCCTCGATGAAGCCGAGCTCGGCGGAGCCCACGAGGTGGAAATTGCTCCAGAGGTGGCGGCGAAAGCGCACGCGGGCGCGGAGATCGGCGCCGGCGCCGACGTCGCGCTCGTCGAAGCCGTAGTAACGGGAATTGAAGGCGGAGGATTTTACGCGGAGCTCGAGCGCGGGGGAGATGGTGTAGGGGCCGTCGGTGAAGTCGCCGGTGAGGCGGGCGACGGCGTGGGTGCGCGCATCGGTGTCGGAGAGGAGGTCGGCCTCGGCGCGCCAGACGGGGGAGAGGGGGCGCACGAGGCGCAGGCCGAAGTCGACGGCGTCGCGGCGGTCGGCGTTTTGCTGCGAGCGCGGGATGTCGTAGAAGCGGTAGCGGGCGATGGCATCGAGCCCGTAGCCGGGGAGGGGGCGGAGGTGCTCGGGATGGTAGAGGCGGAAGCCGCCCTCAAGCCCGCGGAGGTAGAGCCGCTCGCCCTCGTAGAAAAACAGGGGCACGAGGTCGGCGACGCCGTCGCGCCCGGTGGCGTAGGGGATATTTGAATACCGAACGGCGAAGGCCAGGCCCCACTCGGGGGCGGAGACGGGCGCGAGGGCGATGGGCGGGGCCTCGGCGAAATCCGGGGTGGCGGCGGCCGCGGGGGCCTCGGGCGCGGCGCGGAGCGAGGCGCAGGCGCAAGAAAGCGTGCTCGCGAGAACCAGACGGGAGAGGCGACGGGAGACGCTGGAGAGAAAAGGCATCGGCGGGAGGAGAAGAATCTTTGCCGCGAGGTCAAAGCGACAGGCGAGGATGAGGATCCAAGCGCGCCGGTTTTTCCGGTCCGATGGAGCGACGGGGCTCCTGCCCCGTCGGCTCGCGCACGGAGAGAACTGGCCGAGGACGGCCAACGCTACAGCAGGGCTCCTCGACTCCTCGTCTCCTCGTCCCCCCGTCGGCTCGTGCACGGGGCGGGAGCCCCGTGCCTCCGTAGAAAGGCTCGCGAGGGCGGCGTTGAGCGACGATGGAGCGACGGGGCTCCGGCCCTGTCGGCTCGGGGCACGGAGAGAATTGGCCGAGGACGGCCAACGCTACAGCAGGGCTCCTCGTCTCCTCGTCTACTCGTCCCCCGTCGGCTCGTGCACGGGGCGGGAGCCCCGTGCCTCCGTATCAAAGGCTGGCGAGGGCGGCGTTGAGCGACGATGGAGCGACGGGGCTCCTGCCCCGTCGGATCGGAACGGAGAGAATTGGCCGAGGACGGCCAACGCTACAGCAGGGCTATTCGTCTCCTCGTCTCCTCGTCCCTCCGTCGGCTCGCGCACGGGGCGGGAGCCCCGTGCCTCCGTATCAGAGGCTGGCGAGGGCGGTGTTGAGCGACGATGGAGCGACGGGGCTCCGGCCCCGTCGGCTCGCGCACGGAGAGAACTGGCCGAGGACGGCCAACGCTACAACAGGGCTCCTCGTCTCCTCGTCCCTTCGTCGGCTCGCGCACGGGGCGGGAGCCCCGTGCCTCCGTATCAGAGGCTGGCGAGGGCGGCGTTGAGCGTCGCGCTCGGGCGGAGGGCGGCGGAGGCCTTGGCGTCGTCGGGACGGTAGTAGCCGCCGATGTCCGTGGGCCGGCCCTGCACCGAGACCAGCTCGGAGACGATCTGCTTCTCGCCGCTGGCGAGTTTCTCGGCGAGGGGCGCGAAGGCGGCCTTGAGCTCGGAGTCCTGGTCCTGCGCGGCGAGGGCCTGGGCCCAGTAGAGGGCGAGGTAGAAGTGGCTGCCGCGGTTGTCGATGCCGGCGCCGACCTTGCGGGCGGGGGACTTGTCGTTCTCGAGGAACTTGCCGTTGGCCTCGTCGAGGGTCTCGGCGAGGATCCGGGCCTTCGGGTGGTTTTGCGTCTGGCCGAGGTGCTCGAAGCTGGCGGCGAGGGCGAAGAACTCGCCGAGCGAATCCCAGCGGAGGAAGTTCTCCTCCTGGAATTGCTGCACGTGCTTGGGCGCGGAGCCGCCGGCGCCGGTCTCGAAGAGGCCGCCGCCGTTCATGAGGGGCACGATGGAGAGCATCTTGGCCGAGGTGCCGACCTCGAGGATGGGGAAGAGGTCGGTGAGGTAGTCGCGGAGGACGTTGCCGGTGACGCTGATGGTGT
>JAUVVA010000023.1 GCA_030604905.1 Verrucomicrobiota bacterium | reverse complement strand
GCAGGCGCGGCGCGCGGCGGCCCGGCGCACGCCCGGCCGAGGCCGCGGCGCCGCCCGGGGCGCGGGGGCGGGAAAAACAAGACGGCGTATCCATGCGCGGGATACTAGCCGCGGGACCGCGGTCCCGGTAAGGGGCGGAGGGCCCGCTTTTTCAGGCCCACTGGCGGGGCCCGAAAGGGCCGGGGGGATTACCTGTCCTTGTCCTTGGGGGAGGCCTGAACCCACAGGGCCGCGGCCTGGGAGCGGCGCTTCACCTTCAACTTGTCGAAGACGTTGACCAGGTAGTTCTTGACCGTGTTGTCGCTGAGGCCGAGCTGGACGCCGATCTCCTTGTTCGTGCGCCCTTCGGCCACCAGCGCGAGCACGCGGCGTTCCTGCGCGGAGAGAAGCGCCAGGCCGGAGCCGGGGTCGCCCTTCGCCCCCGTGCGGCCGGCGCGGACCAGGTCGAGGACGCGCTCGACCAAGCCGGTGCCGAGGATCGACTCGCCCTGGTGCAGGCTGACGATCGCCTCGACGAGGCGCTCGGGCTCCACCTCTTTCATCAGGTAGCCGTGCGCGCCGGCGACGATCGCCTGGTGCACGAAATCGTCGTTGGCGAAGGAGGTGAGCATGAGGATGCGCGCCGTGGGATGGTCCTTCAGGATGCCGCGGCAGGCCTCGAAGCCGTCGCCGTCGGGCAGCCGGATGTCGAGGAGCACGACGTCGGGCTTGCAGGTGCGGGAGACCGCGATGGCCTCGGCCACCGTGCCGGCCTCGCCCGCCACGATCAGCTCGGCCTGACGGTGCCTGCCCTCCAGGAGGGCGCGCACGCCACGGCGCACCAAGGCGCTGTCATCAACAAGCAGGAGACGGATGCGGGGCAGGGTGTTCGTATCAGCGGGAGCCATACAGGGGGGACGCGGGACTTGGGGCGAGGTAGCGCCGAGCCGGCGCGCCGCGCAAGCGCGTTTCGCAGGAGACCGCTTCCGCGGGCCGGGAACGGGCCTGGACGACGGAGCCCGCGGTCGGGCGTCCGCCTCGCGAGGAGGGCGGGGCCTCCGCCTCCGCGCGCTTGGAGCTCGCGGCCGATCAACGCCACCCCACCCGGCCCACCCGGGCCCGGCCTTTATGGGCCGGCGGCGCGCACTCGGATGTGCGGCCTCAAAAACGCATGAGCGAGCGGTAGAGCTCGCGGTCGGCGAAGGTGACAAACTCGTTCCACTCGTGCATCCCGAGCGGCTCGCCCGCGTCGAGCTCGGCGAGGGACTCGTCGAAGTGGAAGGTCGAGTTGCCGGTGAGGGTGATGTTTTTCGCAACCACGGAGCCAAAGACGGCGCCGGAGTTGCCGCCGCCCTTCATCTCGACGTCGGCGTTGGGGGCGTAGACGACGGCCGACAGGTTGCCGTTGCCGGTGATCTCGATGGATTGGGCGGTCGTGCGGCTCTGCGGGCGCGTGCCCCAGAGCAAGAAGGCCTGCGGGCGGCCGGAGTTGACGACTCCCTTGCCCGCGATCTTGACGTCGGCCTCGGTGAAGATCTCGAGCGAGGGGGTCTTGCCGGCGGAGGGCGTCGCGATGGCGATCTCGCCCTGGCCGGTCACGCTGATCGCGGTGCCGGAGGTCGGCGTCATGCGGATGACGACGTTGTCCGCGATCGTGAGCACCGCGTTGTTTCCGCTGAGGTTGATCGAGCCGACGTTGTAGTAGAATTTTTTGTCGTCCGCGGCCACGTCGCCCGCGCGGGGAAGCGTGATGGAGCCGCTGATCGAGGTGATGTTGTAGGCGCCGGCCCCGGTGTAGGCGGGCGGATGCGAGATGTCTTCGAAGTTGGCGGTGAAGCTGGTCGTCACGTGCCCGGGCGCCACGGTGCCTTGCGGCGTGCCGAAGGGACCGATGGTGCCGTTGGGGCCCACCCGCAGGCTCGAGGTCGTTTTCGTGCCGACGGCGACGTAGCCCCACACGTCGGCGTTGCCGAGGTTGAAGTTGATGCGGTCGACCTCGATGGAGGCCGAACCGGCCGAACCGCGGGCGAAGCGGTTGGCGAACGAATTTGGCGTGTAGGCGCCGAGACGGGAATCGTAGCTGTCGACGAAGGCGTTGTTGCCGCTGAACGTGATGAGGTCGCGAGCCACGAGGCCGGTGGAAAAACGGGAACGCTTCTTCAAGGTGATCTGCACCCAACGCTCCACGGCGGGGCCGCGCGGAGGGGTGACGATCCCGCGGGCGATCACGAAGGGATCGGTGCCCACCAGATTGGCGCTGCTCACGAAGACCTTCACCTCGGCGGTGGCGCCGCCGGAGACGGAGCCGAGATTGATGGAGCGGCGCACCGCCCCGTTGGACTGGAGGTCCCAGCCGGCGCGATTCCACACCCCCGTGTCGCCGGCGAGGCGGCGTTGGATCGCCCACATCGCCTCCTCGAGGCCCGTCTCCGCGGCGTTCATCGCCGAGCCCGTGTAGAAGCCGCGATACGAGAGCTGGGACGACTGGGTGGCGAGATTGAGGAACGAGCCCAGGCTGATCGCGATCACCGCAGAGAGCAGGAGCGCGACGAGCAGCACCGAGCCGCGGCGCGGGGTGGGCGCGAAGCGTCGGCGAGAGAGACGGGAAATCGTGGAGATCATGGCGGGGGCGGGGTTCAGGCGACGCGTTTGTTGCGCAGGACGAAGCGGGCGGAGATCACCTTGTTCGTCGAGGCGGCGAGGGAGCGGCGCACGCGCTCGGTCTCGAGCGAGATCTGCACCTGCTTGGTGTCGCGGTGCGTGGCCGTGGTGATGGTGTCGAGCGAGATCGCGCCGGTGTCGATCCCGTAGGCGTTGAAGCTAAAGGAGCGGATGTCGGTGAGCAGCACCTCCGCCGCTGCGCCGGGCACGCTGCGCGTGAAGGTGCGCGCGACGGGATCATAGGCGTAGGTCGCGCTGATGTTTCCTCCGGCCCGCCGGATGGTGAGCGTGAGGGACTGGGCGCTGTTCCAGCGGGCGTCCGAGGCCATGCGGGCGTCGAGCGCGAAGGTCTCGATGGCGGCGCGGGCCTGCGACTCCATGTCGGCGTAGTTTTGCAGGCCCACGCCCGCCCGGCCGAGAAAGAGAAAACAGGTCAGCACGGCCGCGAGCACCATGCTCGAAAGCGTGGTGGCCACCAGCACCTCCACCAAGGTGAAGGCCCGGCCGCCGTGCGCCGACGGGCGGCGCTGGCCAAGCGCGCCACCGCGCCTCGCGACATCGCGCGCATCGAACTCACGATGCGGGCGCGGCTCGCGTGTAGTAGTAGTCGTAGAGTCCATGTTTCGCATAGCGGGTGGTGGAACTGCGGGTGTGCTGGATGCCGTCGATGCCTCGCCAGGTGATGGTCAGGGTGATGATCTTCATCTCCCCGTCCCGACCGGGAGCGTCCGAGACGGCCCGGGTCATCGTGAAACGGCGCACCAGGTTGTCGGTGGTTGGACCAGCGGGGAAAAGGTCCCGCAGATTGACCTCCTCGTTGCCCAGCGTGGAGATGGAGGGCCGGGCGGGGCCGATCTCGCTCACGCTCGTGCTCCACGGCAGGAGCCGGATCCGCTCCATTTCACTCTGCAGCACTTGCGCGGCGAGCGTGGTGTTGCGTGCCGTGTCCAAGGCGCGGAAACCGGCTTGGATGACGAAGATCGCGGAAACGATGCCGAAAAGCAGCACGAAGGTGGCGATCATCACCTCCGCCACCGTAAACCCGGCGGCGCGTCCCCTTTGTCGGGAGCCTGGCTTGGGCGACGTCGAAGAACAGACGTGAGGCGCTGGGCCGGTAAGTCCATGCCGATTCATACCGCCATGCTACCCGCCGCAACCCCACGAAATAAGGGCCCAACGTCACATCTTTTCAGGCCCATTAGTAGGCCTATTATGACTGGGGTCTCGGTCTAGGGTGCGTGCGGGGCTTTTGCTGTTTTAGCTCTTTGCCCCTACGGCAGCGTGCGCCGAAGAACGAGGTCAACGATCCACCAGCCGGAGCAACTCCGCCCGACGCACAGGATCATCCACGCTCCGCCACTCGCCGGCCCGGTAGGGCGCGTGTTTGGTTATCCGCCCCAGCGCGTGGTCATAGTGGATCGCGGCGTTCCCCCCGAAGGTCACGCGCCGCGCAATCAAGGAGCCATAGAACTCCCCGTTGCCGGTGACCTCGAAGTCCGCCTCCGGCGCGTAGACCAAAGCCGCCAGCTCGCCACGACCGGATATGGTGATTCGAGGGTTGCGCTGACCAGGCCGCGTCGTGCTCCAGATTTGGAGCGCGCCGGGATTGGCGAAGTCCTGCACGATGCCTTGACCACCGATCGAGATGTCCCCCTCGGCGTAAAGCGCGAGGCTCGATCCCGGCGACAAAACCAACGACGCGCCGCCCGAGATCGAGAGCGCGTCGACCGGGTCCGTGAGCACGAGCGTCACGTGTCCGAGAATCGTGAGCGTCTGTTTGCCGCTCAGCCGCAACGAGGGCATGCGCCACGAGGTGGCTTCTCCCGGCACGCCCAAGGTCGAGCCAAGCCGGGCCTGCGTCAGAAACGTGCCATCCGTGGGCGCGTTGATCTGCGGAAACTCGTCGTTGTAGTCTTGGGCCAGCCACCCGGAGTGGATCTCGCCCTCCTCGACTCCGAAAGGACCAACAAAGCCGGGCGCGCTCAGCTCGGGCACGAGACCTCGCGTGACCAGACGACCGTGGATCCTGGCGCGGTTGAGCACCAGATTCTCCGCGGCGGCGCCCGTCGCGATGACGCCGGTGTCGAGTCTCACCTCCGCCGAGTAGGGCACGCGCGGCGTGGCCGGATCCCTGTCCGGATCGGAATCCCAAGAGTCGAAGCTCACGTTCCGCCCGCGGAAAACCAAGCTCTCGCGCGCGACGATGCCCGCCGCGAAGAACGAACGGCGGCGCAGCGAAACCTCGAGCATCCGGGTCACGGGCGCGCCGCCGGGGCTGCGCACGGAGGCGAGCGCGACCACCATCGGCCTCGCTTCTTCGGTGGGCGCCACCGGCTGCGCATAGACCTTGATCGAGCCGCTCGTCGAGCCGCTCAACGCGAAACCATCGAAGCGACGCCAGGCCGAGCCGCTTGAGACCTGCCAGTCGTTCCAAGTCGAGGTGTCTCCCGTCAGCAGGCGATTGTAGGTCCAGAGCCCCTCTTCCAGACCGGCCTCGGCCAGATGAAAAGCCGCGCCGCGGTCAAAGGTGCGCTGCGACAGGCGCGCCGAGCCGAGATTAAGACTGAGGTAGCCGCCCAACACGAGGGCGAGCATCGCCGCGACGAGAAGCGCCACGATCAGCACCGAACCCCGACGCCGCGAGGCCGCGCGCGCCCCGCCGGAGGGGCGGAGCGACCAGGCGGTCGAGAAGCGTTGAGAGGCGGGACGCATGGGCCGAGTTCTAGGTGCCGCTGTTTTTGTTGCGGAGCACACAGCGCGCCGAGGTGGCAAGCTGGCTGGCGGAGGGATTGGTCGCGGAGGTCCGCACGGCGCGCAGCCGCACCTCGAGCTGCATCGTCTCGAGGTCATTCACGGCCGCGCGCTCCTCCCCCGAAAGATCAGGCAGGCGAAAACGACGGAAGGAAAAGTCCGGCGCCACGCTATCGACCAGGACCTCCGCCTTGGCCTCGCCCACCCGCCTGAGGAAGCGCCCTGGCCCCGCAGGATCGGCCCCGGGCTCGAAGAAGTAGGTCACCGCGGAGCCCTCGCCACCGGGCAAAAGCAGCGTGAGCCGACGCTCGTCCTGCCAGCGCACATCCTGAGCCATGCGCACGTCCTGATGAAAGCGCTCCACCGCGTGCCGCAGTTTCGCGTTCATCTCCGAATAGGCGGAGGCGTTGAAGCCCGCCCGTCCGACCAGCAGGAAAGTCGACAGGATCCCGGCGAGCACGAAGGTCGACAGGCTCGCCGCGATGATGACCTCGGTGAGCGTGAAGCCCGATGCGCGCGCGCCCCCCCTCCGCCCGCGCCCGGGGAGCGCGGTTCGGCGAACGGCACGAGGGCCGCGATCAGCGCGTGGTGTAGAAGTAGTCATTGAGGCCGCTGCGGCTGTAACGAGTGACAAGACGGGCCGTGTGGGAGCGCCCGTCCAGGCCGCCCCAGTTGGCGACCAGCGTGATCTCCTTCATCCCGTCGCGAATATCGCGGATCTGACGCTCGCAGGTGAACCGGGCGAAGTCCCCCCCGGGCGGCGTCGGCACCACCCGGTCGCCCGAGCGCTGCAATTCTTCGAGCTGGCTCCAGTTGAGCAGGCGCAGCCGCTCCAGCTCCGTCTGCATGAGCTGCGACGCCGCGTCGAGTTGCCGGGCTTGCGCGATCGAGCTCAGACTGCGCTGCAGGGTCACCAGCGCTCCGCTGATGCCCAACATCAGCACGCAGGAAGCCACCATCACCTCCACCAAGGAAAACCCCGCCCGCCTCCGCCCACGGCGTGCAGAAAAACAAAATAACTTGGCGGGGCCTACCGGCATAAACGGACCTAGGGACTAGGGAAAAAAAGCGGATTCGTCGAGTAAGGGAAATAGCGGAGTCGACCCTAGGCCGGGTGAACCGACGCCCCCGGGGCGGGCTCGGCCTCTTCGTCTTCGTCCTCCATGGTGGGCAGCGGGAAATCAAACTCCAGTCGGGTGCCTTCACCGGGACGCGAATCCAGCCGCGCCTGCGCCCCGTGGGTCGCGGCGCGGGCGAAGAGATTGTCCAAGCCCCGCCCGCGGCGCACGGTGGCGGGATCAAAGCCCACCCCGTCGTCCACGACGCCCAGCCGGGCCAGATGCGCCTGTCCCTGCACCGCACCGAGCGAGACCCGCACCCGCCCCGCGCGCCCATGCCGAAGCGCGTTGCTGAAGGCCTCCCGCAACAAAAGCAGCAACTCCGTGCGCAGCCGCGTCGGGAACCGCGCCGCCACCTCCTCGTCGAGCGCCAGCTCCACCCGCGCGGCGCCGTCGGCGTTCATCGTGGCGAAGAGCCGATTCACCGTCGGAGTGAAGGCGCCCTCGTCGCCCGGCTCCGGCTCCAGCCCCGTGATGAAGTCCCGGACCTCGCGGATCGAGTCGTTCAACACCGAGGCCACCTGCGCCAGATGACGCTCCGCCGCCGCCGGATCGTCCGCCACGCGCTTGCGCGCCGCCGCCAGTCCCATCCCGGCCGCATAGAGCGATTGGATGAGTCCGTCATGTAGATCGCGCCCCAGCCGCGCGCGCTCCTCCAGCGTGCGCTGCAACTCCGCCTCGGCGTGCCGCCGCTCGGCCACCTCGCGCCGCAGATGCTCCCGGTGCTCAAAGGAGGTCACGATCAAGCGGGCCACCCGCGTCAGCTCGTTTCGCGCCGACAACAGCGGCTGGATCGGCGCCGTGTCGTGCCGCGAGAGGCTGTCGGTGATCCACCCCAGCGGACGCAGCACCCACTGATGCAGACTCACCGCCAGCGCCGCGATCAAACAGAGACCAAAGAGCAGGAAGACCCGCGTCTTCAGCCGGTCCGCCTCCACACGGAACGAGATGTCCGGAGCGCTCTTGAACAGGCGCAAGGTCCGCACCGTCTCACCGCCCCAGCCGGGCAGAGCGCGCTGCACGACGATCGGCGCCGCGCTGGGCCCCGGATTCGCGAAGCTCTCATGCAGCGCCACCGAGACCCCCGCAGCCGAAGCCGGCGCCAGGCTCGCCTCGCTTTCGGTCAGGTCGCCAAGACTCGCGAGATAGGCTCCATCCCACAGCCGGGCCACGAAAAGCCAGGGCGCCCCCGGCGCCGCCAAGCGCGTGCTCCGCACTTCCAGCAAGCCCTCCGCCACCGAATGGAAAAACGCCCGCGCCCCCGTTTCGTCGGCGGCCAGGTCCCCCAGCCTACCCTCCGGCAGGGGCAGCGGCAGCTCCGGCAAATCCGGCCGCCCCACCCGGTGCAGGAGCCGCCCGTCCGCGGCCGCCAGCCAGAGCAGCTCCACCCCGTAGTTCGCCAGCGCCGGATCGAGCTCCTGCCGCGCCCACTCCGCCCGCGCCGCCGGATCCGCGGCGAAGGCCGCCAAGGCCGGCCACTCCACCGCATCCTCGATAAATCGCCGCAGCGACGAGGCCCGCAGCTCGATCCAGTTCTCCACCAGTTGCGCGTCATCCCTCCGCGCCGCCTCCACCGCCTCCGCGATCTGCCGCCGTTCCAAGGTGCGGAGCGCCACCAACGAAAACAGAAACAAGAGCAGCAACAAACCCAGCAAGAGGGCGAGGCGCAGTTTGATGCTCATTGCGTGAAGAGGGCGATACGCCCGCCGCGGACGGCGGGCGCGCGGCGATACACACGAGCCGCGGGTTTTTTGCCAATCTTAAACAAGTCTTCCCGCCAAATGCGCCCTTGACGCCCGCCGCCGCCTTTGCGCTTCTGACCGTTTTCCAAAAGCAAACCCTGTCTCCCTCTCACCATGGCCAACACCAAATCCGCCATCAAGGCCGCCCGT
Source organism: Verrucomicrobiota bacterium (assembly GCA_030604905.1). Taxonomy (GTDB): domain Bacteria; phylum Verrucomicrobiota; class Verrucomicrobiia; order Opitutales; family Opitutaceae; genus IMCC26134_A. The sequence continues at coordinate 30,693 of JAUVVA010000023.1, read as the reverse complement.
AAGACCACCCGTCTCACCGCCCGCAACAAGGCGACCAAGACCCGCCTGAAGACCCTCCACAAGAAGTTCCTCGCCGCCGCCAAGGGCGAGGACAAGGAGGCCGCCAAGACCGCCGCCAAGGCCTACGCCTCCGCGATGGACAAGGCCACCAAGTCTGGCGTCGTCCACAAGAACGCCGCCTCCCGCGCCAAGGCCCAGACCTCCAAGGTCGTCTTCGCCAAGTAAGCGCCCCCGCGGCTCCGCGCCGCGCCGTCCGCTCTCCCCCACCCCGCGTTCGCCCTCCCGGCGACGCGGGGCTTTTTCGTTTTTGCCCCGCCCGCCCGGCTCCTCCGCCCCACCCCTCCGCCACGCCGCGCTTGTCCCCGCGCCCACGCCCGCTAGTCCTCACGGCCCGCGCAATGCCCGAGCCCGCCACTCCGCAACTCCTTCTCGCTCCGGACGCCGAGACGGCCTGGCAACTCGCCGCCCGCCCCTGGCTCGAGCGCGGCCGCGGCTCCCTCTCGCGCCGCCTCGTCGTCGTGCCAACCCGCGGCCAGGCCCTCGTCTGGAAACAACGCTGCGTTCGCGCCCGCCTGCCCCTCCTCGGCGTCGAGTTCATCACGCCCGGCCTCGCCCGCCGCAAATGGCTGCCCCTCCTCGCCCCCGAGCGCCCCGTCCTCGGCAAGGAGTTTCTCCTCCTCGGCCTGCGCGGCATCATCGCCGCCCGCCTCGAGGACGGCCGCGCCGCCGGGGCCGATGACGACGCGCTCGCCGTCTGGCGCAGCCTCCGCAGCGACCCCGAGCGCGCCCTCCAAGCCCTCGACGACCTCGCCCAGGCCGGCTTCGATCCCGCCGCCGCCGCGCCCCGCCGCGAACTCGCCATCCTCGGCGCCGAGCTCCGCCGCTGGACCGAAGCACTCGGCCACGCCCACGGCCCCGCCCAGGCCATCGCCGCCGCCACCGAGCCGCTCCCGCCCGGCACCGCCCCGCTCGCCGACGACGTCCTCGTGCTCGGCCTCGGCCCGGAAAACGCCAACGAGTTTTTCAACGTCGCCGCGCTCCTCCGCCGCGCCGCCCGCGCCACCGTCGTCCTGCCCGCGCCCGCCCTGCGCGGCGCCGCCGAGGCCGACTCCGCCGGCGAGATCACCGAGCGCCCCGACGAAGCGTGGGTCACCCGCTGGGAAAAATTCCTCGGCGTCCCCGCCCTCCCGCTCGCGCCCGACGCCGAGCCCGCTCCGCTCGCCCCCGACGCCACCATCGAGCCCGAGCTGCTCCTCGCCGCCCACCGCCGCGCCGAGGCCGAGCTCATCGTGGACCGCGTGCGCCGCTGGATCGCCGAAGACGCCGCGGACGAAGACGACATCGCGGTCGTCTTCCCCGGCCCCGGCCCGCTGCACCGCCTCGTCAGCGCGCGCCTGCGCGCCCTCGGCCTGCCGCACCACGACCTCGTGGGCCGCGTCGCCGCGCCACCCGTGGACACGCAGCTCCTCCGCGGCGTGATCGCCTTTTGGGCCAAGGGCGGCCGCCTCGACGAAGTCCTCGCCCTCTGGCCGCGCCTCCACGCGCTCAACCTCGCCGAGCTCTCCGCCGACTACGGCGCCTTCCGCCGCGAGATCGACGAACGCTTCCACACCACCTGCGACCACAGCCTCGCCGCCGCCGTCGCGCTCGACACTCCGCCGCCCGCCGCCGCCGCGCCAGCCACCGCCACCGAGCGCGACCCCGACGCGCCGCTCTCAGCCCGCGAAAAACGCTCCGCCGCCAGCGCCGATCTGCACCGCCTCGCCTCCGCCCTCCTCCCCGCCTGGGAGCCGCGCCTCTCGCTCGCCGACGCCGCCTCCCGCCTGCGCGCCGTCGCCACCGCTTGGGGCCTCACCCTCCCCGAAGGCTTCGCCACCCTCGATGCCTTCGCGAAAAAAGACTCCACCCTCTGGCCCCGCGACGCCCTCGCCGAGACGCTCCTCGCCTTCCTCCCCGAGACCGTCCCCGCCGAGGAGCCCGCGCCCCACGCCGGCCGCTTCGCCCGTCTCGTCCTCACCACCCGCCGCCGCGCCGAGGGAGCCCCCTGGGGCCGCGTGCTCCTCGCCCAAGCCAACGCCGGCGAATGGCCCCGCCGCCGCGACCCCAACCCCTGGCTCGACGACGCCGCTCGCCTCGCCCTCAACCGCGGCGGCCGCGGTGCCGCCCCCCTCCTCACCAGCGAGGACGCCGCCGCCCTCGAACGCGCCGGCTACGCCGCCCTCGCCGCCTCCGTCCGCCGCCCCGGCGGCCTCGCCTACTCCGCCTCCGCCGCCGACGAGGCCGACCCCGACCGCCCCCTCGCGCCCAACAGCGTCCTCGAACGCCTCCTCTGGGCCCGCGGCGAACGCCGCCCGCAGGAAGCCCTCGCGCGCCTCGCCCGCGAGCTTCCCGCGCCCGCTCCCTCCGCCCCCGCTCCCGCGCCCGCCCTCGACGCTTGGCGCGCCGTTCGCGCCGCCCGCCGCGACCCCGAAAAACCCTTCGACGAAAACTTTCTCTGTATCGATCTCACCACTACAGCCGACTCCGCCGATTCCACCGCCGCCGCAACAGCCCCGCTCCCCGCCTCCCTCTCCCCGAGCACGCTGGAAAAAGCCGTGGCCGATCCCGCCGTGCTCTGGTTTCGCGGCCTGCTCCGCATCGAGCCCGCCCGCCGCGAGCCGCTCGAGCGTGCGCTCGCCCTGCGCCGCGGCCAGATCGCCCACCGTCTGCTCGCCGACGCCGTCCGCCCGCCCGGCGCGCGCGACGGCGAGTGGGGCCCGCTCAAACTCGAGGTCCAAGCCCGCGCCCTCCTCGAGGATGGCCTCGCCCGCGAGCGCGCCGCCTTCCCCGCCGGCCAGTGGTATTGGGAGGCCGAGCAAGGCCGCCTCGAGGCGCTCGCCCGCGCCCTCCTCCGCCGCTTCTACGCCACCGGCGAGGGCGACTACGTCTGCGTCGAGTGCTGGCTCCCCGAAAAAGCCCGCCTCACCCTGCCCGGCTGGGAGATCCCCGTGCGCGGCCGCATCGACGTCGCCCGCTCCAACCGCCCCCATTGGGACGACGCCATCGTCCACGTTTACGACTACAAATCCGGCGCCGCCGAAAAAGCCCTCGACGCCCAAAAGATGGCCGAGCGCGCCGAGTCCCTCCAACTCGCGCTCTACCTCGATGCCGTGCGCTCCCTCGGCGTCGCCCGCGCCACCATCTGGAAACTCACCGCCGACGAGGCCTCCCCGCTCGATTCCACCGAGCTCGACCAAGCCCTCGCCGCGCTCCCCCGCCTCATGGAGGCCATGCGCGCCGGCCGCTACGGCGCCCTCACCCCCGACCGCAATCCCCACGGCGGACGCGAACCCTGGACCTGGCCCCTCGCCTGCACCCCCATCCCCGCCCGCGACCTGAAGGCCAAATACGCCCGCACCTTCGCCGGCGCCGCCGACGCCGACCCCACCTCCGAGGAGGGCAACGATGACTAACTCCTCGCCTGCCTCGCCCACCGATTTGTCCACCGCGCCCACCGTCGCCGCGCCCGCCCACGCCCCCGTCGCCGACCACGCCGCCCGCGAGCGTTTCCGGCTCGAATGGCGGCGCAACTTTGCCGTCTCCGCCAACGCCGGCTCGGGCAAGACCACCGCCATCTCCGAGCGCCTCGCCGCCATGGCCCTCGACCCAGAGGGCGCCAAGGAGCTGCGCCGCACCGCCGTCGTCACCTACACGCTCAAGGCCGCCGAGGAGATCGGCGCCCGCGCCCGCGAGCGCCTCCTCCGCCGCCTCGAGGAGCGCGGCGCGGGCGCCGACCTCGCCCCGCTCGAACACCTCGAACGCGCCTTCTTCGGCACGCTCCACTCCTTCTGCCTCAAGCTCGCCCGCGAGCACGGCCACGAGGCCGGCCTCGACCTCGCCCCCGAGGTGCTCGACGCCCGCGGCGCCGACGCCGCCTGGGAGGATTTTCTCTCCGGCGATCCGCTCACCCTCGGCTCGCTCACGCCCGCCTCCGCCCGCTGGCTCTTCCGCCTCGTGCGCCTCGAGGACGTGCTCGACCAGGCGCGCGAGCTCGAGCCCGGCGAGGCCCGCATCCTCCGCTCCCGCGCCCCCCGCGGCCTCCCGCCCCGCGCCAGCGAGACCGGCCTCCAGGAAATCCTTGCCCTCGCCGAAAAAGGCACCGGCGCGAAAAACATCCGCAAGACCAAGGAGCTCGCCGCCGACTGGGCGCGCCGCGCCGCCGAGCCCGACAGCGTCGAGTTTCTCGGCCTCTTCAAACAAGCCGGCACCGCCGCCCCCGCCAAGGTCGCCGCCAACGCTTGGATGGCCCCGCTCGCCCGCTGGGCCGCCGTCGCCGCCGGAGCCGCCGCCGGCGAGATCGCCGAGCGCTTCGCCGCCTGGCGCCGCGCCGCCGGCGTGCAGACCTTCTCCGACCAGGTCGCCGCCGCCCGCGACCTGCTCCGCCACCCGCGCACCCTTGCCGCCGCCCGCGCCGCCGGCTGGCGCATCATCCTGGACGAGGCGCAGGATACCGACGAGGCGCAGTTCTCCATCTTGGTCGAGCTCACCCGCCCCGCCGACGCCCAGCCCGGCACCTGGCCCGGCGACGGCGCGCCGCCCCTCCCCGGCCGCTTCTGCATGGTCGGCGACGGCCAGCAATCCATCTACAGCTCCCGCGCCTCCGTGCGCACCTTCCAGCGCCACCTCGAAGCCTTCGACGGCGGCGCGGCCGGCGACCGCCTCGACTTCGAGGTCACCTTCCGCGCCCCGCGCGCCGCGGTGGATTTGCTCAACGCGTCCCTGCCCGCCGCCTTCTCCGCCGAGCGCGAGCACAACCTCGGCCTCCCGCCCGCCGACGGAGCCGACGCGCCCCTCCTCCAGGTCGCCTACCAAGCCCTCGTCGCCGGCCCCTCCAACGCCCCCGGCGCCGTCGCCCGCCTCCCCCTCGCCGGCATCGCCGGCCAGCCCGCGAAAAAACGCGGCGACACCTTCCGCGAGGAGATGCGCCAAATCGCCGCCTGGCTCCACGACCGCACGCCCGCCGCCCTCGGCCTCGCCGACTGGGGCGACCTCTGCGTGCTCGTCGCGCGCAACAAATGGATGGACGTCGCCGTCGAGGCCCTCGAACAGGCCGGCCTCAAGGTCGCCCGCCAGAGCAAACAACAGGAGCTCGGCGACCAGTCCGCCTACGCCTGGCTCGCCGGCCTCGCCACCGTCTGCTGCGAACCCGACGACGACTACGAATGGTTCGGCGTGCTGCGCGAGATTTTTGCCCTCGGCGATTCCCTCCTCGCCCGCGAAAAACTGCGCCGCGGCCGCTTCGAATGGGAAAGCCCCGAGGTCCACGCCGAGCCGCTGCGCGCCGCGCTTGAGGCCCTGCGCCCGCTCGTGCAATCGGTGGACGACGAGGCCGTGCAGCTCGACCTCTGGTGCGAACGCCTCATCGCCGCCACCGACCTCGAGGCCAAGGCCCGCGCCGCCGACACGAGCGGCGCCACCCTCCGCGAGCTGGAGCGCCTCCGCGCCGAGGCGCGCGCCGGCGCAGTCGAGGGACTCACCCCGCGCGCCTGGGCCGAGCGACTCCTCCAAGGCCGCCACGGCGGCCGCGCCGAAAGCCGCAGCGAGCCCGACGCCATCACCGTGCAGACCTGCCACTCCGCCAAAGGCCTCGAGTGGCCCGCCGTGCTCGTGCCCGGCCTCTGGCGCGAGATCAGTTTCGATCACGGCAAAGGCCTGCAAGTCCTCCGCGACGCCGCCGGCGAGCCCGTGGTTTACCTGCGCAGCGACGACGTGCCCGAGCACACCAAGGAATCGCGCGCCCGCGAGCGCCGCCGCGAACTCGTGCGCCTGCTCTACGTCACGCTCACCCGCCCGCGCCGCCTGCTCCTCCTGCCCTGGGATGCGGCCGAGACCGCCCCGCACACCCAGTCCTTCGCCGCGCTCTGGGGCCACCCCCTCGCCAGCCTGCCCGAGTTTTCCGCCGCCTCCGCCGACGCAGCCCCCGCGCCCGCCACCGCCCCTGTAGGGTCTCCGCTCGCCGGAGACCGCGAACAACCCTCGAGCCACCGTCCCGCCACCGCTCCCGCCACCGATCCCGTCCCGCCACCCGCGCCGCCCTTGCAACCCACCGCGCGCCGCCTCCTCCCCCACCAGCTCGCCGAGCACGCCGAGGATGCCCCGCGCGCGGCACGCCACGAAAGCGGCGACGAGTTGTTGCCCTCGCCGCGCGTCGGCGAAGACCCGATCGCCTACGGCCTCTGGTGGCACGAGACGGTCGAGTTCATCCCTTGGTTGCGCTCCGAGGCCGAGATCGACGCGCACGTGCAAAAGCGCCTCGCCGCCGCCGAGCAGATCGGCGCCGGTGCCCGCGCGCGCGCCGAGTGGGAGCTGTTTCGCCGCGGCGAGGCCTGGCGCGAACTGCGCGACGCGCGTTGGACGCGTCTCGCCGAGCTCTCGGTGCTCGCGCCGCTCGACGACGAAGGCGAGGCCTGGATGGACGGCGTGATGGACCTCGTGCTGCACGACGGGGAGGCGCGCGAGGTATGGGTGCTCGACTGGAAGACCAACCGCCGCCGCGCCGCCGAGACCGAGGAGGCCTTCCTCGCCCGCCTCGAGGCCGAATATGCGCCGCAGCTCCGCGCCTACGGCCGCGCCCTCGCCGCGATGTTCCCCGCCTGCCGCGTGCGCCGCCTCCTCTACGCCACCGGCCTCGGCCGTTGGGTCGAGGTCGAATAAAACGGCGCGGCGATCCGTGTCCCAACCTGGTCCGGCTCACTCCGTGCCCTCCGTGACTTTTCCGATCCTGCATCGAGGCCACGCCGTGGGGCTTGACCGCGCTGGGCGCATCGGCGAGCGTCGCTCGTTCAGTCGTCGCGGCCGTAGTTTAGTGGTAAAACTCCACTCTTCCAAAGTGGTCTCGAGGGTTCGATTCCCTCCGGCCGCACCACTTTTGAGAACGGGCTAAAGCGGCTTTACCTGCCGATAGCCTCGCAAGCGCGCCCGCCACCGCGAAACCGCTTTCCAGGCACCGAAAGCCGCGCGCCACTTCCATTCCACCAAACGCGAGCCGCGCGGGTTGAAGTGTTTTAGGTAAACGTCACGATTCGCATCGAAGATGGCGGCCGACATCACCTCGTAGCTCTTGGCCACGCTCAGGCCTTTCAGATGGGTGATCGCCACCCGCCCGTCATACACGACGCGCCAGCCGGCTTTCCGCACGCGGATGCAGAGGTCGATATCGTCCCCATACATGAAGAAGCGTTCGTCAAACACCTGCACCCGACGCCCCGCCGGAGCATGGACGGCTCCGCCCCCGGGAACGCCGAGCCCCGGCTCGGCCCTCTTCTCCGCCACCGCCTCCAGCACCTCGCGCCGCCCGAGCAGGAAGGCTCCATTGATCGCCCCCACCTCGTAAGTCCCCTCCGGGTCGAGGTGCGTGAGGTTATACCCCGCCGCCCAAGCGCTGCGCGGGAACGCCGCCGCGAGCCCGCTCGCGCGGCAAAACCCATCCCAAAGCGTCGGCACGCTGCGTCGGCACGCGAGGTCCATGCCTCCGTCGGCCATGACGAGTTTTGGCGAGATCAGCCCGATTTCCGGCTCCGCCCGCACGCGTGCGACGCAATGCTCCAGCGCGGCGAGCGTGCACACGGTGTCGGGGTTCAAAAACAGCACGCACTCCCCGTGCGTCCGCCCATAGCCGAAGTTGTTTGCCCTCCCGAAGCCCAGATTCGTCTCCGGCACCACGTAGTCCGCTTCCGGATACGCCTCGCGCGCCACCGTGCCCGTGCCGTCGGTATCGAGGGAATTGTCCACCACGACGACCTCCACCGCCCGCCCACCGATCTCCCGGGGCAGGGAGCGCAGACAGTCCCCGATCTCTCCGCGCGAGCTATAGGCGACGATAATGATGGAGAGGAGCGGCGTCATGCGACAAAGCGGCTCATTCGCTCCGGCGGACAGATCCCGCTGCGTCCGCGCAACCCGTCCCAGGTTCCCAGAATCATCGCCGTTATCTTCCTCGTTCGGTCACCCTCAAACGCAAGAACTCGGAACACCCACATCGCCGCCGCGCAAAGCTCGAACAGAAGCCAGTGCGGTTCCCGAAGGCCATGCCGCGCGATCATCCGCGGGCGATTCCGACAAATGTAGTAATGTCGGACAGGAACATGATGGGTCGGATGAAAACTAACACCAAGCGCGCGACGCCTCTCGCGCCGCCCGAGCTTGTGCGCCAAACGCGCGGCTCCGCTCACGGATACCCGCCAACCCGCGCGGCGCAGCCGCAGACAAAAATCCGTGTCTACGAAATCGATGAAGAGCGTCTCATCGAACCCACCGACAGCTCGCCACGCCGCCACCGACGTCAGAGCCCCCGACGTGATAACCATCGTAACCTCATCAATGTCCCGTCCCCCAGACGCCGTCCGCTGGAAAAAGACTGGAATGGCGGCATTTGGGCGCAGCCATGTATGCGCCCGCCGGAGGGCCGGATCAAAGATACAAGGTCCAACAACCCCGCTCCGCTCGATCCTCCGCGCCGTTGCGAGAAGCTCGTCAGCCAAGCCCGGCTCGGGCATACTATCCTGGTCAAAAGTGATCACCCATTTGAATCCCCGCGCATCCGCCCGAGCCAAGCAGCGATTGAGCGCGGTCGCCACCCCCACATTGCCCCCCATCGCCAACCACTCCACCCCGGGGATTGCTTCGAGATGGAGACGAAACTCCGCCGGGCAGCCGTTATCCGCTACCACCACGTGGCCGCATTCCCGCACGAGCGCGCGCAGGTTTTCGCTCACCTCGGGCTCGGGACGGAAGAGCACCACCACGGCGCAGAGCGTCGACACGGATGCCGGAGGGCCGTGCCCGCTCATGACTTCCGCTCCCATCGCACGGCAAAACGCCAACGCGCCCAGCGGTGCCGCCCCCCACGCAAACGATTCATCAACCAATGCCACCCGCGATCTGGCGGGAGCAATCCCGCGCTACGCCACTCTTTCGTGAGCCGCGCGAGAACGACGTCATGCTGGCTTCTCGATGAATTTGCCGCCTGCCCGCCGCCATGGAGGCGTGGCCTTTGATGATAGCGCGCAAGTGTCAACGGCACTACGCACAGCTGAAAAAGCCGGCACGCGCGCACGTTGAACTCCCAATCCTCCAACACCTCGAGATCTTCACGATAACCGCCCGTTTTGGAAAATACTTCACGACGCCAAAGCGCGGCGTGGTTGGTGAAAAGATTCCTTCTCACCAGCGCGGCGACGGTGATCTCGGAAAGGCCGGGGTTGAAGGGCTCCGCGCCCAAATCGGTAAAGACTCCGTCCTGCTCGTCTTCATATCGCGCCTCGGTGCGGCAGCAAAAAGCCCCGGCCCCTGCGGAGCCGGCTGCGGCCTCGCTCATCCGAGCCAAAAAATCAGGAGCCCACGTATCGTCATCGTCCAAGAAGGCCAGCCACGGCGAAGTCGCATGCCCAATGGCGCGATTCAAGGCGCGGGATCGATTCGGCCGCTCGTCGGGCGATCTCGTCAACCAAAGCAGTGCACCATCTTCGCCCAAGGGCGCCCGCACACCCATGTCATCGGACAGGATCAACTGCGCCGGCCGGAGGGTCTGCGCTCGAATAGACTCCAGCGCCCTGTCCAGATAACAGCGCGGTCGGCCTGAGGTCCGCACGATGACGGTGATGTCCAAACTCATGACGAGGCTCAGGACAACCAATGACGCAGCGCCCGCAGCCAAGCAAGTAACAGCCCAAACGCGCTTCGCAGAATAGCGCGCCAGACAACGCCTTGATGCCGCCACAAAACGACCCCATTTTCACGGAAAAGGAGCCCAACGTTCTCTGATCGGCTGCTCAGGCCCCGCAGATCGAAGCGCGCGAACGACATCCTAACGACATCCGCGCGCGCTCCGGCGCCAAGGAGCCGCTGCCAGAGATCGAAATCCATGCACGCCCGATAGCGCGTCGAGAAGCCACCGACACCAATTAACACCTGGCGTCGAACCAAGGTCGCCGGATGCGGCAACCAACAGTGCAGCGGCGGCCACTGTTCGTGCAACGGGGCAAGAACCCTCGGCCCAGCGTCACCGTCTGCGTGAATACAGCCCACCACCAAGTCCGCGCGAGTGCGGGAAAGCAGCGCCTCCATCCAATCGGGCGAGATCTCCTCGTGCAAGGCGTCGCCCCCGTTGAGAAACCACACCCACTCGCCGCGCGCCACGCGCAGCCCCTCGTTGAACGCCGAGGCGATACCCTCGCCCTCCTGGCGCAAACCCTGCACGCCCTCCGGCAACGCATCCGGCTCGGCGCCCGCATACACCACGATCTGCTCCACCCCGCCCCGCGCTCGCCACCCCGCCGCGCTCGCGAGGGTTCGACTAAGCCCGGGGGCATCATCCTTGGAAACCGTTACGAAGCTTAACCAAACGCGGGACATCGGAAGAGCAGGAGGCGGACCTCAATCCTTGCGCGCATGAAAGACAACGCGGTTGCGCTCGGAACGGCCGATCTGGACTACATGCAAAAACCCCATTGTCCGCAAACGCTCCTCAACCTCCTCGACAGGCTCATGCCCCTCAAAAATCACTTCGGGGAAACGACCGAGATAACGCCAGACACGGTCCTTATCCTGCAACCAAAAGGTCAGGGAAAGCGCGGTGACCAAATCGCCTCCCCCCAGCCGCTGCTCCCAATCCGCATCCTTGTCAAAATCCACCTGCCCGAACTCTACGCCGACGCCGCATAGGCCGGCCAGAATCCTCCCAGCTTCAACGATCGCAAGGTTGTGATCCACCGCCACAGCTGAGCTCGCTCCCGAAAGCCGAGCATGGATCGCCAGCAAGCCCAGGTTGCATCCCAGCTCGACCACGCGCTTGTCGCGAAAAGACACGGCTGAATGCAGCATTTCCCAGCGCAAAGGCCACGGGCGCTCCCCCGGCAGGTGGAATCCGCGCAAATCGAGAGAATAATAGGCCACCCCCGAGCCCGGGCTGTTCGCATCCGACTCCGCGGCCGCCGCCCAACAACGCGTCAACGCCGCCAACTCGGAATCGCCCCGCATCTCCGCCTGTTGCGCCAATGCCGCAACAGGCGGCGAATACCCTCGCCTCCGCCTCCTCAGCCGTTCCCGAATGCGCTCAGACCATCGGAGGCAACTCCATCCAGACACGCGCCCCGCTCGATTCCACAAAGTGTATTTTGCCGGCTGATCGGCGCATGCGACGCCAAAAAAATCTCGCAACAAACAGCGTGCCGGATGCGCGGCGACGCATTGATCGAAATCGAGCATCACCGCCGCTCCATTGGAATTAAACCCGACGTTGGCCGGCGTTAGGTCCCCATGCGAAAGTCCCGCCATGTTCAGACGTGCCACGCCACGAGCCAGCCTCCAAAAGGCCGCGCCCTTCTCCCGAAACGGATGCAAGACAGGATCGAACGCGGGCGCAGGCTCCACCGCCGTCAACTCCAGCCCCTCCCACCCATTTTCGTAGTGGTAACGCAACGCGCGCGGGAACTGCCAATACGCGTCCATGTTCGCCGCCGCCACCCGCTGCAATGCCTCATACTCGTCCTGCAGCGTGTTGGGCCTTCCCCGGATCGCCGCGGGCGTCAGACGCCGCAGCTTGAGAACGCGCTCCCCCGCCCGATAGAGCCGCACGTCGTTACTGTGCGCGCTGACATGCACCAGCTTGGCGAATGAGCCTAGCCAACGGAAAACCTGTTCACGCCAAGCGGCGGCCTCCTCCATCAGATCGGCACCGATTGGATTGTTCACTGTTTTAAGCATATACAGAACGCCCCACTCAAAAACCGGGCGACATCGCGATCATCGAGAGAATGACTCGGCGCGCGTCGATGCAAGGGCAGGGACGGCTCTTCATCTTCAGCCTGTGAACGAGCATTCTATCGCAACCCCCGAAAGCTCGGCCGCGCCATTGCCCGCAACAAATCCAGCCCAACCTCGCGCGTCGGCGCGTAAGCCAGGGTCAGCCCTATCCCGGAGAGCGCATGCACGGCCACCGTCGCCCACGCCGCTCCGATCGGCCCCCACCGAGGAATCAGAAGCCAATGAAGCGGCAACACCACCACCGCCCCGAACAACGCGCTCACCATCGTGAAGCGCCCGCGCCCCCTGACCACCAATACGCGTCCCCGCGCCAACGTGAGCGCGAGAAAAAACACCGAGATCGCGTGCACCTGAGCCACGGCCGCCGCGCCCGCATAGGCCTCGCCAAACATCGCCGGCACCAGCCACGGCCCCACGAGAGCCATAGGCAAGACCAGCGCATAGCCCAACGCCGTGCTGGCACGAAAATAAGCATCCGTCCGCTCCTGAAGGTGGGCTGACTCCGCCGCCCCTCCACTGCTCAAGCCCGCCATGAACACCATCCCGAGCAAGGCTGGCACCCCGTAGGCCGCCTCGCTCAGTCGCGTTGCCGCGGCAAACACGCCAGCCTCCTCGGCCCCGCGCAGCCACCGCAGGGCAAGAATGTCCGCCTTCATATAAAAGGCCGAGGCGAGCGCGCCGACCAACAACGGCCAACCCTCTGCCAAGAGGCCACGCATTTCTGCCATTCCCCCGCGCAAATCCACACGTCCGCCTTCCCTGCTCATCGCCCAGCTCACCGCCCACGCGGTCAAGGCCCACTCGACAACCATTATCCATGCGAAAGTCAGCAACGGCGCGCCTCGCGCCGCCATCCCTAGCCTAAGCGCAGACATCGCCACAAAAACGACCAATCCCACCGCCACCACCACGCGGTTGCGCGTCCGCGCTTGGAACCAAAGAGCTGACACACCGCCAGCCGGCGAGAACACCCCAAGCGACAGCACCACCAGCAACCACAACTCATCGCGGCCGCTGTTCAGCATCAACAGCGCAACCGCCACTCCGACCGACCACAACATCCCCCCCGCCAGCAATCGCGCCACAATTGCTCCGCCCAAAATCGCCGCCTCGCGTTCAGGCTCCCGTGCCAGCCGCCGCACTACCACAAGATCAAGGCCAAGCTGCGCGAGGACCATCAACACGGCAACCAAAGCCAGACTATGGCTTAGTCGGCCGAAGTCCTCAGGCCCAACACTTCTTCCAATTGCCGCCGCGACCAACAGGCTCATCGGCAAACGAGCGAACCTGTCAGCGATCAACACCGTAAAATCCCAGCCGCGACCCCGTCCGATCCCGCGCAATACGCCCCGGATTCCCCTCCCGCTCATACCCCGCCTCTCTTCATCACCGCACGCTCGTCTGACATCCCGATGTTCATCGTCGGGGCCACGCTGCCCTCGCTCACCAGCGGGTCAATCCCTCCTCTCCGCTGCCCGCTCACAACTCCCTTGGCTTGAGAGGCGACCGCCTTCTTGTTCGTGGACAACACAACCCATAGCCCGCCCCTTAGGCATGAAGCTCTCCATCGTCATCCCCTGCTACAACGAGGTCCGCACCATCCGCACCATCGTCGACGCCGTGCGCGCCGCCCCGCTGCCCGCCGGCATCGCACGGGAGATCATCATCGTCAACGACTGCTCGCACGACGGCACGGGCGATGTCCTCCGCGCCGAGATCGCGCCGCTCGTGGACCAGATCCTCCATCACGAGGTCAACCAAGGCAAAGGCGCCGCGCTGCGCACCGGCTTTGCCGCCGCCACCGGGGACATCGTCCTCATCCAGGACGCCGACCTCGAATACGACCCGCAGGAATACCCGCAGCTCCTCGCCCCCATCCTCTCCGGCAAGGCCGACGTCGTCTTCGGCTCGCGCTTCCTCGGCGGCGGCCCGCACCGCGTGGTCTACTTCTGGCACTACATGGGCAACAAGTTCCTCACCCTGCTCTCCAACATGTTCACGAACCTCAACCTCACCGACATGGAGACCTGTTACAAGGTGATGAAAAAAGACGTCGTGAAACAAATCACCATCGAGGAAAACCGCTTCGGCTTCGAGCCCGAGATCACCGCCAAGGTCGCCAAGATCGACGACATCTCGATCTACGAGGTCGGCATCAGCTACTACGGCCGCACCTACAAGGAGGGCAAAAAGATCGGCTGGCGCGACGGCTTCCGCGCCCTGTATGCGATTCTCAAATACAACTTGATCCGCTGATCGCGCCCGAAGCCCGCCTCGCCCCCCGCCTTTTACGGTCTTGCAGCGGCCACACACATCGACAGGTCGTCAGCCGATGCCCAATCCACCGGCAACCGCCCCCCATCGCACGCCGCAGCCCCGGATATCGGTCGTCATGCCGGTATTCAACGAAGAGGCCGGACTGGGAGAGCTCTTCCGCCGCCTCGCCGCCGTCTTTGATTCCAAGCCCTCCATCGGGTGGTCCGCCGTGCTCGTGGATGATGGCAGCCGGGACAACAGCGCCGCCCTGATCGCGAAACAGTGCGACGTCGACTCCCGCTTCGTGCTTGTCCGCCTGAGCCGCAACTTTGGCTTTCAAGCCGCCCTCCTCGCCGGCCTTCGGCACGCCGCGGACGCCGACGCGGTCGTCACCATGGATGCCGACCTCCAAGACCCGCCCGAGGTCATCCCCGCGATGACCGAGCGATGGTCGGAGGGCGCAGAGGTCGTCCTCGCCGTGCGCCGCTCCCGCGCCGAGACGGGGCTCAGGCGCATGAGCTTCCAGCTTTTCCACCGGACCTTCGCCCGACTCGTCGATTACCCGGTCGAGCCCAACACCGGCACTTTCGGGCTGATGAGCCGTGATGCGCTCGAGGCGCTGCTCGACCTGCCGGAACGTAATCGCTTCTTCCCGGCGCTGAGATCTTGGGTCGGCTTTCGAGTCGAACACGTCCTCTATGACCGGCAGGAGCGCTTCGCGGGCGAACCCGGGCAGACCTACCGTCGTCTGATCCGCTATGCGCTGGACGGGATTTTCAGCTTCTCCTACCTGCCGCTTCGCCTGCTCACCTACTGCGGCGTTTTCCTCGCCGGCGGTGGCTTTGCGGTCGCGGCGTTTTTCGCCGCGCGACGGATCCTCGGCCTTGAGGTCGCCTTCACCGGCTTCACCACCCTCGTCACGTTGGTGCTTTTCTTGGGAGGCGTGCAGCTGATCGGCATCGGCATCCTTGGAGAATACCTGGCCCGCGTCTACGATGAGGTGAAAAACCGGCCGCTTTACGTGGTGCGCCGCCGCTCCTGATTTTCCGATGGATCCCGCTCTCGCCACTCGCCGGCAGGCCCGACGACTCGTTTTCCCCCTCCTCCTCACCCTTCTCGCCGCACTCCACGCCTGGCTCGCCGCCTCCGTCTCCGACGAGATCGGCGTCACGTCGGACGAAATCGCGCATCTCACCGCCGGCCACACCTACTGGACCGAGCAGGATTTTCGGCTTCAGCCCGAAAACGGCCTGCTCCCCCAGCGGCTCGCCGCACTACCCAATGTCTTGGCGAACGATGTTCGCTTCCCCGATCTCCAAAGCGACTCCTCAAACTCGAAGAAGTGGGCCACAGGCGACGTGTGGGGCTTGGGCGCGGTGTATTTTTATGAAAGCGGGAATCACCTGCCCGACATCCTGAAACGCGGCCGCTGGATGATCGCCTCCTTGGGCGCCTTGGGTGTCTTCCTGATCGGGCTCTGGGGACGCAGTCTCGGAGGTGAGACGGGAGGGCTTTTGGCGGCAGGTCTGGCCGGCCTAAGCCCCACTCTACTCGCCCATGCCGGCCTCGCCACATCGGACACTGCAGCGGCGGTCGGCTTCGTTGCGGCCATTCTTTTCTGGTGGCGCCTGCTCCATCGCGTCACTCCGACCCGGGTGGCGCTTGCCGGCATCTCCGCCGGGTTGCTAGCCCTCGCTAAATTTTCGGGTGTGCTCCTGGCACCGATAGCCGCGGCTCTGCTTCTGCTCGTCCTGGTCACCCGCCGCTCCATCGTCGCCTCAGGCTGGTTTGGCGCGAAGCCGCGTCGCCTTGCCAACGGCTCCCGCGTGTTGGCGCTCGGGACCGCGGGCGTGGTCGCAGCCCTGCTTGCGGTGCTCACCATCTGGGCTGGATACGGCTTCAGATACTCCGCCGCCGGTCCAAGGGCCCCGGTCGAAGCAGGTTTCGATCGCTCTTGGGACAAGATTTTGCCGGCCGAGGCTTATGAAGGGCTCTTTGAACTGGCAGACGAGACCAACGTGGTCTCGGTCGTCATCCGCCCACGCACGATCCATCGGGTGATCGCTTTCTCCCGCGATCATCGTCTGCTGCCCGAAGCGTGGCTCTACGGCTTGGCCTACGTCGACCTCCACGCCCGGATGCGCCCCGCCTTCCTCGCCGGAGAATGGCGCTTCACCGGCTGGCGGTCCTTCTTCCCGATTGCCGCGCTGCTGAAGAGCAGCCCCCCGGAACTGATTCTAGGCGGCTTGGGCGCGGCGATCTGGATCGCCATGTTGCTAAGCCGGAAACGGAGCGAGCGAAGGCTCTTGTATCGGTCCGCCCCGCTTGTCGTGGCCATCATCGTGCTCGGAGGCTTCTCCATCTTCTCCAGCCTCAACATCGGCCACCGCCACCTATTGCCGGTCTACGCCCTTGGTTTTGTCCTCAGCGCCCTTTGCCACCGCCAAATTGCCTCCCGCATCGGCCGCCGATCCGCCCTCGCCGCGGCCGCGGTGCTGTTGGCCGCGCAAGCTTGGACCGCCCTCTCCATCCGCCCCCACTACCTCACTTACTTCAACTCGATCGCGGGTGGCCCCGCCGCCGGGCATCGATTCCTCGTGGACAGCTCGCTCGACTGGGGACAGGGCCTGCCTGCGCTCAAACAATGGCTCGATGCCCATGCAAATGAGAAGCCGGTGTTCCTTTCCTACTTCGGCTCCGATCGACCGGAGAGGCTGGGTATCGAGGCGCGCCGCTTCGGCGACCATTATTTCCGCATAGGCCAACCCGGCTTCTACATCCACCCCCTCGAGGCCGGATTGTATGTCATCAGCGCGACGATGTGGCAAAGGACCTACACGCATGTCCGGGGCCCTTGGACCCCCGAGTTCGAAGTCGCCTACTGGAAACAATTCGAGTTCTGGCGAAAAACTCCCCCTCCACTCTGGGACGGTCTCACCCGGTATGATCTGCTCCAGGAAACGGGGGCGAAGCGTCTCGCGAACTACGACCACCTACGACTCGGCAAGCTGATCCACGGACTCAGATCACGCGCGCCCGACGCCATAGTTGCCAACCAGTTTTTGGTCTTCGCCCTCACCGACGCGGACTTGCAGGAAATACTCCTACGGCCCGCCTTCGACCTGCCGCCGCCGGAAGCAAGCTCCAACACACCGTGAGGGGCTATTCCGGCATTTTCGCACCGAGTAAGCGTGCTTTGGCCACCGTGGGCTGTCTGGCACTGCTGGTCTTGGCACATGTTCTAGGCGGCTTGGCCGCGATGCGCGAGAAGTCGGCCACCGTCGACGAGCCGGCGCACATCATGGGCGGGTATGTGTTCAATACCCTGCACGACTACCGAATGCAGCCGGAGAATGGCATCCTCCCGCAGCGGCTCCATGCCCTGCCGGCGGTTTTCAGCGAGAGCATTCCACCGCCGCTGGACCACATCGCTTGGCGCGAGGCAGACGTCTGGCAATTCGCGCATCTTTTTCTTCGCCAATCCGGCAACGACGGCGACCGGCTGCTCTTCCTTGCCCGCGCGATGAACACGCTCTTCGCCGCCGGCGTCGTGCTGCTGGTGGGCTGGTGGGCCTGGCGCCTCGCTGGCCCCGCGGCGGGGCTCTCGGCATCGGCCTTCGCCGCCGCCTGCACGACCATGCTCGCACACGGCCCGCTCGCCACGTCCGACATGGCGATGACCCTGTTGTGGCTCGCCAGCCCCGCGGCCTGGTGGTGGCATCTCCGCACCCGGAGCACCGCCTCGCTCGCCCTGAGCGCAGCCTGCTTCGCGCTCGCCTGCGTCGCCAAATTCAGCGCCGTCCTCCTTCCCCCAACGCTGGCCGCGCTTGCCGCCGTCCATCTCTGGCGGAGCCGCTCCACATGCGAGCACCCACCGCCTCCGCTCTTGCGCCAACTCGGGAGCATGCTCGGGTCGGCCGCCGTGCACGCGCTGGTCGCCTGCTTCGGTATCTGGGCCTTCTTCGGTTTCCGCTACGCCGCGCTCAACCCCGAACTGCCGCCGGGCGATTTCAGCGCCCCGTGGGACTATGTCGGCGCAGGCCTCGGATTCCCGGGCTGGGTCATCGCGCTCTGCCGCACCCACCATCTCCTCCCGGAAGGCTACCTCTACGGACTCGCCTACGTGCTCAAGCACAGTGAAGCCCGCGGAGCCTTCCTCGACGGGGCTTACTCGATACACGGCTGGATCTCTTTCTTCCCGAAAACGTTGCTCTACAAGACGCCGCCCGCGCTGCTTGCCGCGAGCCTGCTTGGGGGCGCGCTCCTCGTGGCTGCCCTGCTTCGGCGCCGCATGACCGGGGGACCACTCCTTCCCGGCGCGCACTGGCTCTGGCCCCTTCTCCTGCCCTTCGGCGTCTATTGGGCGATCTCAATCACGAGCAATCTCAACATCGGGCACCGCCACATCCTACCCACGTATCCCGCTCTTTACGTTCTCGCGGGACTCGTCGCAGCACTCGCACCCGCACTCGTCCCCGCAAGACGCCGCCGCTGGATGATAGCGCCCGCCGCCCTGCTGCTCTTGTTACACGTGGTCGAGGCCGCTCGGATTCACCCGCACTATCTGGCCTATTTCAGCCCGCTCGCGGGCGGTCCGGAACAAGGCCACCGCCGCCTCGTCGACAGCTCTCTGGATTGGGGGCAGGATCTACCAGGCTTGCGCGACTGGATTCTGCTCCATCGCCGCGAGAACGAGCAGGTGCACCTCTCGTATTTCGGCAGCGATGATCCGGATCATTTTGCCATAGATGCGGTCCGCCTCCCGACGATTCTCGATTTTCGAACCACACGGCCCTGGACATGGCCGGAGCCGGGCATCTACGCGATCAGCGCGACGATGCTGCAGCACGTCTACCAACCGGTGCGCGGCCCTTGGACCACGGAGAATGAGGCGGAATACCAAGCGGGGCGAGCGCTCAATCCCTCCTTCCGCCGCCTCAAAGAGAACCCACAGGACCCGGAACTGCTCGCCATCTTGCCACTGCAAGACTGGGACAGGAGATGGCGCCGCTTCGAGACCCTGCGCTTCGCGCGTCTCTGCCACTACCTGCGCCTGCGCGGACACGACGCTCACGTAGGCTACTCGATCCTGATTTACCGCCTTGATGCCGAAGAACTGGAGGCCGCCCTGGAAAGGCCTTTCAGCGCCCTACTCGACGCCGCCCAGCAGGCGTCCGACCGCCGCTCCTGACGCGAGGCGGAGTGGCGTTCACTCGCGATGCATCGCGCTGTCCGGACGGCGCCCCGCGGCCGTGATTTCATCCAGCATGGCCAAGGCGCGCTCATCGTTCGGCATCTCGCGAAGCGCCGCGAGCAGATCCCGCCGCGCCTCTGCTCCTCGGCCAAGGCGCCACCACCACACGCCACGTTCCCTGGTCAAAATCGCGTCCGGTCCAAACACGCTCTCCCGCGTGTAGGCTAGCCTGATCGCCGTCAGGTAATCTCCCCGCGCCACGCTTTCGCTCATCGCGTCACGGTAGACGGCGAGCGCCTGCGAGAGCAGTCGCTGCGCGGAAGCCTCGTCGCCCCCGGCCCCGTGGTGATACGCCCACAGTCGGTAGACGTGCGCCTTCTGCACCGGCGAACGTGAAAAGTTGCTCATCCGCTCAAAACGCTGGAAGAGCGCGTCCGTGTCCCGCCAGTGGGGCAGGATCCGTCCCGCCATCAACGCGGAGCCGCCGACCGCAAGCGCCGCCGCGACCCCGACCGCTTGTCGAAGCGGACGATTCAGGCAGGGCCAAGCCCGCAAAACGACGGCGCCCGCGACCCCGATCGAAAACAGGTCCAAGAGATAGCTGTAGCGATCCACCGGCCATACAGGGCGCTCGGTGAGCCCCAGACATGGTGCCGCCAGGGCCAAATAGGCCACGATCGTCCAGAGCACGCCCGGCGCCGCCCTCCACCGGCACCACGCCCAAACCCCGAACACCATCGACGCTATCGCCAAAAACCAAACCAGCGGCTCCCATCCCTCCACGTTCCGCATCGGCGACAGGTTGGCGTTCAACTCAAGCGGCAGAACAATCCGAAACGGGAACCAGGCCGCGGAGGCCAGAGCGGCGAAGACTCTCTCCAAGACGCCAGACTGGGCCAGCCCCGGCGCCTCTCCAAAGATCCCGGGAGTCGCGAAACGCGCGAATAGCGTGACGCCCAAGGCAACGAGCGACGGCACGGCGAACAAAACCTGTCGCCCCCACCATCGCCATACCTCGACCCGGTCCGGCTTCCACCAGGCGCGCGGCGCTCGCGCGAGCGGCCCCGCCTCCATCGCCAACAAAAAAAAGGGAAACCCCAAGGCCGTCGGATAACTCAGCACCGCGGCGCTGGCCGACAGCCAACACAGCGTAATCCACCTTCGGGAGGGTCGCCCCCCATCTCCCGACCATGCGCGCGCGTGGGCCCACGCGCTTATCAGCATGAACACAGTCGCGAGCGGATAGCTCGACGCCGTCACCCATGCCACCGGCTCGACCCGCAAGGGATGCACCGCCCACAACAGGCCACAGGCAAGAGCCACCCCGTTCACCAGACGCTCCGGTGCCTCCGGCGCAAACCGACGATACCAAGCGGCGAACACGATCGGGGCCAAAGCCGCCGCCAAAGCATGCAGAACCACGCCTAAGGCGTGCCAGGCCGCCGGCTCCAGACCCGCGACGGCATGGACGGCACGAAACAGCATCCAGCGGAGCGGCTGAAACCGCATCGCATGCTCACCCGACCAAATACCGCTCCACGTTTCGCGTGACCAAGTCTCGGTCACCAAGCGATTCTGAGTGACGCTGATGTCGTCGTCCCAGCGAACGAAATCAAAGCCAATCGCGGGCGAGAACACGGCGGCCGCGACCACCGCGCATACCAGCGAACAAGCCGCGATGGGCGGCCCGCCGCGGCCCGTGGCGACACCAGTCCTCAACGGCGGCAACGGGGAAACTTCAGCGCCCATAGCCCAAACCAGGTCATGCGCAGCAGCAGCCAGCCGTGACTGAAGCGCGAGATGTTGGTCTCACCGTATTTGCGATCCCGATACCGCACGGGTAGATCACGAATCTTGAGGTTCAACAACGATGCGCCGAAGAGCAGGTTGAAATCCCCGAAAGGATCAAAATCCCCCAGCTCCTCGATCCGGCGCAAAAGCCGTTCGTAATCGGCCCGCAGAAGCATTTTCGTCCCGCAGAGGCTGTCCTTGACCGGCTGGCCGAGCACATAGCTGAGCGCGAGGGCGAAGAACTTGTTGCCGAGAAGATTCAGGAACCGCATCGCCCGCCGTTCCATCGGGTAAACCAAGCGGCTGCCGTTGATAAACTCGGCGCCCCCCTGGCAAAGGACAGCGAAAAACTTCGGGAGGTCTTCCGGCGGCGCGGTCAAATCCCCGTCTTGAATCACCAAAACATCGCCGCTCGCGACCGCGAAGCCCGCGCGGACCGCGTCCCACTTCCCCTTCCCCGGCTGGCGAATCGCTTGCAGGCGGTGCGGGCCGGTGTAGGTCGCGAGCTCGCGCTGGACCACCTCCCAAGTGTCATCCCGGCTGTGGCCCTCGACGAAGATGATCTCCGTGCTGGAGCCCAAGGTCGGGATACGTTCGAGCGCGGCACGGATGTTGCCCGATTCGTTGCGCACCGGCACCACCACCGAACAGCTCGGCTCGCGCCCCGCAACCGTCACCCCCCGCCGCGGCCGGGCGCTCAGCCAGAGCGTGGCCCCGAAATGCCGGAACAGAGGGAGCCGCACCAGAAACCGATTGAAAAAGCCGTCGAGCACGGGCGTGCGGAAAGGCCAGAGCTGGATGGTCTCATTCTTCACCACCTCCCAGCCGGCGAGATCCAGAAGGTTCACCAGATCCGTCTCCGAGAGCCAGTTGCTTGGCGGTTGCCGCATCACCCAGCCCAGCCGAACCCCCAGCCGCAGGAGCGGATTCCACAACGTGTTCACCGCCGTGAGATGCAGTCTGGTGCGCGGATGAGCGGCCTCCTGCAGACGCACGAGCACCGACTGGATGTCGTCGAGGTAGCCGATGAGATGATTGAGGACGATATGGTCGAACGTCTCATCGGCCACGTAACTTTCCGCCGAGCCCACGCGAAACTCCAGTCCGGGCCGTTCCCCTTGCTCCCTCCGCGCCCGCCCGATCATCTCCTCACTCAAATCCAAACCCAGCCCGCGCCGGGGCTCCAGCCCGGCGAGCAAAGCGCCTGCACCGCAGCCCACCTCGAGGACGCTTTCGCCCGGCCCGATCGCGGCCCGATGCGCCTGCAAGAGCTGCTGATGGAAACCGCGTTGCCGACGGCGGGCCCGCCCGTCGTTCGCGGCCACCCAATCGAAATGCTTGCCCAGACTCATCGCTCGAGCCGGGTTAACACCGACACCATTCGCAAACCGATTTTGCGTCGAACCATCGCGGGCAAGGCACGCTCCCCGGCGAGCAGCACACGCAGCGCACACGCCGGCAACAACGCCGGCTTGGAAAAGCCTCCCGTCAACGGATAGGCGATCCCGTCGCGCATGCGCACCTCGTCCAGCCTGAGCCCGAACGCAAAAAGCCGATGCTCCACCTCCGCCCGGTGCTCGACAAACAAGGCCCACGCCATGCCCATGTTGGCGAATTCCCCTTTGCCACCCGAAAAGTCAAAGGGCGGACCTATTTCCTCCGGCCGACAGGGCTCATGATGAAAGAACCGATAAAACCAACGCCCCACGGGTGTGGCCGCCGGCTCCACCAACACCAAGCGCCCGCCCGGTCGTAGCGCCGCCCCGGCCGCCGCCAAGAATCGCAAGGGCTCCCGTAAATGATGAAGCACATCAAACGCGAACACGTTGGCCCAGGCCCCCGCCTCCTGCGCGAGGTCATAGGCGGAGAGCGCGCGATCCACGTAGGGCGTCTTTTCCACGTCGCTGGTCGTCAGTTCCGGCAACAGAGTTTTCGCCAGACCGATCCCCGACCCGATCTCCAAGGTGGGCCCCGGCGAGAGCCGCTCCCGCACCTCGGCGAAGATATCTTCATAAACCGCCCGCAAGGCCGCGGAATCCCGCCATTTCTCCGCGCTGCGCGCCAGCAAACGGAGATCGTAGGTCGCTTGCGGCGTTTGGTGCTCAGGGTTCATCAAGGGCAGGCGAAGGTGGCGGCGGCTCCACGGCCACCACACGATTGATCGTGGCGATGCTGTAGCCGAAGCGGCGTTGCGCCAAGCGTTCCAATTTTACCTCGGGCGGCAGGACATCCTCTAAGTCCACCTCGAACTCTCCCGCCGCGGAGGTGGGCCGCAAGCGCTGGGTCACCAATATCTCCAGCCTCGCACCGTGTTCGAGCTGAAAGCCGAGCGCATCGATCCGTCCCCGGGCCGACTGCGTGAGCACCGCCGGCACACGCTCCAGAAGCCACGGAAGGCTGGACTTGTTCGTGATCACGATCCGCGGTCCCGCGGGCCTGGCCGCCACCCAATCCAGTTCCCAACGAATCTCCTGCTCGAGGATGTTCTCCTGGGTGTAGACGTGCTGCGCCGTGGCCCGCCCCTGCCAAGCGGCCCCCAGCACGAGCGTAATCACCAGCGCCGGACCGATGATCCGCCTCCGACGACCATCATAATGGGCCACCACCATCGCAAACACGCACGCGAGCAGAATCCAGAGAGGAAGCGAAAGACGGGAGACCAAGGGATCTGTCAGCTGCCCCCAGTAGTAGTGCATCAACAAGACAAAGTTCCCGAGCACCACCAGCAACCAAAGCGCCGCCGCCTGCCCCGGCTGGAAGGCCGACGTAGATCGAGAGCGCCTCCACCACGCCACGCCCAGAAAACCAAGCGCCGCGATCCCGACGAACGCCAAGGGGGCGAGACTCGAATACGACACGCCCGTTGAAAACAGATACCGCCCCGCCTCGCGCAGGTTCTCGGCCACATGGCGGGCACCAAAAGGCCGCTCCAAATGCTCCGGCAACTGCCACAACACCTCGTTCGCGGCAAAAACCTGCCGCACCCAGGCAACCGGCAGAAGGGCCAACGGCGCGAGAATGGTGAGCGGCGTAACCTCGGGCGCCCGCGAGTTCCACCACGCAGCCAACACGATCAGTCCCGCCGCCGGCACATACAGAGCGGACTCGTAGCGGCACTGCGCGAGCAAGATCGCCCCCAGCAGGAACGCATCCTGCCGTGCCGCCCCCGGTCGCTCCAAGAGACGCAGTCCCAACAAAAGCACCGCGACGATCATCACCGCGTTCAGCACCTCCATCCCCGAGCCGTTGGCGTTCTGGCCCAGGAGCGGCAAAAAAGCGAGCGCCCACCCGGCCAGCACGCCCGCCTCTCTGCTCCCCGTGAGCCGCCGCACCACGAACGCCACGAAGACAAGCAAGAGACCGGTCAACGCGTGGTTGAGCACAAACGCGTTTGCCGCTCGGAATCCGCTGAAGTCGTGGACCAGGGAAAGGAGAAACGCGAAAAAGACCGGGCGCTTGTCGACATAGGTTCCCAAGGGCAGCCAGACGCCCTCCACCTCGTGGGCGCGCACCATCGTGCCCACCTCTCGCGTCAGGTGCATGTATTGCGCCGTCGTCTGCAATACATACTCATCGAACAAGATCTTGAAGCCCATCGGCTCGGCGAGAGCGCACACCATCGTGCCCCCAATCGCCATCACGGCGATCGAGCCGCGGAACTCTTGCCATGGAGCTTTTCGCCAGGCCCTCCAGCGTTGCCGGACCCGCTCCCGGCATTCAGCCGCTGAAAAAAGCGGCCAAGCGGGGCGATCTTCCCGCAGGCAGCACACCAGCGTCCACACAAACGCCAGCGTCGTCCCGGCTAGGATCGGATAGCCCCACCGCTTCATCGCCAAGCCCGCCCCGGCGCCATCCGCCCATGCAAACCCGAGCCCGATGGCCGCGAGCGAAGAGACGGCCAGCAGACCCAGCCGCCACCGCATGCCAGCCCCGAAGATGCCTTTTTCCCCGGGCAGACTCACGGGAGATTACGAAACCATTCTTCGCGGAACAGGCGGCGGGCTTCTTCCACGCTCGGACGGCCCGTCGCTGTTGGATCCGTTTCCACCCTCGGCAAGGAGGGCTCCTCGCCCCGAGCCGAGGCCATGCTTGGATCGATGGAAACCACGCGCGAGATTCGCGCCAAACTCAGGGCGGTGAACCGACGCTCGACGACCGGCTCGAGGACATAGGCCGGGCCCGGATCAAAATCCGGATCCAGCCGAAGCGCCCCGGTCTCGTCCTCCACCTCGAAACGTTGGTAGACATAGAATTCCCGGAACAGCCGGTTGCGAAAGTTATATTCCAGCGCCTCCGGCCGGCGGATGGCCTCCGCCGGCGTGGTGCACGAGACGAGATGACTGATCCAGACGATCGAGTTGGGATCAATGACCAGAAAATCACGCGACGGCTGCGAGCGGATAAACTCCCGACGCCAATCCACCTCGCGCCCATGCACGTAGCTTAACGTGTAGGCATGATTCGCCGTCGCCGGCAGCGACCATCCCCACAGCTGAATGAACCCCGCGCCGAGCAGACCATAACACAGGACCCGTGACCGCGGCATTCGCGCCAACACCAGCAAGACCGCAAAAACAAAGAGCAGGTGAACGGGCAGGCTCAACCGGGTTATGATCGGATCGTCGAAACGCCCCCAGAAATAACTGCTCAGCAGTCCAAAGAGCCCAAGAAGCGCGAACGCATAGATCGCCAATCCCAACTCGGTCGTGGTGCCTTGGGTCAGCCTCGAAAACCGGAGAAGGAAAACGACGAGAAACGCGAGCGCCACCAACCCGAGCAGAGATAAAAGCCACGAGTTCGGCTGCATCTCGTCCCGTGCGAAAAAGAAAGCCCAGTTGTGGGCGCTGTTCTCGAAAACATAGGACAGCGAAAAAGGAGCCTCCATCCCGGGTTTGCTTTGCAGCTGCCACGCATCCTGGGACACCGAGAATATCTTCTGCAACCACGGCACCGGCAGAAGCAACACGGGCGCCGCGATTACCGCCGCAGGCAAGTCCACCCTCCGGGCACGCCACCACACCAGCAAAACGACCAACCCGGCAGGCAGAACAAACAAGGCCGACTCATACCGGACCTGCGCCAAGAGAACGGTGCCCAGCACGAACCCTGAGAGCTCCAGCGAGCGCCGGGTCTCCAGAGCTCGAATTGCGAGCCAAGCGCACAGCGCGATCATCACGAGATTCAGCAACTCGAAGCCTCCGCCTTTTGCGTTCTGCGCCAACAACGGCAACCCGGCCAGCAAGACCACCCCGAGCGCGCCGAAAGGCCAACCACCCATCCTTCGCCCCAACACGTAAACCAAACCCATCAGGGAAACGCAAAGCGCCACGTTCAAAACCCACACGTTCTCCGGACGATAGCCCGTGATATCGTGCAGCAGCGAAACGAGGAACGGAAAGAAAAGCGGCCGCTTGTCCACGGCCCCCGTAACAATGGCGAAAACCCCTTGGATATCGTGCGCTCGATAAGGCACCTGCACCACCCGCTCCAGATGCATGCTCATCGAGGTGCCGAGAAGCATGATCTCATCCATGATGATCTTAAACCCGAACGGCTCATGCACGAGCAGGAACCAGGAACCGATTGCAACCGTCGCCACGCCCGGCCAGTCAAGCCGCCCCGCCGTCGAACGGCGCTCTTTCGCAGCCGCCCGGACAATCCCAATCAGTAGGTAAACGAACCAGCCGGTGGTCCCGACGATAAACCAGTAACCCCCGTATCGCACCAACTCCAAGGCCAGGCTCCCCGGAACGAGAATGAAACCCAACAAAACCGCCGCCACTATCGACAGCCCGAGGCAAAGGAGACGGAGACGTGGGATTCCGGCAAGAAAGGCTGACGGCATGATTAAGGGCAACTAACTTGAAAGAGGAAACGCGAACGAGGTAACGAAGACCGTGCAATCAAAACGGCGAACGAGCGGCAAGCAGCCGCCGGCCCGTCGCCGGGAAAAAAAAAGCCGCCCTTGGAAGGGCGGCAGAGAAGGCAGCCGAAGCTGTGCTCGACTTTAGGGAGCGAACGTGATCGTGCGAACACCGGCCACGTTGGAGATCGTGATCGTGACGCCTTGAGTAAAGTTCGAGGGATAAACCTCGGAGGCGGCGGTGTTGATCGCCTTCACGTAGGCTCCGGGGCCGACGAGCTCGGTCTGAGCCACGGTGGAGACCCCATGCTCCAAGAAATACTGGTCGGCAGCGGCGCTGAGCTGACGAGCATTGTTGAGCACGGTCTTGTCTTGGGAGGAGGCGCGGACGCGCTGGAACGCGGGAATCGCCATGGCGGCCAGGAGGCCGATGATGACGACGACGATCATGATTTCGACGAGGGTGAAGCCTTGCTTCTTGTGGGTGAGTTTCATGCGAAACGAATGTTTTAGGTTATGATTTTCACCTGCTGCTCGTGCGGCAGGATTCGCTACGTAATGCCACCTCCCCGGCGCGGGGCAAGGCATTTTCTCTAGGCTCGTCCCCCTAGCCTCCGGCCCCCCTCAACGGAAAAACCCCGGCGCCTCCAGCAGCAGCCGCCCCTTCACCGCCGGCAGCACGAAGCCTTCGCCGTCCGCGCTCCGGCGCAGCAGCTCGCCGCTGCCAAAGACCCGCAGCTCCTTCACCTTCTCCGGCAGCCGCAGCAGCTCACCCGCGAAGCTCATCCGTTCCTCGCACACGTCGAGATCGAGCGCCTTCCGCACCGGCACGTAGTGCAGCAGCGTGAGGATCAGATCCCGCCCACGCCGCCGCGCCGAGCAAGCCACCGTCGTCGGCAGGCCCTCGCCAAACGGCGCCGGGCCGATCAACTCGCGCACCACCCGCCGCCACACGTCGCGCGCCGCCAGATTTCCCGTCTGCCGATACTCGCGGAAGATCGGGTCGGCAAAGTAGACGAAGCCCTTGCCCGCCACGACCGCGGGGAAGCGGTCCGCCTTCGCCACCGGCGGCGTCTGGAAGTGCGACGAGAAGGTGAGGTCGCTGCGCTTGAAGTAGGGCAACACGCGGTCGACCAGCACCTCGACGCCGCGGCCGGGCTTCACGTTCACGCCCTGCGCGTAGAACACGCGATCGCTCGCGCTCAGCTCCGGCCAGAAGGCCTTCCGCGCCCGCCAGAAGGTCGGAAACTTCTCCACCTCGCCCTCGAAGGCCAGGGGCAGAAAATCCAGCGCCCACTTTCCGGCCGCGTCGCGCCCGGCGAGGTGCGAGACCACGAGCTTGCCGCCCCGGGCATGCCAGGCCTTCAGCTTCGCCTGTAGTTTCGGGGTCACTACGGTGTCGTCGGGCAGGACCAGCAGCGAGTAGGGCCGCAGGTCCGACTGGTCGTCGAGCAGCGTGACCTCGTAGTGCGACTCCTCGCACATCTGGATCGCGCCCTCGTCGGACTTGCCGGTCTCGCCGAGATTTTTCGCCGGGTGGTTGGCCGAGAGCACGCCCACCTGCGGGATCTCCACGCTGCCGGCGTAAAAGGGCTCGGCCGCCTCGCATTGCGCGTAGACCGCGCCGATCAAGCGGTAGGCCGCGGCGTCGAGCGTGCCTCGCGGGGGCAGCTGGTCGCCCACCGAGTTGCCGCCGCCGAGCGCCTGCGAACGGAAGCACTCATACTCGAGCGCGGCCTGCGGCTTGATGCCGCCAAAGTCGCCCCACATTTTCTGGAAGCGCCCGGTCATGCCGATCCAGGGCTTGCCCCAGCGACCGGCGCCGCGCGCCAGACGCGGAAAGTGGAAGTAGCCCCAGAAGCCCGAGGGCAGGGACTCGATCTCGACGTGCGAACAGCTCGCGATGCGCTGCCGCCCGCCCGTGCCGTCGATGAACACGTCGAAAGGCGTGTTGTAGAAGACGGTGGTCTGCGGCGAGAGCCCGCGGATGAGTTTGGAAAACCGCGCCGCGAAGCCGGCCTGCGCGTGCGCCTCGAAGCGCTTAAACGTCTCCGCGTCCTCGGCGAGGAAGCCGTGCTTCTTGCGGTAGGCGCGGCAAGCCTCGCTGTGGTGCGCGCCGTGCTCGAAAAACACGATGTCGTAGAAGAGCCCGTCGAGCTTTCCGTAACGGTCAAACAACTCCCGGGTGTGCGCCTCCATGTAGTCCTGGTAGTCCGGGTTGAGCCAGTCGTTGAAACGCCAGCCGCCCGGGTGGCGGGGCTTGGAGAAATCGGCGTTGCCGCACTGCGCGAAGGTGCCGTCGGCGCGGAGCTGCCGCCACTCGGGCCGCAGATCGGCGATGTTCTCCTCCCAGGCGACCGTGGTGTAGACCGGACAACGGATGCCCTCGCGGTGCAGCGCCTCGATCATCTCGCCGAGCAGGTCGCGCTTGCCGAGCGCCGGGTGCGTGGTGCCGGTCTTGGTCGGGTAATAGCACATGCCGTGGTGGCACTTCGCGAAGACCGTGATGCTGTCGATATGCGCCTCCTTCACCGTGCGAGCGAAGGCCTTCGCATCAAACTCGACCCCGACATCGTGAATGTGCGGCGAAGTGTGAAAATCGAGATGAACCTGGCGGAGCGGAAAGGGCGAGGGAGCACGCATGACGGGGTGGGAGGGGGTTGAGAGGGAGCGGGAGAAGTCGGGCTCCAGGGTAGCGGATCCGATGTGCGAAAGGTATGGCAGGCGCTGCCTCCACTATGTCAAAAAGCGTCATGGTGCACACCGGGCACATTTCGCCGCCCCCCGCCGACGCCTTGCTCGGCTCGGTGCGGCTCGACGTCATCATCGCCCGCGGTGAACGTCTGAGCGAGCGATGGAACTACGATCTTTGCAGCCCTTTCTGGCGCCTCTACGTCAACCGCCACCCGGGCGCGGAGCTGGAGCTGGAGGGCCGGCGCATGTCTCTGCGCGCCGGGCGGGTATATCTTCTGCCCGCCGGGCTGCGCTTCCGCACCCGGGTGGGCGGAGGCGTCGACCATGTCTGGCAGGACTACATCCACTTTGAGGTCGGGGGCTTCCCGCCCGCCCTGCTGCGCAAGCTTTTCCCCGCGCCGATCGTTCTGCCGGCCGCGCCAGAAATCGATGCCCTGCTGACCGCCTGGCGCGGCGGCCTCGGCGCCGACGGCGCTTCGGTGAGCGACCTCGCCCAGCGCCTGCGCGCGCTCGCGCTCGTGCACGCCGCCTTCGCGCTGGCCTGCGCCCAGGCCAGCGCGGCGGGTCGCGCCGCCTGGGCCGCCTGGCTCAGCCTCCCGCCGACCGTGGCGCCGGCGCTCCGTCGCATCGAGGAGCGGCCGGAGGCCCCGCCCGCCAACGCCGAGCTCGCCCGCGCCTGCGGCCTCGGCACGCGGCAGTTCCTGCGGCGCTTTGGCGAGGCGGTGGGCCTCAGCCCCGCTCGCTACGCCCTGGAGCGCCGCCTCGCCCTCGCCGCCGAGGCCCTGGCGCGCGGCGACGAGCCCATCGACCACCTCGCCTCGCGCCTGGGCTTCGCCGACCGCTTCCATTTCTCCAAGGCCTTCCGCGCCCGCGTGGGCCTGCCCCCCGCGGCCTACCGGCGACTCCACGCGGCGGAGAGCAAGGAGCTGTCTTCAAAATAAAGCGGTGTGTCGCTGGGAGCGCAGCCGGTTGAGGGCAAGGCGGGGGCGAGGGTGCTGGGCGCGGAGCGCCCTGCCCCTCGCGCCCAACGCCGCCCTCGACCGGCTCCGCCCCAGCCCTTCGGGTGGCGAGGAAAAGGGGCTGGCCCGGCGTT
>JAUVVA010000167.1 GCA_030604905.1 Verrucomicrobiota bacterium | reverse complement strand
GCGGCGGCCGAGGCCGTGAAGCCAAGCGCGAGCGCCCGGCGCGCGCCCTCCTCGTGCACCAGCCAGGGCCCGGCCGCCTCCGGCGTGGGCGCGAGCGGCACCGGCGCGAAGAGCGAGGGCTCCGCGCCCGGCTCCGGCTCCGCCCCGGTCTGCGCGCGCCCGCCACCCGTCGCGAGCGCGAGCAGGCAGAGAAGAAAGGAGAGGCGACGAGACATGGCGGAGCGGTTTGACCGGTAAAGATTGCGGGGAAAGCCCGCGAGGCTGGCGACGGGGGCACCCCCTTGGCAACCCGTGATTCGGACTCGCCTGCCGCGCCCCGCGTTCCATCTTTCGCGTCATGAGCCCCGCCCTCATCATCCTCTTGGTCCTCATGGGCCTTGCCCTCATCGTCGGCCTCTGGGCCGTCAGCCTCTACAACGGCCTCGTCACCCTCCGCAACCGCTTCAAAAACGCCTTCGCCCAGATCGACGTGCAGTTGAAGCGCCGCTACGACCTGATTCCCAACCTCGTCGAGACCGCCAAAGGCTACCTCAAGCACGAGCGCGAGACCCTCGAGGCCGTGATCCAGGCGCGCAACATCGCCGCCGCCGCCGCCAAGGCCGCCGCCGCCAACCCCGCCGACCCCGCCGCGCTCAAGGGCCTGCTCGGCGCCGAGGCCGGTCTCGGCGGCGCCCTCTCCCGCCTCATGGTCGTCTCCGAGGCCTACCCCGACCTGAAGGCCAACCAAAACATGCTCCGCCTCACCGAGGAGCTCACCAGCACGGAGAACAAAATCGCATTCGCCCGCCAGGCCTTCAACGACGCCGTGATGACCTACAACACCCGGCGCGAGACCTTCCCCACCGTGATCCTCGCCGGCGCGATGGGCTTCCAGCCCGCCGAGCTCTTCAGCGTCGACAGCCCCGCCGAGCGCATCGCGCCCAAGGTGCAGTTCTGAGCGGGCGCGCGGCCGCGCCCGCTCAGGACAGGTCGAGGAGTCGAAAGGCCGAGGAGCCGAGGAGCCCCGTCCACCGAGGTCCGGCGCCCGCCACCGCCCCCTTCGCCTCCTCGACCTCCTGACTCCGCGACCTCGGGCACCTCCTCGGCTCAGCGCCCCTTTCCCGCCGCGAAGCCCCTTCGCCTGATGCCGATCCTCGCCGTCCACCTTCCCATCACCATGGAACCCTTCGCCATCGGTTTCTTCCTGTTCTTCTTTTTCGGCGGCCTCTTCGCGCTGGCCTGCTTCGCCTTCTGGATCTGGATGCTGATCGACTGCATCCAAGCGCCGGAGCCTCCGGGCGAGAAAAACCACCGCCTCCTGTGGATTCTCGTCATCGTCTTCGCCGGCTGGATCGGCGCGCTGATCTACTTCTTCGTCGTCCGTCGCGCCCGCCTCGCCGCGGAGAAACGGCCGCCCCTCCCGCCGCCGCTCCGCCACCCGAGCTACTAGTCCCCGGCCCACGCCGCCCGCTCCCGGCTCCGTCGACCCTGTCTGGCTCCTCGACTCCTCGCCCCCTCGACTCCTCGTCCCACCTCCTCCCCCATGGACTTCTTCGAGGCCCAAGCACTCGCCAAAAAACGCTCCGGCCGCCTGGTCGTCCTCTTCGTCCTCGCGCTCCTCGGCACCATCGCCTCGCTCTACGCCGCCGCGGTCCTCATCAGCGACCTCGCGGGCGTGGAGGCCGATCATCCCTGGTGGCGCCCCGAGCTGCTCGCCTTTGTCAGCCTCGGCACCCTGCTGGTCTGCGGCATCGCCTCGCTCACCCGTTGGCAAGCCCTCCGCGCCGGCGGCCCCGCCGTCGCCGAGATGGTCGGCGGCCGCCGCGTGCAGCCCCACACCACCGACCTGCGCGAACGCAGCCTCCTCAACATCGTCGAGGAGATGTCGCTCGCCTCCGGAGTGCCCGTGCCCGCCGTCTACATCCTGCCCGACGAGCCCGGCATCAACGCCTTCGCCGCCGGCTACTCCCCCGGCGACGCCGCCGTGGCCGTGACCGACGGCGCCCTCGCCCGCCTCTCCCGCGACGAGCTCCAAGGCGTCATCGCCCACGAGTTCAGCCACATCCTCAACGGCGACATGCGCCTCAACACGCGCCTCTCCGCGCTCGTGTTTGGCATCCTCGCCCTCTCCGTCATCGGCCGCGTGCTCCTGCGCTCGATGGGCCGGGCCCGGCTCTACGGCGGAGGCCGCCGCAGCGGCAAGAACTCCGGCGCCGGCGCCCTCGCGATCCTCGTCCTCATCGGCCTCGCGCTCCTCGTCATCGGCTACATCGGCCACCTCTTCGGCCGCCTCATCCAGGCCGCCGTCTCCCGCCAGCGCGAATACCTCGCCGACGCCGCCGCGGTGCAGTTTACCCGCAACCCGCCCGGCCTCGGCGACGCCCTCAAAAAAGTCGGCGGCAGCGCCATCGGCGGCGTGCTCCACAACGCCCACGCCAACGAGATCAGCCACTTCTGCTTCGTCCAAAACTTCGGCTCCTCGCTCTTCGGCGCCTTCGCCACGCACCCGCCCCTGGAGCAACGCATCCGCGCCATCGAGCCCGCCTGGAACGGCCGCTACCTCGAGTCCCGCCTGCCCGTCGCCCCGCCCCCGCCCCCCGCCGCGCCGGTCGGCGCCGGCCAACAAGGCCGCCCGCCGCCCATCCCCGGCCTCGAAAAGATTCTCCCGGGCGTGCCGCCCATCGTGCAGGTCATCGCCGCCGCCGACATCCTCGGCAGCGCCGGCCAGATCCAGCCCAGCGCCGTCGCCGCCGAGCGCCGCTTCCTCG
Source organism: Verrucomicrobiota bacterium (assembly GCA_030604905.1). Lineage (GTDB taxonomy): Bacteria > Verrucomicrobiota > Verrucomicrobiia > Opitutales > Opitutaceae > IMCC26134_A. The sequence goes on along the minus strand of JAUVVA010000167.1, from coordinate 4,927 downwards.
CCGCCCTGCCCGACTCCATCCGCGACGCCACGCACGATGTCTCGCAGGTCGACGCCCTCTGCTTCGCCCTCTGCCTGCCCGGCGGCGACAAAAACGCCCCGCCGCCCGCCCCGCTCCTCGAGCTCATCGGCAGCCGTAGCGACTCCGCCACCGCCCGCCGCGCCGCCTCGCTCCGCGCCGCCCTCGCCGAGGTGCCGCACGACCACCACCTCTCCCTCCTCCACCTCGCCGCGCCCGCCCTCCGCCAGCTCGACGAAGGCTCCTCCGCGCGCCTCCTCGACACCCTCGACGCCCTCATCCGCGCCGACGGCCAGGTGAGCGTGCGCGAGTTTGCCCTCCAGCGCATCGTCTCGCGCACCCTCGGCCTCGCCTCCAACCCACGCGACGCCATCCACGTGCTCGCGCCCGCCCAGGTCGCCCCCGAGCTCTCCCTCGCCCTCTCCGCCGCCGCCCGCATCGAGGCGACCGACGACGCCGCCGCGCGCCAGGCCTTTTCCCGCGCCGCCATGGAGTTCAACGGTCTCCAGCCCCCGCTCGCCTACCGCGCCGAGGGCGCCTCCACCTGGGACGAGCTCGACGAGGCGCTCGAGCACCTCGCCCACACCCCCGCCCCCTTCCGCAAGCGCATCCTCGGCGCCTTCGCCACCGCCCTCACCGCCAACGCCCGCCTCTCCGCCGACGAGGCCGACCTCCTCCGCGCCTTCGCCGCCGCCCTCGATTGCCCCCTGCCCCCGCTCCTGCCCGTCTCGCCGACAGCGCCGGCCTGACCTAACCGGCCATGGATTTTTTCGAGGCGCAGGCCCGCGCACGCCGCCGCACCGGCCCCCTGGTCGCGCTCTTCCTGCTCGGCGTTCTCTGCACCGCCGCCGCGCTCTACCTCGTCTGGGTCGCCGGCACCGGCCTCCTCGGCCTCCGCTCCAACGCCCACGGCGGCGGCCTCGAAGCCTATCCGGAAGCGACCCTCGGCAGCCTCTCGCGGATCGATTGGTGGCAGCCCGGCGCGCTCGGGACGATCTTGTGGCTCTTCCTCCCCATGGTCGCGATCAGCTGCTTCTTCAAGTGGTGGAGCCTTCGCGCCGGCGGCGGCGCGGTCGCCGAGGACGTGGGCGGCGTGGCCATCGACCCCGCCACCCGCGACCTCCGCGAGCGCACCCTCTACAACGTCGTCGAGGAGATATCCCTCGCCTCGGGTCTGCCCGTGCCCTCGGTCTACCTGCTCCCCGGCGAGCCCGGCATCAACGCCTTCGCCGCCGGCTACAGCCAAAACGACGCCGCCATCGCCGTCACCCGCGGCTGCCTCCGGAGCCTCGACCGCGACGAGCTCCAAGGCGTCGTCGCCCACGAATTCAGCCACATCATCAACGGCGACATGCGGCTCAATACCCGCCTCGTCTCGCTGCTCTACGGCATCCTCTCGCTCGTCATCCTCGGCCGCGCGATCATGCGCGTGGGCATCGAGTTCGCGTGGCACGGCTCCAACGGAAAAAACGCCGCGCTCGTCGGCATCCCCTTCCTGCTCGTCGGCTCCACGATCTACCTGATCGGCGGCTTCGGCTTTCTCTCCGGCCGGCTCATCCAGGCCGCCGTGTCGCGCCAACGCGAACACCTCGCCGACGCCTCCGCCGTGCAATTCACGCGCAACCCCGCCGGCCTCGCCGACGCCCTCAAGCGCATCGTCGCCTGCGAGCACGGCGGCCGCCTCGCCGCAAGTTCCGCCAGCGAGATCAGTCACTTCTGTTTCGCGCAAAACTTCGGCGGCGCCCTCGGCACCCTCCTCGCCACCCATCCCCCGATTCATAACCGCATCCGCGCCCTCGATCCATCCTGGGACGGTCGCCCCCTGCCGCCCGCCGCCGCCTCGGCGTGGCATCCCTCGAGCGAAATCCGTGATCACGATGGAGCGTCCCGCTCCCTCGCCCCCGCGGCCGGCGGCGCCCGTCGCGGAGCGGCGCCCGTCTCCAAGGGCCTCACCGTCGCCGCGCTCCTCGGCTCGGCCGGCCAGATCTCACCCGCCGCCGTCGCCGCCGAACGCCGCTTCCTCTCCGCTTTGCCCGAGGCGATCCGGGACGCCGCGCACGATGTCTCGCAAGTCTCGGCGCTCTGCTTCGCGCTCTGCCTCCACCGCACGGAAGGCGCCGTGCCGCGCCCCCACCCGCTGGTCGACCTCCTTCGCCGCCGCACCAACACCGAGACCGCGCGCCTCGCCGACTCCCTCCGCGCCGCCTTGGTCGACGTGCCGCACGACCACCACCTCTCGCTGCTCCACCTCGCCGCGCCCGCCCTCCGCCAGCTCGACAAGACCGCCGCGGCCCGGCTGCTCGACAGTCTCGATGCCCTCATCCGCGCCGACGGTCAGGTGAGTCTGCGCGAATTCGCGCTCCGCCGCATCGTCTCCCGCACCCTCGGCCTCGCCGACCACTCGCCCGAAAACGCCCGTCTGCTCGCGCCCACCCAGGTCGTGCCCGAGCTCTCCCTCGCCCTGACCGCCGCCGCCCGCATCGACGCGGCCGACGAGTCCGCGGCCCGCGAGGCCTTCGCCTCCGCCGCCGTCGAGTTCAACGGACTCCAGCCCCCGCTCGCCTACCACGCCGCGAGCACCCCCGGCTGGGAGCCGCTCGACGCGGCGCTCGAACGCCTCGCCCACACCCCCGCCCCCTTCCGCAAGCGCATCCTCGGCGCCTTCGCCACCGCCCTCACCGCCAACGCCCGCCTCTCCGCCGACGAAGCCGACCTCCTCCGCGCCTTCGCCGCCGACCTCGATTTCCCCCTGCCGCCCGTCCTGCCCGTGTCACCCGGCTGAAGACTCCCGCAGCGAAACTGTAACCACCCGTGGTTACATTCTCCCGGCGGAAGAGTGTCACCACCGGTGGTTACACTTTTGCTTCCGCCGTCCCAGCTCCCGCCACGCAAGGCGCTTGCGCCAACTGTCACCCATTGGGTTACACTTGCCTCGTGAAACCGCCCATCCCTCGAGCTCCCGTGCCGATGCCTGCCAACCTCTCCGGCATAGCGGATTTGATCGAGACCCTCGGCCAGGCAGGTCTCGCCGCCGCCCATCGCGCGGCGCGTTCGACCTTCCGGGCCATCGACCGGCGCCGCAAAGGCAAACGCCTCCCCGATGCCACCGCACTCGCCGCCGCGGCCGACGCGGAAGCCGCCACCGCCACGCCGATGTGGGACGTGCTCGCGGCCCGCCTCGACCTCGCGCTGAAAGCCCACGGCTCCCGAGCCCGCCTCGCCCGCCATCTCGGCGTGCCGCGCCAGCGCGTCACCGAGTTCATCAAAGGCCGGCGCTCGCCCGACGCGGAGATGACCCTCCGCCTCCTCCACTGGCTCGCCCTCGCGCAAAGCGGACGCGACATCTCCGGAATCGTCCCTCCCGACCCCGACCAGTTCCCGCCCGCCCCCATAAAAGTGTCACCCAATGGGTGAGAAAACCGCGGCCAACGAAACCACCAGCCCACCCAGAGGACAACCCACCCGATTGTCACCAATCTGGTGACAATGTCACCCAACTGGTGACAACGGCTGCCGAGTTTGCTCCTCGTTTCCGCTTCTGCCCCTATCCCCCGCATGACCTCGGTCTACCTCGCGCTTGGTTACCTGCTGCTCTGCGCCGGCACCGTCGGCCTGCTCCTCTTTCTCCGCGCCCGCTCGCGCCAAGATCGCGCGCCCTTTCCCGACAACACCCGCCTCCTCCGCGGTCCCGGCGAATCGCACCGCCAACGCCTCGCCGCGCTCGACGAACAAGCGCTCAACGTCGCCCTGCTCTTCCTCGGCCTGCCCGCCATCGGCTACGGCGCCCTCCTCTACCTCGCCGCGCGCCTCGCCCCCGGCTACCCGATCAGCTCCGGGTTTCTCATCTGGCTCGGCCTCGCCGGCCTGCTCGCCGCCTTCTGGTTTGGCGCGCGCCGCCTCGTCGCCCTCATCGACCGCCGCCGCAACACCCGCCTCGGCCACTTCGGCGAACGCGTGGTCGCCGAGCAACTCGAGCCGCTCAAGGCCGCCGGCTATCACGTGTTTCACGATGTGCCCGCCGGCGATTCACCCGCGCGCGACGCCGCGCCCACTCGCTCCGCGGTGGACCGCGACACGCCTGCGAGCAACACCATCGACCACGTGGTCGTGGGTCCCGTCGGCGTCTTCGCCATCGAGACCAAGACCCGCCGCAAGGGTCGCGCACGCGTCGGCTTCATGGCGCACGAGATCATCTACGATGGCGACGCGCTCGCGTATCCGTGGGGCGAGGACAGGCACGGGCTCGAGCAGGCGCACCGCCAGGCCGAGTGGCTCGCCCGCCACCTCGCCAACCAGACCGGCCGCACCGTGCCCGTGCACGCGCTGCTGGTGTTTCCCGGCTGGAGCATCCTGCGCAAAGGCCGCGGCGCGGTGCACGTGCTGAGCCCGCGCGAGCTGCCCGACGCGATCCAAAAGCCGACCAGCACGCCCGTCGGCCTGCCCGGCCAGCCGCTCACGCCGGCCGACCTCGAGCTCGTGCTGCGCGAGCTCGACGCGCGCTGTCGCGACGTCGAGCTCTAGAACAATAACTCGGGACCGACCCCGGAACGCAGGGTTATCCGCGAGATCCGCGGTCGATCCGGATGCCAGATGCCCCGCTCACTTCAGCGCGGCGGCGATGCGGGCCAGGGCCTTCTCGACGTTTTCGCGCGAGTTGAAGGCGCTGATGCGCACGTGGCCCTCGCCGCACTTGCCGAAGCCGGCGCCGGGCGTGCAGACCACCTGCGCCTCGTTGAGCAGCTTGTCGAAGAAGGCCCAGGAATCGGTGCCGGTGTTGATCCAGATGTAGGGCGCGTTGTCCCCGCCCACGCACTTCAGGCCGAGCTTGGTGACGGCCTCGCGGATGAGCGCGGCGTTGCCCAGGTAGTAGTCGGTCATGGCCTTCACCTGCGCCTTGCCGGCCTCGCTG
>JAUVVA010000169.1 GCA_030604905.1 Verrucomicrobiota bacterium | reverse complement strand
GGGGGGGGGGGGGGGGCGGGGGGGCGCGGCCGAGGTGGCGGCGGGCGCGGGTGTCGCTTCGGGCTGCGTTTTGGGCGAGGCGGCGGAGCGGGCTTTGGCGCGCGGCGGGGTCGCGGAGGCGGTGGCCTGAGCGGCGGCCGCTTGGGCCGCGGAGGCTTGCGCGGCGGCGACTTGGGCGGCGGCGGTCTGCACGGCGGCGGCCTGGGCGGCGAGTTGGGCGAGGCCTTCGCGGAGGCTGCGCTCGAAGTTTTGGCGCGCATCCTCGGCGGTGTGGGCGAGATTGCGGGCGGCCTCGCCGGCCGCGCTTTGCAGCGCGGTGGCGGCGGCGGAGGTCTCGCCGCGCAGGGTCTCGGACGCTTGCTGGCCAAAGGCGTCGGCGAGGCGGGGCAGTTGCGCGACGGCCTGGTCGAGGGCGGTGGAGTGTTGCGCGGCGAGTTTCTCGAGGCGGGCGAGGTCGGCGGTGGCGCGTTGCAAGCCTTCGAGGGCGGAGGAGAGGCGGTCGGTCTGGGCGGAGCGCAGGGTGTCGAGCTCGTGGCGGAGGGCGGCGTTTTCCTCGGCGGCGGTGGCGGAGAGCTGGCGCTGGAGGCCGGCGAGCTGCTCCTTGAGGGCGGCGGGCAGCTGTTCGGCGGCCTTGAGCTGGCGGGCGGAGTTTTCCGCGATGGCGGGGAGGTTGGAGACGGCGATGCTGATCTGCTCGGCCGAGGCGGCGACGGTGCGGGCGAGGGCCTCGATCTGGTCGGCGCGTTCCTGCACCGCCTCTTCCTGGCGGCGGGCGTGGTTGACGACAAAGGGATAGAGCAAAGCGACGGCGCCGGTGGCCACGCAGAGGGCGATGGCGGCGAGCGCGGCCGGGCTGATCGGGGCCGGCGCGCGCCAGCCGATGATCACGGCGGCGGCGACGAGCACGACATCGGCGACGATGAAGGGCAGTGGATTGAGGCGCGGGACTTCCAGTCGGAGCTCGTTCATGGGGGCTTGGTGGGTCGGACGCTACAGGGCCTGGCCCGATATGCGGGCCGGGAAGCCGCGGAACAAGGGCGAAAACCGGGCCGGTGCGCGAGCTTGATTCCGGGTTTGCCCGGGACGGACAAAGCAACCACGGTGTGCGCCATCATGGCGGACTTGTCCGGACCCTTCATGCGGGTGGAGCGCGAGCGGGCGAATGGCAAATCGAGGCACTTCGTCGTGCACGTGCGCGATCCGAAGTTTGCCGTCGAGATGACGCCCGACGCCGACGCGCCCGACCAGGTGGGCTCCGGCGTGATCAAGCGCGTGAGCGTGCCCAACTCCTGGGCCGGGCAATACTCGCAGTATGCAGCGTTGCTGAAGGCCGCGCAGGAGTTTTTTCGCCAGTCCCTGCTGACCGAGCCGGCGGCCAAGCCCGAGACGCGGCGGCTGAAATTTTAGCGTGGCCGGGCGGGCGACGGAAACGCCCCGCGCTTCCGCTACGGGGGGACGATTTTAGCGGAAGGCGGAGCCGTTTCGATGTCGGGCCCGAGGGCGCGCGCGTTTTATGCGGCGCGCGCCCGACTCGCTCAGCGGGTGTGGGCGAGGTGGCTGTTGATGAGACAGCGGTAGCCGGGCAGGTGGTTGGAGAAGAGGGTGCCGAGGCCCTCGATGTCGTTGCGCCAGTCGCGGTGCAGCTCGCAGGCCACGCCAAACCAGGTCATCAGCTGAGCGCCGGCGGCGGACATGCGCTGCCAGGCGGCCTCGCGCGTCACCTGGTTGAAGGTGCCGGAGGCGTCGGTGACCACGAAGACCTCGTAACCGGCCTCGATCGCGGAGAGCGTGGGGAAGGCGACGCAGACCTCGGTGACGATGCCGGCGATGATGAGCTGCTTCTTGCCGGTGGCGCGGACGGCGTTGACGAAGTCCTCGTTGTCCCAGGCGTTGATGTTGCCGGGGCGCGCGATGTAGGGCGCGTTCGGGAACTGTTTCTTCAGCTCGGGCACGAGCGGGCCGTTGGGGCCGCTCTCGAAGCTGGTGGTGAGGATGGTGGGGAGCTTGAAATACTCGGCGCAGTCGGCGAGGGCGAGGACGTTGTTCTTGAAGTCGTCGGGCGAGAAGTCGTGGACGAGGTTGGTGAGGCCGGTCTGGTGGTCGACGAGGAGCACGGCGGCGTTGTTCTTGTCGAGGCGGCGGTAGGGTCGGGTGGACATGGCGGGTGGCGCGGAGGCGCGTGGGTTTTTGGTGTTATGGTGGGACGAAGGCCGCCGGTCCGCGGTGAGGCGGGGGCCGGCGAGCCCCCGGCGGGAGCGCCGGGGAGCTTCGTGATTATGCCGCACCGGCGTCGGCGGGTGAAATATCATTTGGCTCGCGTGAGCATACCCGGCGGGTATGCTCGGGCCGATGGAGCTGAGGCATCTGCGTTATTTTCTCGCCGTGGCGGAGGTGGAGAACGTGAGCCGCGCCGCGCAGCGCCTGAACATCTCGCAGCCTCCGCTCAGCCGGCAGATCCGGCAGCTGGAGGAAGAGCTCGGGTGCGCCCTGTTTGAGCGCACGCCGAAGGCGCTGCGCCTCACCGCGGCGGGCAAGGTCTTTGTGAAGCAGGCCGGCGAGGTCCTGCGCCGGGTGGAGCTGGCGGTGGAGGCGGTGCGCGCGGTCGAGGGGCGCGAGGCGGTGCGCATCGGCTACGCGCCCTCTCTCGCGCTGGATATCTTGCCGCGCTTGCTGCGTTGCCTCGGCGCGGAGACGCGGCGGGGAGCGCCTCGCCTGCACGACCTGGGCACGGCGGAGATGCTGCGGCGACTGCGTGGCGGTAAGCTTGATTTTGGTCTGGTGGTGCATCCGGGCGGGGCGGCGCTGGGCGGGCTGGTGTTTCGAGAGCTCCGCCGCATCCCGGCCTGTGTCGTGTTGCCGCGCGGGCACGCGGCGGAGCGGCGCCGGCCGGTGCGCCTCGAGGACGTGGAGAGGGAGCCGGTGATCGCGTTTTCTCGCGTGGAGTATCCCGAGTATCACCGCTGGCTGGCCGAGGTGTTCAAGGGGCGGGCCCGGCCGAGGATCGCGGAGCAGCACGACAGTGCCGCGAGCGTGTTTGCCGCGATCGAGGCGGGGCGCGGGGTGGCCTTTGGCGGGGAGAGCTTGCGGGAGCTTTGCGGCTCGCGGGTCGTCGTTCGTCGTCTGGCGCCGCCCGCGCCGCCCATCCGGGTGGGCGCGGTGTATCCGCGCGGGTCGAGCTGGGCGGGGCGCCTGGGGGAACTCTAGGGGCAGGCGGCCGGGGGAACAGCGGGGGGGTGGCGGGGCGTCCTTTTTACAGCCCTGAGCGCGCGCGGATTTGCCGTTTGCCAAGCCTGCGCGCCGCCCTAGGGTCAGACCTTCCATGTTGTCGTTTATCCTCAAGCGTTTTGCCGGCCGCCACTACCGCAAGTTCCTCGAGCGCGCCAAGCCCATCGTGGCCAAAATCAACGAGATCGAGGCGTCCTACCAAAAGCTGAGCGACGACGAACTGCGGGCGAAGACCGCCGAGTTCAAGGCCCGCATCGCCGCCGCCACCGACAAGCGCGCCGCGCTCGACGCCGTGCTGCCCGAGGCTTTCGCGGCGGTGAAAAACGCCGCCCGCCGCCTCGTCGGCACCAAGGGCCTCGTCTGCGGCCAGGAGCTCGAGTGGAACATGGTCCACTTCGACGTGCAGCTGATCGGCGGCCTCGCGCTGCACCAGGGCCGCATCGCCGAGATGGCCACGGGCGAGGGCAAGACCCTCGTCGCCACCACCGCGATGTATCTCAACGCCCTCACCGGCCGCAACACCCAGCTCGTCACGGTCAACGACTACCTCGCCCGCCGCGACTCCGAGTGGATGGGCTACCTCTACCGCTTCCTCGGCCTGACCGTCGGCTGCATCCAGCAGCAGATGCCGCCCGACCTGCGCCGCGCCATGTATGGTTGCGACATCACCTACGGCACCGCCTCCGAGTTCGGCTTCGACTACCTGCGCGACAACGGCATGGCCACGCGCAAGGAGGACCAGGTGCAACGCGACCACTGGTTCTGCATCGTCGACGAGATCGACTCCATCCTGGTCGACGAAGCCCGCACCCCGCTCATCATCTCCGGCCCCGCGCCCATCGAGCGCGAGCAACCCTTCACCCGCCTGCAGCCGCAGGTCGCCCGCCTCGTGCAGGAGCAGACCCGCCTCTGCAACCGCTTCATCTCCGAGGCGAAGAAGGTCCTCGAGAAGCCCGACGTCTCGCCCGACGAGAGCTACACCGCCGCCCGCCGCATGCTCCAGGTGAAGCTCGGCAATCCGAAGAACAAGCAGCTGCTCGGCCTCATGGAGAACGCCGCCTGGCGCAAGCTGCTCGACAAGACCGAGGTCCAGCTCAACTCCGACTTCCAGAAGCGCGAGCTCTTCGCCCTCAAGGAGGAGCTCTACTACACCATCGACGAGCGCCAGCACCAGGCCGACCTCAGCGAGATGGGCCGCCGCTTCCTCCGCCCCGACAATCCCGACGCCTTCACGCTGCCCGATCTCGCCACGCAGTTCTCCGACCTCGAGCGCCAGGCCGACCTCACGCCCGAGCAAAAGGAGGCCCAGCGCGCCGCCGCCCAGGAGCAGTTCTCGCAGGTCTCCGAGGAGATCCATGCCATCTCGCAGCTGCTCCGCGCCTACTCGATCTACGAGCGCGACATCCAATACGTCGTCGCCGAGGGCAAGGTGATGATCGTCGACGAAAACACCGGCCGCGTGATGCCCGGCCGCCGCTGGTCCGACGGCCTGCACCAGGCGGTCGAGGCCAAGGAGGGCGTCACCATCGAGCGCGAGACGCGCACCTACGCCACCGTCACCATCCAGAACTACTTCCGCATGTATGAGAAACTCGCGGGCATGACCGGCACCGCCGAGACCGAGGCCACCGAGTTTCAGGACATCTACAAGCTGGGCGTGCAGGTCATCCCGACCAACAAGCCCTGCATCCGCATCGACAAGAACGACTCCATCTTCAAGACCCGCCGCGACAAATACAACGCGGTCGCCAAGGAGATCGAGGCGGCCAACAAGCGCGGCCAGCCCGTGCTCGTGGGCACGGTCTCGGTCGAGCAGTCCGAGGTGCTCTCCCGCATGCTCAAGCGCCTCGGCGTCGTGCACACCGTGCTCAACGCCAAGCTGCACCAGCAGGAGGCCGAGATCGTGGCGCGCGCCGGCCAGCGCGGCGCCGTGACCATCGCGACCAACATGGCCGGCCGCGGCACCGACATCAAACTCGGCGAGGGCGTGCGCGAGCTCGGCGGCCTCTTCGTGATCGGCACCGAGCGCCACGAGTCGCGCCGCATCGACCGCCAGCTGCGCGGCCGCTGCTCGCGCCAGGGCGACCCCGGTCTCACCAAGTTCTACCTCTCGCTCGAGGACGACCTCATGCGCCTCTTCCTCCAGGGCAACCTGGCCTCGCGCATGATGGAGGGCTCGATGCAGGAGGGCGAGGAGCTCGAGCATCCCTGGCTCAACCGCTCGATCGAGAGCGCGCAAAAGAAGGTGGAACAGCAAAACTTCTCCGCCCGCAAACGCCTGCTCCAATACGACGACGTGCTCAACCAGCAGCGCGAGGTCGTCTACGGCATCCGCAACGGCGCCATCCATGCCGACCGCCCGAAGGACATCATCTTCGAGCAGGTCGAGGAGGAGGTCGCCGCACGCCTCGAAATCGCCGGCATCGGCGGCAACGCCGCCAGCGCCAACGCCGCCACCACCGGCACCGAGGGCTTCGTCGGCTGGGCCAACACCCACTTCCCCATCGGTCTCAAGATCGAGGAAATCCAGGGCAAGGGCTTCGACGAGGTGCAGAAGCTCGTGGTCGAAAAGATCCGCGAGGCCTACGCGGTGAAGGAGTCGGTCGAGATTCCCGAGGCGCTCGGCGCGATCGAGCGCTACGTCGTCATCAACGCGATCGACCAGCACTGGCAGGAGCACCTCACCGAGATGGAGGAGCTGCGCCGCTCCATCGGCCTGCGCAGCTACGGCCAGAAGGACCCGCTCGTGGAATACAAGGGCGAGGCCTACCGTCATTTTGAAAAGCTGATGGAGAACGTGCGGCTGCAGATTTGCACCGGCCTCTTCCGCAGCGCCTCGAACGTGCAGGTGTTCGAGAACATGCTCGCGATGCTGGCGAAGAACGCCCGCGCGCAGGGCCCGGCCGGCACGGCCGCGCCGATGCAGGTGAAAGCCGCTCCCGGCGCGCGCCTCACCGCCCCGGCCAAGCCCCTGCCCGCGCCGAAGGCCAGCCCCAAGGCCGCGCCGCAGCCGACCGCCCCCGGCGAGGTGCCGCGCGTGACCGCGCAGGTGCGCACGATGATGACGACCAGCGGCCGCAGCAACGCCCCCACCCCGCCGCCGGCCGGGCCCGGTCAGGAGCCGTCTCAGTCGGAGCCGGGCGCTCAGCCCGAGCCGCCCAAGCAGGGCTGAAACCGTCCGGGATCGGGCGTGGTGTCGGGCGCCTCCGCGCCCGACGCTGTCGCGACGCGGCTTCTAGAGCAGGAGCGGAGCGGCAAGGTAGGGCGTTCGCTTGCGAACGCCGGCTTTGCGCCGACGGTGGCGAGGCGCGTGAGATCCCGCGTGGCGGGATCGCGGGCGACGCTCCTTGGTGCTACTGGGCCTGCTTCGCGACCTTGTATTCCTTGGGCTTCTCGCCCTTGGGCAGCGCGAGCAGGTCGTAGTCGCGGTAGCCGGTGATCTCGACCTCGGCAAACTGGCCCACGGGCAGCGTGCGCGGCACGTAGACGCGACCATCGATGTCGGGCGCGTCGGCCTCGCCGCGGGCCACGCCGGGCTCCTCGACGAGCACGCGGAGCGTCCGGCCCACGTAGCTCTTGCTCACCTCGGCGGCGATGTCGCGCTGGAGCGCCATGGTCTTGTGCCAGCGGGCCTCCTTCACCTTCACGGTGAGCTGCTCGTCCATCTTGGCGGCTTTGGTGCCCTCCTCCTGGGAGTAGCGGAAGACGCCGAGGCGCTCGAACTTGGTCGTGCGGATGAACTCGCAGAGTTCCTCCACGTCGGCCTCGGTCTCACCGGGGAAGCCGACGATGAAGGTGGTGCGCACGGCGATGCCGGGGATGCCGGCGCGGATGCGGGCGATGAGGTCGCGGATGTATTGACCGCTGGTCTCGCGCTGCATGCGGCCGAGCATGTGGTCGCTGATGTGCTGGAGCGGGATGTCGATGTAGCGGGCGACCTTGGGGCACTCGGCGATGGTCTTGATCAACTCGTCCGACCAGTGCGCGGGGTGCGTGTAGAGCAGGCGTATCCAGAAATCCCCTTCGATGGCGTTGAGCTCGCGCAGCAGGGTGGTGAGGGCGGTGCCGCGCGAGGAGTCCACGGGCGAGCGCGGGTTGGGGCGCTGTTCCCAGGTGTCCATGCCGAAGTAGGTCGTGTCCTGGGAGATCAGGTTGATCTCCTTCACGCCCTCGGCGACGAGCCGGCGGGCCTCGGCGACGACGCTCTCGACCGAGCGGGAGCGGTGGCGGCCGCGGATCTGCGGGATGATGCAGAAGGCGCAGGGGTGGTTGCAGCCCTCGGCGATCTTGATGTAGGCGAAATGCTTCGGGGTGAGGCGAAAGCGGGGCGTGTCGTAGTCGGGGATGTAGGTGCTGCGGCCCTCGATGAAGTTTTGCGGCGCGGCGCCCTTCGGCCGTTTGAAG
>JAUVVA010000101.1 GCA_030604905.1 Verrucomicrobiota bacterium | reverse complement strand
GGGGGGGGTCCCCCCCCGGCCCCCCCCCCCCCCCCGCGCGGGCCGGGGGGTGTGGTATTGGGTCGTGGGCTTTTTGAGCTGCCCCCCGGGGGGCCCCCCCGCCCCTCCCCATGCCCCGCCCCCTACCCCTTCTCCTCGCGCTGGCCTTCCTCGCTTTCGCGGCCCTGAGCCGCGCCCTCGCCACCGAGCCAGGCGCCGCCCCCATCGACGAGTCCCTCATCGTCGCCACCCTCCACGTCAGCCCCTCCGGCAACGACAGCTCCGGCAACGGCTCCGCCTCCTCCCCCTTCCGCACCATCAGCCGCGGACTCACCGTCGCCCACCAGCACTACAACGCCGCCAACCTCGGCGTCCGCGTCCTCGTCCACCCCGGCACCTACCGCGAAGGCAGTCCCGGCGGCCAATGGGCCATCGTCCTCCCGTCGCCCTCCACCCCCGCCCCCTTCGTCCTTGAAGGCGCGGGCTGGAACCGTGCCGCCCCCGCCAACACCGGCGACGTCATCCTCTCCGGCTCCGAAGACTGGTCCGGCGGCTGGACCTCCGTCGGCGATGGCACCTGGACCCGCCCCTGGCCCTACGCCTGGGGCGCCTCGCCCCTCAACGGCTCCAACCCGCCCGCCGTCGAGGCCTTCCGCCGCTACGAGATGGTCCACGTCGACGGGCAGACCTACTACCAGGTCGCCGGCCCCGCCGACAGCGCCGCCCTCGCCAAACTCACCGCCGCCGAGGGCGCCTTCTGGGTCAACGAAAGCACCGGGCTCATCACCCTCCGCCCGCCCGCCTCGGTCACCAACCTCAACACCCGCCTCGTCGAGGTCACCACCAAGCGCAAACTCCTCTACCACTTTCGCCCGAGCACCGCGACCTCGCTCACCAACATCATCGTCCGCAACCTCGTTTTCCAGCACGCCGCCCCGGGCCTGATGGAGTCCGCCGTCCACTTCCAAAACGCCCGCAACATGCTCGTCGAGGACGTGGTGGTGCGGAACAACAAGCACACCGGCCTGAGCATGGACATGCGCGCGCCCTACACCGTGCGCCGCCTCTCCGCCGTGCACAACGGCGAGGCCGGCGCCGGCGGCCGTGGGCGCGGCGGCGCCTGGGAGGACAGCGATTTCTCCCACAACGCCCGCCAGGCCCACATCAGTGGCTACTACTCCTGGACCGTTTGCGGCATCAAACTCGGTGACGCCCAAAACACCGTCATCCGCCGCTCCCGCGCCTCCCACAACGCAGGCTTCGGCTTCTGGTGGGACACCGCCTGCTTCCGCAGCGAACTCTCCGACTCCGCCGCCACCCACAACTTCGCCTCCGGCGTCTTCATCGAGTTCAACAACAACGCCAACAACGTCACCCCGCCCCTCGGCTCCGACACCAGCGTCCTCGTCCGCAACACCACCCTCGCCCACAATCGCCGACCGCCCGTCGGCACCTACATGGGCCGCGGCGCCGTCCTCGCCGAAAACGAAAACGCCGTCTTCGACCACGTCGTCTTTCACGACAACGACAACCAGCTCGGCATCCTCGAAAACTCGCGCGGCCCCCAAGGCCGCACCGTCATCCGACACTCCGTCCTCTCCGCCACCACCCCCAACCAGCTCCTCTACGCCAACGCCTACGGCACCATCATGTGGCGCCAGTTCTTCGACACCCTCGACGGAGCCACCAACGACAACCGCTACTTCCATCCCGACAACGTCTCCTTCCCCAATCGCGACCAAATCGTCAGCCAAACCCTCGCGGGCTGGCGCGCCCAGCACCTCGACAACCCCAACAACCTCTCCACCGACCGCGCCGTCGACTCCCGCTCCGTCTTCGCCACCTCCGGCTACACCGGACAGCCCCTCGTCAGTATTCAAACGCTCGATACCTACGTCGCGGAGGCCGGCGGCACCGGCTCCTTCACCGTCTCCCGCGCCTCCGCCGATCTCTCCGCCGCCCTCACCGTCCAGTTTACCGTGCCCACCGGCGCCGGCTTCGCCACCCCCGGCACCGACTACGCCGCCATCGATGGCTCCGTCACCATTCCCGCCGGCCAGCACCATGCCGTCATTCTCATTCAGCCCGTCGCCGACGATCTCGCCGAGGGCGACGAGATCGTGCGCATCCAGCTCTCCCCGTCCTCCGCCTACGTCCTCGGTCGCGCCTCCGCCGAGTTCATCCTGGTGGACGCGCAGACCCCCACCCTGCCCGACGTCTCCGTCGTCGCCACCACGCCGATCGCCCGCGAGCAGGACACGGTCCCGGGCGTCTTCACCTTCTCCCGCACCGGCAACCTCGCCTCGCCCCTCCTCGTCCGCTACGCCCTTTCCGGCACCGCCACCCCCGGCGCCGACTACCTCGCGCCGCCCGGCACGCTCAGCTTCGCGGCCGGCTCCTCGAGCGCCACCCTCGCCATCGTCCCCATCGACGACGACCTACCCGAGCTCGACGAAACCGTCGTGATCACCGTCCTCGCCGACGAAGCCTACCGCGTCGGCCAGCCCGGGCATCCCTCCTCAGCCACCATCATCATCCGCGACAACGACGCCGTCCCGCTCGACCCCATCCAAGCCCTGGTCGCAGCCGACGGCACCACCACCTACACGCTCACCCTCAACAACCCCGCCAGCTCCGCGCAGACCTTCACCCTCACCCTGCCCGCTTTCGCCGACTACACGATCTCCACCTCCCACGACTCCGGCGGCCCGGTCTTCGACTGGCAGGATATCTCCACCACCGGCACCCGCGTCACCAACTTGGACAACACCGACGACAACTGGACGATCTACATCAACGGCCAGAGCGGCGCCCTCGGCCCCCTTCCCTTCGGCTTCAGCTTCCCCTTCTACCCCGACGCCGGCGGGGGAAATTTCACCGCGGGCTTCATCAACAGCAACGGCATCCTCACCCTCGCCAATCCCGGCAGCCCTTTGCTGAATTCCCAGTCCTTCAACAACCAGCCCCTGCCCAACACCCTCACCGTCGGCCACAGCTTCCTCCCGCCCAACTCGATCTGTTTCTTCTGGGACGATCTCCTCTTCCGCAACGCCGCCGGCCAGCCCGCCGGCTCCGCCCACATCCGCTCCCTCGATCGCGACGGAGACGGCACGCTCGACACCTTCATCGTCCAGTTCACCGACGTCCGCCACCACAGCGATCGCAACCAGCGCCTCACCACCCAGGCCATCCTCCACGCCAGCGGAGAAATCATTCTTCAATACAAGGAGATCACCTTCGACCAAGCCCGCCTCGGCGCCACCATCGGCATCCAGGACGGCACGCCCGGCACGCCCCGCGCCACCCAGGTCGCCTACAACTCCAACTTCGTGACCGACGGCCTCGCCGTCCGCCTCACCCCGCCCGTGCGCTGGCTCTCCGCCGCCTCCACCAGCCTCACCATCCCCGCCGGCTCCAGCGCCACCCTCACCCTCACCTTCGACGCCACCGGCTTCCCCGTCGGCACCCTGCGCGCCGCCCCCATCCTCCTCACCTCCAACCTCGCCACGCAGCCCGCCGTCTCCATCCAGACCCAGATGACGGTCATCGAGCCGCCGGAGCCGCCCCCGCCCCCGGTCGAAACAACCCTCACCTTCACCGAAGGCTCGGCCGGCTACACCCACGTCGGCGCCACCATCCGCAGCGGCCAGCCCACCTCCAACTTCGGCACCAACGCCCAGCTCATCGTCGGCCTCGTCAACGGCAACGACCGCATGCGCGCCGCCCTCTCCTTCCCCCTCATCGGCATCCCGGCCGACTCCATCATCACCGCCGCCTATCTCGAGCTCACCTCCGCCACCCAAGCCGGCGCCGACACCCTCGGCGGCCTCGAACTGCACGCGCTCAGCGCCACCCCCGCCGAGGCCAGCGTCACCTGGAACACCCGCTCCGGCACCAGCGCCTGGACCACGCCTGGCGGCGACTTCCTCAGCCCCCCGCTCGCCACGCTCCCCGCCTTTGACGCCACCCAGATCGGCGTGCCCCGCGGCTTCGCCAGCACCGCGCTTTTCGTCGACGCCGTGCAAGGCGCGCTCACCGGCGCCCGCCCCCTTGACCTGCTGCTCCGCTCCGCCTCGGCCGAGGCCCAGACGAGCAACCGCTTCGTCCGCTTCGCCTCCGACGACGACACCAATCCCGCCTCCCGCCCCCGCCTGCACGTCACCTTCCGCCCGCTCTCCAGCCTCACGCCCTTCCAGCGCTGGCTGCACGAAAACGGCTTCCCCTTCGACACCGATCCAGACGCCGGTCAGCCCCCGCTCATCCTCCGCTACGCGCTTGGCCTCGATCCGCTCGCCGCCACCCCCCTTCCCTCCTCTTTCCACGTAAACTCCGAGGCGAGACTGCAACTGAGCTTCTTCCGCGCCCGTGCCGAGCTCACCTACGAGGTCCTCGCCAGCTCCGACCTGAGCACGTGGACGGTCATCGCCACCAACCCCGGCGCGGTGGGCGAAGAGGTCACCGTCACCGACCCTGTATCCGTTACTTCGCGACGATTCCTTCGCCTTCGCGTGACTCCGTAGCCCCTGGGACCGCCGGGCTCCCGCCCGGCCTGCTTCGTCCGAAAAGAGGCAGGAATCACCCTCACGGCCCGCCTTCACCGAAATGTCACTGTAACGGACACCACCCGCTCGCTTCGTCCCCGGCGTCTGTTCGCCTCGGTCCTCCTTTACCACCGCTTCAACTTCTGCGCTCACCCCACCCTCACCGCCTTGGCCAAGCTCCCATGCCCGCCTCCCCTTCCGCCCACGAACTCGCCCGCATGATCCGCGAAACCGCGGTGTTCGACCGCATCCTCTCCCGCGCCGAACGCCTCTTCGACTCCTCCCTCACCGCCGGGGATCGTTACCCCGAAGTGTGGATCCGCGACTTCGCCACCTTCATCCCCACCGCCTGCCGGCTCGGCAAAGCGCAGGCGGTCCGGGAGGCGCTACAGGTGTTTTTCGAAATGCAGCAGCCCGACGGCGAGCTCTTCGACGGCTACGCCCCGGCCTCCCACTACTCCGACGCCTACAATCTCAAAACCGTCCCCGGACATCCAGACCTGCGCGCCCACAAAAACTCGGTGGAGACCGACCAGGAAAGTTCGCTGGTTCTCGGCACCTTCCACTACATCCAGGCCACCCAAGACCACGGCTTCCTCTCCGAAAAAATCGCCGGCCAGACCGTGCTCCAGCGCCTCGAGGCCGCGCTCGTTTGGGTTAAACAAAACCGCTGGAGCGCCCGCCATGGCTTGGTCTGGAACGCCACCACCCTCGACTGGGGCGACGGACAAGCCTCCACCGAATGGCTGGAGTTGAGCGCGGGCGTGCCGAGCAACCCCGAGAACCTGCCCCAGCTTACCGAGCTGGGCGCCCACTCGCACCCGGCCCTCTGCATCTACACCAACGCCCTCTTCTCCCTCGCGCTCGACGCCCTCGCCCGCCTGCACGAGATCGACGGCGACGCGACCCGGTCCGCCTACTGGCGCCAGCAACACCGCGAGCTCAACGACGGCATCCGCGCGCATCTCTGGGACTCCACCCGCCAGAAATTTCACCCCCACGTCTACCTCGAAAAAGGCTCCCCCTTCCCCGCCGACTTCGATGAGGAAGCGATCTATTTCCACGGAGGCACCGCGGTGGCGATGCAGGCTGGCTTGCTCACCGAGGACGAAGCGCGGCAGGCCTTCCACAAGATGAGCGCCAACGTCCGCGAGGCCGGCGCGCGAACCGTCGGCATGACCGTCTGGCCACTCTACAACGTGCCTTCTCTGCGCAACTCCCTCTTTGAGCGCCCGTTTTTCTACCAGAACGGCGGCGATTGGCCGTGGTTCGGCGCGCGGGTCCCGCTCGGCCTGCTGCGTTGCGGATGCCCGGCCGAAGCCTTCGAGGCCCTGCTGCCGATCGCCGAGATGATCGACGAAGCCGGCCAGTTCAACGAGTGGTATCGGCCCGATGGCAGCCCCGCCGGCTCCACCGGCTTCCGCGGCGCCGCCGGCGTCACCCACCAGGCGATCACCGAGCTGCGCCAATGGGCCGACACCGTGCAGAGATAAGCCCCGGGAACGCCGAGCTCCAACTCGGCCTTAGCCGAGGTCGTCCTGACCATTAGTCATCAGCCTTTGGTCATCTAACACTCTTCATCCACGATTGGTCCTTGGTCCTTGGTCTTTGGTCATTACGCGCGCAGCGCGGCGCGGCGCCATTGCCTCCGCCGCACCGCGCCCTCCTCCTCCCACTCGAGCACAAACTCCGCCGCCGCCTCCGCCCCCACCGGCTCAGCCTCGACCTCCACCACGCGCCCTCCCTCCCGCCGCGCCGACACCCGCCAGCCGGCGCGCGTCAGCAGCCCGCGAAACGCCACCTCGCCCCATGCCTCCGGCGCGCCCGCGAAGAGCGTCCACACCCCCGGCGCCGTCTCCGCGATCAACAGGTGATGCATCGCGGTGGCGAAGCCGCCCGCCGCTGTCACGAAGTTCGCCGCCCGCACCGCACGACGGTTCTCCCACTCGTCGTAAGCGTGCCAGGCCTTGTAGAAGCTGTCCGCCGCGCGCAGCAGCCCCGCCGCCGATGCCGGCCCCTCGCGTCGCCGCAACTGGCTCGCCACCACCGAGGCCTGGTGCGGCAGCCACGCGAAAAGAAACACGATCCGCGCCAGCTCCTTCTCGAAGGTCTTCGCCAGCGCCTCGTCCGCCGGCAAAACGTGCAGCGGAAACCCGCCCAGCGTCACCGAGGGGCAGCGCAAGTATGCCGGCTCCGCCTCACCCGGCGGCGTTTGACGATAAGCCCCGTCCTCGCCCCGCGGCAACGCCAGCTCGGTCAGCACCCGCCGCGCACGCGCGTCGAGTTCAGCGTCGCCGCCCCCGGCCGCCAGCCAGGCCGCCGCCACCGCGCGCAGCGCCACCCGTGCCTCGCTCGGATCCTGCGCGGTCATCGTCTCGCTGAAGGTCATCAACTCCGTCGCCTTCAGGCGCAGGGGCTCCGCGCTCTCCTCCACATGGTCCCAGAGATTGCGGAAGGTCTCTCCGAGGATCTCGCGCGCCGCCTCCCGCGCCTCCGGCCGGCGCGCGTAGGCGAAGTGGTGCCAGGCCTCGACCGCGAGGATCGCGCCGTTCACCGGCACGTCGTGCGGTTCGCCGCGCCCGTTCATGTCGGTTTGCCAAGGATACAGCGCGCCGGAGCGGCCCAGCCTCCCGGCCATCGCCCGCGCCTCGGCCAAGCCTCGATGCCGGTAGGCGAGATGCCGCGCCGCCTGCTCGGCGTGCCCGCTCTCCAGCAGCGCGCGACAAAAGTAGGTGTCGGTGTCGTGGAAACACCCGAACCAGTAGGGCAACATCGGCCGGCTCAGCCCGCCGGGATGCGTCGGCCCCTCGCCCACACTCTGCGCGACGTTGAACAAACTCGCGTGGTAACGCTGCTGCCACAGCGCCTCCTCCGCCGGCAACCGCACCTCGCTCGCCGCCCAAAACTCCGCCCAACGCCGCGCCTGCTCGCCGAAAAACGCCTCCGCGCTCCGCGTCCACTCCGGCGCCTCGTCGCCGGCCTCGGCCGCCGGCGCGCCCGGGCTCACCCGCACCGCGACGAACAAGCGCCCGCGCCCCGCGAGCGCCGGCCCCGCACCAAACTCCGTCAACGCCTCCCCGCCCCGCGCCTCCACCCGGTAAGCCGCGCCGCCCTCCGGCGTCCCCGTCCAGGCGATCCGCCCGGGCTCCGCCACCGCCTCCGTGAAATGCTGCCGCAGGCGCAGGTCGCAGGCGATGTCATTGCCCAGCTTGTGCGCGCCCTTCGCCTTGCCGCCGAGCGCCAGCCGCTCCTCCGGCAGCCGCTCCGGCAAAAACGCGATCTCCGCCCCGCCCTCCACCCGCACCTCGAAGCCGATCCACTCCGAATCCTTCAGGGCCGCGACCCGCGCCGTGAAACGCACGCCGCGCTCCGGCTCCAGCCCCGCCCGCCACGCCGCCTCGGAGCCGAGATAGAGCACGCCCTCGGTTGTCAGCACCCCGGCGCGCAGATCGAGACGCTGCGCCACCCCGTAAACCTGCGGGCGATGCGGCATCGAGGGGTCCGAGGTATAGCGCGGATCGGCGCAAAATATCCCGCTGCGCCCCGCCCAGAGTCCCGCGCTCGCCCAAGCCTCGTTGCGAAACAGCACCTGCGAGCGCAGCACCGTCACCGGGTAGCGCACACCGGCCACTCCACCTTCCGCCGCCGCGCCGATGCGCGAACTCCACCAGTCCGCCGTCACCCCGGATAGATCCACCATGCCACCGACGCAGCCGTTGCCCAGATACACCGGCTCGTAGCCATGATCCTCATACGCGGAGCCTCGCTCCAGCACCCAGGAGTCGAGACCGCCCTGCGCCTGCACGCCGCCACCTACGGAAGTTGTCATGTCAGCGCTTATCCACCGGACCGCCGCGAAGCGCACGCCGTTTTCCCCGGCAAATTCCACGGTAACGTCTCAGCGCCCGCTGAACGTGTTTAGTCACCGACAAGGTGCGACTGAACCCCAAATCCACGACAAGCGTGTCCCTTCCCCCTCTTCTCCATGGAAACCGTCTCCCAATTCGGCCGCTTCATCGAAAACGGCGCCTGCTTCGAGGCCCACGCCGCCCCCCACCGCCGCTGGATGAACGTCCATCACAACGACTACGGCACCCGCCCCGAGGACCTCGAGTTCTTCGCCCTCACCTCCCAATACGGCGACGGTCCCATCCAGTTTCGCGACCCCGCCGGCACCCACGTGCAACTCGTCGGCCACGAGGCCGCCGCCCTCTACGTCCGCGACGACGAGACCAACCAGGCCTTTTGCCCCGGCGGCGCCCCGCTTACCACGCCGGTCCAGGACCTCCGCGTCCGCTACCGCGCCGAGAGCACCGAGATCTCCTCCCGCGCCCTCGGTCTCGCCGCCACCTGGCGCATCTTCGTGCCCCGCCGCGAGCCGGTGCAGCTCTGGACGCTCACGCTGCAAAACCTCTCCGACCGGCCGCGCACGCTCTCCGTCTTCGCCGCCACCAGGTTCGACCTCGCCGGCCACGTCGCGGACGTCCACCCGGAGATCGGCGGCGTATTCGCCTGGCACTACGACAGCAAGGCCCCCGACCTCCTCCGCCGCGGCTTCCTCTGCGTGCAGCAAGCCGAGACCTTCGTCGCCGCCACCGGCCACCGCGAGGACCTCTTCACGCCCGCCCTCTCCTTCGCCGCGCCGCGCCTCCTGGAAGGCCACGACCTCGCCAACCGCAAGGCCCAGAGCTTCCACACCGCCGCCGCCGTCCAGGCCCGGCTCACCCTTGCGCCCGGCGCGAGCGCCCGCGTTGACTTCCTCCTCGGCCACGCGCCCACGCCCGAGGCCGCCGCCGCCCTCCGCGCCACGCTCACGCCCGCCGCCATCGACGCCTGCCTCGCCGAGGTCGCCGCCCACCAGCGCCGCCTTGCCGAGGCCTTCACCGTCGACACCGGCCACCCCAACCTCGACGCGCTCATCAACCACTTCGCCAAAAAACAGGTGAACGCCTACCTGGTGAACAAGTCCGGCTACCGCGACAACGTCCAGGTCTGCTACACCCTCGGCATGGCCGACGAGGCGCTCGCCGAGACCGCGCTCCTCCGCGCCATCTCCGCCCAATACGCCGCCGGCTGGGCCCCCCACTGCTTCCGCCCCCTCAGCAGCAAACAGTGCTGCGACGGCCACGTCTGGCTCTTCGCCGCCATCCCCTGGCACATCCAACAGACCGGCGACTTCTCCTTTCTCCAAAAGAAGGTCCGCTGGCTCGACGATCCCGAGCCCGCCACCGTCTGGGAACATCTCCGCCGCGCCCTCGCCTGGACGATCCAGGACACCCGCGTGCACGGCCTCTGCGATCTGCGCGCCGGCGATTGGAACGACGGCCTCTCCCCGCGCGGCGACACCGGCGGACGCGAAAGCGTGATGGTCACCCAGCAGCTTTGCCACGGCCTCCTCGAAGTCGCCGAGCTCGCCGAGCGCATCGGCGAGCGCGCCTATGCCGCCGAGTGCCGCGCGCACCACGCCGAGTTCGCCCGCCGCATCAACGAGCACGCCTGGGATGGCGAATGGTATAAACGCGTGCTCTGCGACGACGGCTACGCGCTCGGCTCCCACAACGCCGAGGAGGGCAAGATCTTCATCAACTCCCAATCCTGGGCCGTCCTCGGCCAGGTTGCCCCGCCCGAGCGCGCCGTGCAGTGCATGGACAGCCTCGAAAAGCTGCTCGGCCTCGACATCGGCTACCGCACCGTCTGGCCGCCCTTCTCCAAATTCAACGCCCGCGTCGGCGGCTCCTCCACCGTCTTCCCCGGCAACATCGAAAACGGCAGCAGCTACAACCACGCCGTCGGCTTCAAAGCCGTCGCCGATTGCGTGCTCGGCCGCCCCGAGCACGCGTGGGACACCTTCCGCAAGATCGCACCCGACAACCCGGCGAACCCCATCACGCGTTCGAAGATGGAACCCTTCGCCTTCTCGAACAAATTCTACGCCGACGACTACCACTACGGCGAGACGCTCTACGCGTGGAACACCGGCACCGGCGCCTGGTTCACGATGCTCCTCGTCGAATACATCCTCGGCGTGCGTCGCGGTTACGACGGTCTCCGCTTGCAGCCCTGCCTTACAAAACGCATCCCCCACGCCCGCGTGGTCCGCCGTTTTCGCGGCGCCACCTTCGACATCCGCCTCGACAACAGCGCCGGCCGTTGCACCGGCCTGACAAGACTCAAGATCAACGGCCAACCGGTATCTGGAAACCAACTACCCGACCTCCGCACCGGCACCCACGTGGTGGAGGCCGTGATCTGATGCCCTGGGACCGCCGGGCTCCCGCCCGGCCTTTCGGTGGCTCACTCCTGGGAGCGCCGGGCTCCCGCCCGGCCCTTCGGTGGCTGCCCCCTGGGACCGCCGGGCTCCCGCCCGGCTTACGGATTCGGCCTCAGCAGCGCGGTCGCATCTTCCGGCGAGAGCGACTTCACGTGGCCGTCGGCAAAGCCGTAGTTGGCCCGCGAGCCATGTTGCAGCCCGCCGTTGTCGCGAACGACCTCGGGGTTGTTGAAGCTCGAGGTCAGCATCTGGTAGCGCTGCCCGTCCGAGGTCGGCAAGGTGCTGTCGCCGATCAGGACGATGCGCGAGGGAGTGCTGAACCGCGACAAACGGATGCGATTCCATTGGGCGTTCCGGTTGCTCCCCCCCACGTTCTCGGGCACCCCGAGGGCGAGATTGAGGCCGATTCCGAAGAAGCCCTGATCCAGCTGCGCTTCGGTGGGATTACGATCGGAGATGAACTGCGGGCAGCGGAGCACTTCTTGCGCCCGTCGCTGCTGAATCGCGGCCGTGCTATCGCCCGACGGCGTCTGGCCGATGTAGGGCATGATCTCGATATTCCAGCTGTTGGCCTGGTTGAAGTTGTCTTCGCCGAAGCCCGCGGACCCCTTGGGAGCGAAGCCGCGGTTGTCCTCCGCGTAGGCGAGGATCGCCATCGCGATCTGCCGCACGTTGCTGGCGCATTGCGCCTGTCGCGCGCTCTGCCGCACCTTGCCGACGGTCGGAATAATGATCGCCGCAAGAATGCCGATGATCGCGATGACGGTCAGCAGCTCGATCAGGGTGAAGCCGCGCCCGGCGCGGCGAGATGAAACACGGGAGCGAAGGGCCAGCGAGAATCCAGAGTTCATGGGGGCAAGCACGAGTGTGTGGGGGGGGGCGGGGTGGCGACGGGCCGGAGGCCTCATCTTCCGCCATCTTACTGTCCCGCCGCCGAAGCGAAAGCAACGAGTCTCGCACACAGTTTCGATCCCGCCGAAACTGTGTGCGGCCCAAGCTCCTTCCTTGCCACTCCCCTCACGCGCAGAGTGTCCGCCCCTTCTTCATGAGCACCCTCGCCGCCCCAGCTCCCTCCTCGCTTCGCGCCTTTGACTTGCCTTTCTCGCCGCCCGCCTCCGCCCGGGTGGAGCCCGCCTCGGGCGCATCCCCCGCCCTGCGCCGCGCCTGCTTCCTCTCCTTCCCCGCTCCTGGCACCGCTCTTCCCGCCCGCCTCGGCGCTGTCGCCGGCCTGCTCCGCTTCGTGGCCACCGCCCGCATCAACCCCTGGAGCCTAGCGCCCCACTTCGGCACCTCGGCACCCTCCGTGCCCGACGAGACCGTGATGCTGCTCTGGCAAAGATCCGACGGCGGCTACGGTCTGCTTCTCCCGCTCGTCCACGGCGGCCAACGCGCCTGGCTCGCCGGCACCCCCGAGGGCTTGGAACTCCGCTCCATGGCCTGGGATCGCGCCGCCGCCACCGGCCCCGCCACCCTCCTGCTCAGCGCCGAGGGCGACGACCCGTTTGCGCTCGTCGAAGCCGCCGTCGCGCTCGCCGCCGCGCGCCTGCGCAGCTTCCGGCCTCGCACCCAAAAGCGCACGCCCGAGTGGATCGACTGGTTCGGCTGGTGCACTTGGGACGCGTTCTACCAAGAGGTGAACACCGAGGGCGTCCTCGCCGGCCTGCAAAAGGCTCGCGACGGCGGCGTCGAGCCGCGCTTCCTGATTCTCGACGACGGGTGGCAGGACACCGACGGCAAGATGCTGCGCGGCTTCGGCGCGCACCCCGGGAAATTCCCCGCCGGCCTCGCCGAACTCGTCGCCCGCGCGAAGTCCGAGTTTGGCATCCGCCTCTTCGGCGCCTGGCACGCCTTCGAAGGCTACTGGTATGGCGTCGATCCGCAGAGCCCCGCCGGTCGCGGCTACCGCGTCTTCGACGTCACGCAGTCCGCGCACAACCGCCCCACCGACGAGCCCGCCCGCCGCGCCCTCATCCATCCCGACGACATCGCGCGCTTTTACCACGACTATTACCGCGAGCTGCGCGCCGCCGGCGTGGACTTTGTCAAAGTGGACAACCAAGGCAGCCTCGACCACTTCCTCAACGCCGAGACCACGCCGCCCACCGCGACGATGCAGCGCTACCAGGAAGCCTTCCAAGGCGCCGCCGCCCATCACTTCCGCGGCGAGACGCTCCACTGCCTCAGCCAGGTCGGCGACGTCTTGTTCCACCTCGATTCCGGCAACGTGATGCGCAACTCCGAGGACTATTTCCCCAAGCGCCCCGCCACCCAGGGCCAGCACGTCTTCCGCAACGCGCTCAACAACGTCTTCATGGCCCCCTTCTGCGTGCCGGATTGGGACATGTTTCAATCCTGCCAGCCGCCCGCGCCCTTCCACGCCGCCGCCCGCGCCATCTGCGGCGGCCCGCTCTACATCAGCGATAAACCCGGCGAGCAAAACTTCGACCTCCTGCGCAAACTCATCACCCGCGAGGGCCGCGCGCTCCGTTGCCCGCAGCCCGCCCTGCCGACGCGCGACTGCCTCTTCGACGACGCCTACGGTCAGCCCCGCCTCTTCAAGATCCAAAACCGCAACGGCGACACCGGCGTGCTCGGCCTCTTCAACTGCCACTGGGACGAGCAAACGAAGGGCGGAAAACCTGTCTCCGGTCGCTACTCCGCCGCCGACGTGGACCAGCTCCCGGGCGAGCGCTTCGCGCTTCTCCACCACAGGTCCGGCGCGCTCCGCGTCGCCTCCCGCGCCGACTCTTTCGACGTCTCGCTACCGCCCCTCGGCTGGGAGCTCGTCACCGTCGCGCCCATCGAGCAAGGCGTGGCCGTCCTCGGCCTCACCGACAAGCTCAACGGCTCCGCCGCCATCGTCTCGCGCCGCTGGATCACGCCCACGCAGCTCGAGATCACGCTCCTCGAGGGCGGCCCGCTCGCGCTCCACCTCGAGCGCGAGCCCGTCTCCGCGACTTGCTCCGGCGCCTCCATCACCCTGACCCGCACCGAAGGTGGCGCGCATATCGCCGCGCTGCCCGCCGCGCCGACCACCACCCTCGTGCTGAGTTTTCCGAGCTAAGCCCGCCGACTCACGCCGACGGCAGCAAGGTGCCGCTCGCCACCCGCGCTCGCCTGCTGCTTCACGCAAATACCTGATCGGCTCCGCCTGCCCCTCGCCGGCTTCCGCACCAAAGCGATAAGTCGGTCGCCGTCCCCGGCCTCGGGCTCTGGCGCCGGGGCCCCTTCACGCGGAGATTGTCGTGGAGCCGGCGGCCGCGCTTGATCGCGCCAGCCGCACGATGAACCCGCCCGGACGCTCCCCCACCACGCGCGATGTCGCCGCCGCCGCCGGCGTCTCTCGCGCCACCGTGTCCTACGCGTTGCGCAACCACCCGCGCATCCCCGCCGCCACCCGCGAAAAAATCCGCGCCGTCGCCGCAAGCCTCGGCTACAAAGCCAACCCGCTCGTCTCCTCCTGGCTCGCCCACGTGCGCGGCGCCCGGCCCG
>JAUVVA010000150.1 GCA_030604905.1 Verrucomicrobiota bacterium | reverse complement strand
GACGATGAACATGGAGCACACGAGCAGGATGTAGATCGTGGGCATGTTGAGCTTTTGCAGAAGCGTCGTGGGGACGTTCAGCGGGTCTTGGGCGAGCAGCGCCAGCGGGGTGGCGGCGAGGAGGGCGAAGCAGGCGACGAGGCGTTTCATGAGGACGGAGAGGGTTGGGGAGGGAGTGGAAGAGTGGGAGGGCGGGGGCGGGCGGGGAGGATCAGAGCTGGAATTCGCGGCGCGCGGTGGCGGCCTGGAGGGTATCGGGATAGGTGTCGATGAGTTCGAGGGCGGAGCGTTCGGCGCGGCCGTTGTCGCCAAAGCCGCGGTAGGCGCGGGCGGCGCCGAGGAGGGCGGCGGGCATGAGCTCGTCGATGGTGCCGAAGAAGGCGGGGATGCGGAGGAAGGATTCGAGGGCCTCGGCGTGGGAGGCGCGGGCGGCGGCGAGTTCGCCGCGGAGGAGCCAGGCGCGGGCTTGGATGGCGGGGGGCGCCTCGCGCACGATCTCCTCGAGCATGACATTGGCCAGCGATTCGCGGCCGGCGCGGGCGTCGAGCTGGGCGAGAGCGAGCTTGGCGACGCCGGTGATCTCGGGGCCGAGGCCGCTCTGCATGAGTTCGCGGGCGGCGGAGCTGATGGCGGCGTTGTCGGTGCCGAGCAGCAGGGCTTCGAGGCGGAGCTGGGCGGCGCGCGGCCAGTGGGAGCCGGGGAGGCGGGGGAAGGGGGCGAACTGGCGGACGACGGGCTCGACGAGGGCGAGCGCCTCCGCGCCTTTGCCGGCGATGACGAGGCGGCGGGCCTCGTCGAGGGCCTCGGGCTCAGGGAAGTCGAGGCGGATGACGTCGGCGAGCTGGAAGCGGCGCTCGAAGGATCCGCCGCCGGGCAGGGCGACTTGTTGGACGAGCGCGCCGGAGCCGAGGGTGACGTCGGCGGCTTGGAGGATGGTGCCGTCGCGCAGTTGATACCGCTGGGCATGCGCGAAGGTGGGCAGAGCGAGCGTGGCGGCCGCCGAAATGACGAATGACCAATGACGAAGGACCAATGTCGGAGAGGAGGGCATGGGGCTCAGGAGCTGGTCGGGAGGTTGACGGTGAGCGGCGCGTTGGGATCGGCCGGGACCACGACGCCGGCGGGCAGGCGGGCCTCGAGGCGGGGTTTGAGGGCGGCGGCTTGTTGCCACTCGGGGAAGCGCTCCAGCTCGCGGAAGGTATGGAAGCGGTTGATGGTGGTGATGGCCTCCTGGGTCTGGCCGAGGCGTTCGAAGGTCTCGGCGGAGCGGAGGTAGGCGCGGGCGACCCAGACGGGGAAGCGGCGGTAGGAGAGGTAGACGCGCTGGAAGTGGGCCTGGGCGCGGGCGAGGTCCTCGGGGGTGCCGCGGCGCAGCGCGATCTCGCCGAGGAGGAAGAGGGCCTCGGCGGTGGCTTCGCCGCGCCAGGCGCGATTGGCGGCGACTTCCTCGAGGAGGGCGCGGGCGGAGTCGAGGCGGCCGAGGAGGATGTTGGCGCGGGCGCGGCCGAGGGTGGCTTCCTTCAGCTTGAAACGGGCGCCGGCGACGTCGATGGCGGCGTTGAAGCGGGCGAGGGCCTCGTCGCCGTTGCCTTCGAGGAGGGCGATCTCGCCGAGGCCGACGTAACCGAAGTCGGCGAAGACGGAGCGGGGGTGGCTGGTGATGATCTCCTCGTAGAAGCGGCGGGCGAGCTCGGGCTGGCCTTGGGTGAGGAGGGCGTCGCCCACTTTGCCGAGGATGCCGGGGGGCAACTGGTCGGGGGCGAAGCGCGAGGCGATCTGGCCGAGGAGCTGGTCGCGGAGGCGGTCGTCTTTGCGGATGGCCGCGATCTCGGACTGGGTGAAGAGGGCGCGGGCCTGGGCGGTGGGGTTGCGGCGGGCCTCGCCGGCCAGGATGAGCTGGTCGACGCGGGCGAAGAGGACCTCATTGGCCACGGGCTCGGGGCGGGGCTCGCCGCGGCGGGCGCGCGGGGGGCGGCCGAGGGTGTTGGCGATCTCGACGAGGAGGCGCTCGACGTCGCCGCGGGAGGGGTCGGTGACGTAGCGGCGGATGATGGTGGAGACGAGGTCGATGGCCTCCTCAAAGCGGCCTTCGCGGTTGCGGATGCGGCTGATCCAGTAGGCGGCGTTGATGACGTAGGGGTGGTCGGGGCGTTCGGCGGCAAACTGTTCCCACATGGCCACGGCGGCGTCGAATTCGCGGCGGGACTGGTAGTGCCGGGTGAGCTCGTCGAGCACGTAGCCGAGCTGTTCGTCGGAGAGAGGGAGGTTGAGGGCCTCGTGGTAGGCCATGATGGCCTCCTCGATGCGGCCGAGGCCGGCGAGGGCGTCGGCGCGGAGCGAGTGGATCTCGCCGCGTTGGGGGTGCTCCTGGGGGAAGTCGGCCAGCCACTTGTCGGAGAGTTCGAGGCAGAGCTTGAAATCGCCCTTGGCGTAGGCGGCGGCGGCGAGGCGATAGCGGGCGTCGGCGACGAAGCGGCCTTCGGGGAAGTCGCGCAGGTAGTCGCGGATCTGGCGCTCGCTCTCGGAGGCGCGGCCCTCGGCGAGGTCGGCCATGGCGGCGAGGTAGCGGGCCTCCTCGATAAACTGGCCCTGCGGGAAGTCGCGCATGTAGGCGACGACGACCTCCTTGGCCTCGGCAAAGCGGGTGAGGGTGAAGAAGGCGTTGGCGCGCATGAGGCTCATGGCCTCGGCGAGCTCGGTGGCGCCGCCGAAGCGTTCGGAGGCGAGGCCGAGGAAGGTGAGCTGACCCTGGATGTCGTTGCGCTGGCCGGCGGCGAGGGCGGCGAGGTAGAGGGCTTGGGGGCCGAACTTGGAATTGGGGAAGGCGCGGGTGAAGCGCTCGACGGAATCGCGCACGCGGTCGAAGCGGCCGGCGTCGGCGTAGGCGCGGATGAGGCCGAAGAAGGCGTTTTCGCGCTCGGTGGACTCGGGGAAGTTGGCGATCAGGTCCTCGTAGAGGAGGGCGGCTTCCCAGACGCCGCCGCGTTCCTGGAAGGTGAAGGCGAGGCGGTAGCGCAGGGTGGCGTCGAAGCCGCTGATCTGCTCGACCTGGGCGAGGGAGGCCTTGGCCTGCTCGAGGCGGGCGTTGATGCGGCGAATGGAGTCGGCCTCGGTGGCGGAGGGGCGGGGCAGGGCCCGGAGGCGCTCAAGGGCGCGCTCCATGCCGGCGATGCGGGCGCGTTGCTCGGCGATGAGGACGTCGCGGCTGGAGATGTTGCGGAAGGCGGCGAGGGCGCCGGCGTTGTCACCGCCGCGCATGAGGACGTCGCCGAGCTGGAGGGAGAGGAGGTTGAGACCGGCGATGTTGTCGACGAGGTCCAGCTGGCCGCGGAGGAGGGCGAGGCCGCGGCGGGCGTCGGCGGTGTTGCCGGCGCGGAGATGGAGGTCGACGAGGGAGAGGGCGGCGTCGGCCCAGTCGCGATCGCGGGCGGAGGTGGCGAGGA
The DNA here is from genome assembly GCA_030604905.1 of Verrucomicrobiota bacterium. Classification (GTDB taxonomy): domain Bacteria; phylum Verrucomicrobiota; class Verrucomicrobiia; order Opitutales; family Opitutaceae; genus IMCC26134_A. Next base: position 5,168 of record JAUVVA010000150.1, on the reverse strand, counting down.
GACGGTTGTAGGTCTCGATCGCGACGGGGATCTGGCCGGCCTGGTTGGCGGACATGGCTCCGTAGAGCATGGCCTTGTCGCGGAAGGTGGGGGAGTCCTCGGCGGCGCGGAAAACCGGGATAGCCTCCGCATACTGTTGCTGAAGGGCGAGGGAGAGGCCGCGAATCATGCGGGCCTCGTTGAGGGCGCCGCTGCCGACGGAGGGGACGCGTTCGAGGGCCTGCGCGAGCTCGGCGGCGCGGGGGTATTGCTGGGTCTGGAAGTTGGCGTTGGCCGCGGTGAGGAGGAGGCGCTCGAGGTTGACTCCGGGCGGCAGGGCCTCGCCGGCTTGGGCGCGTTTGACGACCTCGTCGAGGATGCCGACGGCGTTGCCGGGGTTGCGCGCGGACAGGTGTTGCTCGACCTCCGCCAGCAAATTGGGGATCGGGATCTGCGGGATCTGGGCCGAAAGGCTGGCGCCGGCCATCGCCATGGCGACGAGCGCCACGGGCAGACGAATATGACGGGACGAGCCAGAGGGGCGGCGGGGTGACGGCATAGGCACGGAAGGGGAATCGTTCAAAAACTGTCAGAAGCGGTCAAGGCTCCTTCGGCAAGGCGGGATTGGGAGCGGTGCCAGCGGTCTCAGGCGGGGCATTTCATAGGCGTTTAGATATCGGAGCGCCCCAGCTCCGGAGGGTTCCCTAGGGTGCAATACGCAATGTCTGGTAGCGCCTCACGCCGAGCAGTGAGGGCTGCCATCCGTGCACGTCCGGATGCACGAGGTGGACCCGTGCGCCGAAGACCACCGGGGCGATGGGCGCCTCGGCGAGGAGAAGCGCCTCGGCCTCGTGGAAAAGGGCGAAGCGGGCGACGGGATCGGTGGTGGAGGCGGCGCGGGCGATGAGGCGGTCGTAGTCGGGGGAGCTCCAGCCGGTCTGGTTGTTGCCGCCGCCGCTCACGAACATGTCGAGGTAGGTGTTGGGGTCGTCGTAGTCGCCGATCCAGCGGGCGCGGGCGATGTCGTAGCGCAGGCCCTTCATGGTATCGAGGTAGACGCGGAAGTCTTGGTTAACGAGACCCACGTCGATGCCGAGTTCGCGTTTCCACATCGCCTGGATGGCGGAGAGGATGCGGACGTTCACGTCGTCGGTGTTCATCAGCACCTCGAAGCGGGGGAAGCCGCGCCCACCGGGGAAGCCGGCCTCGGCGAGCAGGGCGCGGGCGGTCTCGGGATCGTGGGGCTGGCGGGAGGTGGACTTGAAGCCGCCGGTGCCGGGCGGCACGTAGTGGTGGGCGGGCAGGCGGGAGCCCTGCAGGACCGAGGTGGCGATGGCCTCGCGGTCGATGGCGAGGGCGAGGGCGCGGCGCACGCGGACGTCGTCGAGCGGGCGGCGGGTGGTGTTGAAGCGCAGGTAGAGGGTCTCGAGGAGCGGGTCGATGCGCAGGGGCGAGGGCGTTTGCGCGCGGTAGGTGGCGATGCGGTCGGGCAACAGGTCGTAGGTGACGTGGCGTTGGCCGGCGCGAAAGGCGGCCTCGTCGGCGCGGATGTTGTCGGTCGGATAAAACACCACGCGGCGGATGCCCTCCGCGGGGTCCGAGTAGTGGTGGGGGTGGCGCTCGACGACGATGCGGCTGTTGGGCGCCCAGCTGACGAGCCGGTAGGCGCCGTTGCCGACGTAGTTTTCCGGGCGCGTCCACGCGGTGCCGCGTTGGTCGATGCGGCCGTGGGCGAGGACGGTGGGCGGGTGGACGGGGAACCAAGCCTGGTGGGCGACGAGGCCGAGGAAGTAGGGCGTGGGCGAGGCGAGCTCGATGACGAGCGTGCGGGCGTCCGGCGCGGCGAAGCCGACGGTGGCAAAATCGCTCGTGTCGCCGTTGTTGAAGGCCTCCGCGCCGCGCACCGGGTGAAGCATGTAGGCGTATTCGGAGGCGAGGGCGGGGCGGAGGATGCGCTCGAAGGAGAAAAGGAAATCCGCGGCGGTGACTGGATCGCCGTTGGACCACTTCGCGTCGGGGCGCAGGCGGAAGGTGTAGCGCAGGCCGTCGCCGGAGATTTCCCACGAGGCCGCGGTGGCGGGCACGGGCTCGCCGCTGGTCTCGTCGATCGCGGTGAGGCCCTCGCCGAGCGCGATGAGGATGTTGAACTCGGTGTAGGCGGTGGCGAGGTGCGGGTCGAGGTCGCCGGGCTCGGCGCCGTTGCCGAGGTGGAGGGTCTGGTCCGCGCGGGCGGCCTCCACGGCGGTCTGGCGCGGACGGCAGGCGGTGGCGAGCGTGGCGAGCGCGAGCAAGCCGACGAGGACGAGGCGCGAGGCGGAGGCGGAAGCGGAAGCGGGGCGAAAAAACGACATGGGCGGGCGTGGGCGCAGCAAGCCGCGGGCCGGGCGCGAGTGCAATGGCGGGTTGCCAAGGACGTGGCGGGCGCGGAGGGTGCGCGTTTCTTCCAACTATGTCGTCATGGTTCTATGTCAGGGACGGGCAACGCGAGGGGCCGGTGAAGCGCGAGCAACTGGACGCGCTCGTGGCCGAAGGCGTGGTCCGCGGCGACACGCTGGTGTGGCGGGCGGGCATGACGTCCTGGGCGCGGGCCTCCGAGATGTCGGAGCTCGGCATGCCCCCTCCTCCGCCTCCCCCTCCGTTGCCGCCGCCGCTGCCGGTCGCGGATGCACCGGGCGAAGGCGCCTGGCAGGGGCCGGAGGCTCCGTCGAGCGAGGGCTGGACCCGGGCGGAGGACCCCGCGGGCGCCTCCGCGGCGGCGGGCGGAGCGGTGTTGGCGGGAACCTTGGCGACCTTCTGGTCGCGCTTCCTGGCGAAGCTGGTCGACGTGATGCTGCTGGCCGGCATCGGGCAGGGCGTGGAGTGGGGCGTGTCGCGCTGGGTCTTCGAGGGGCCGCTGCCGGTGCCGCCGGACTGGGCGGGCTTTTTCCGGGCCGCGTTGTGGATGGTCTCGATCAACACGCTGGTGGCGATGGTCTACACCGTGTATTTCCTTTCCCGATACGAGGCCACGCCGGGCAAGCTCTTGCTCGGGCTGCGCGTGGTGCGCGCGGACGGGCACCGGCTGGGGCTGTGGCGCAGCCTGGGGCGCTTCTGGGCGGAGCGGGTGACGGGGCTGACCTTTTTCGTCGGCTACGTGATGGCGGCCTTCGACGAGGAGAAGCGCGCGCTGCACGACTTCATCGCCAACACCCGCGTGGTGCGCGGGGCGCGGCGCGAGGATTGAGCCGGCTCGTTCAGATGGGCGGCGGAGCGGCGAGGTGGGGCCGCGTGCCGGCCGGGGCCGGCCACGATCACCTGGCGTCGAGCATCGGCTCGAGGCCGGCCCAGACGGTGGCGGCCATGAGGCGGTTGCCGGCCTCGTTGGGGTGGATGGCGTCGGCCTGGTTCATCTCGCGCACGCCGCCGACGCCCTCGAGGAGGAAGGGCACGAAGCCCCAGCCCTGGGTTTGGGCGAGGCGGGGGAAGACGGCGTCGAAGCGCGCCGCGTAGTCGCCCATGTTGGGCGGCATGCGTTGGCCGAGGAGCAGCACGCGCGCCTCCGGGTGGCGCGCCTGCACGCGGGTGGCGATGGCGGCGAGATTTTGCTCCACGAGCGCGGGGTCGAGGCCGCGCAGGCCGTCGTTGCTGCCGAGCGCGAGCACGAGGATGGAGACCGGCTGGCGCAGCACCCAGTCGATGCGGCGCAGGCCGCCGGAGGTGGTGTCGCCGGAGATGCCCGCGTTGACCACGCGCCAGCGCGGGGCGCCGGGTCCGGCGGCGGCGGCGCGGGCGTCGAGTTTCTTCTGGATCAAGGCCGGGTAGGCCTGCGTGGCGGGATCGGGCAGGCCGTAGCCTGCGGTGAGGCTGTCGCCGAGGAAGAGGATGGTGCGGACGGGGGGCGAGGAGTTGCCTCCGGAGGAAGAGGGCGCGGCGGCGCGGAGACCGGCCCCGCCAGGGGCGACGAAAGCGGCGAGTAGAAAAAGAGCGGCAAAAGCGCGGCGCATCATGTCCCGGACTCTGGCGCGGGTGGCGTGGTTCCGCAAACCGCGGCTCGCGGAACCACGCAGGGCCGGCGGGTGCCGGAACTTCGGCTTCAGCCCAAGGCCGAGAGGGGCGCGCCGTGATTGATGTTCAGGGCCTGGCCGTCGATCACCAGCGCCGGCACGGAGACGACGCCGGCGGCGGCGGCCTCGGCGACGCGCGGCTTGGCGCTGCCGAGATGCACGATCTCGAGGTCGACCTTGGAGCGGTCGAGATAGGCGAGCACGGCCTTCTCGGCGTCGAGGCAAACGGGGCAGCCGGCGTGGTAGAACTTGGCGGAGGTCTTCATGTGGTGTGGTGGGTTTCGGTGGTGGGTGGTGGGAGGAGGTGTGATTTCGAGGCGTCTTGCCTGCGATGAGGCCACCTTAGCGCCAACGGCCACGCGGCGGCAGAAGGCACAAAACGGAGGGTGGTTACCATTTGGTGCCCACTGGACGCGCCCGCGCGGCGGGCCTAGCCTGCGCCGATCATGAAGTCGCGGCATCTCTCCCTCCCGGAACGCGAGGCGTATCGGCGCCTCGAGGACGTCGTGGGCTGCAAGTGGTCGGCGGCGGTGGTCGGCGCGCTCTGCCGCGGCGTGAATCGTCCCGGCAAGCTGGAGCGCTACATCCCGGGCATCTCCACCAAGGTGCTCACCGAGCGCCTGCGCAAACTCGGCGACTACGGTCTGATCGTGCGCGAGGATCGCTCCGAGGGCGCGGTCCTGCACGTCGAGTATCGGCTCACCCCGGTGGGCGAAAAGCTCGCCGCGATCATCGAGCAACTGCACTCGCTCCAGGCGGAGCACGACGGCGGCGCGGCCGCGGCCGGGCGAGGGCGCGCCAAGTAGCGGGCGAAGGGAATGCGGGCGGGCGTTGCGAAAGCGCGGGCCCGGCCTTTGCTGCGGGTTTTCCGTCGCCAGCCCATGCCCACTCCCGCCGCGCCCGCGCCCATCCTCGCCGTCGACAACGTCAGCCGCACCTACGCCACCGCGGCGGGGCCGCTCACCGTCCTGCGCGGGGCGAGTTTTACTTTGGCCGAGGGAGAATCGCTCGCGCTCGTCGGCCCGAGCGGCAGCGGCAAGACCACGCTGCTCGGCCTCTGCGCCGGGCTCGACCAGCCCAGCACCGGCACGGTGACGCTCGCCGGCCGCGCGCTCGGCGGCCTGAGCGAGGACGAGCGGGCGCGGG
>JAUVVA010000034.1 GCA_030604905.1 Verrucomicrobiota bacterium | reverse complement strand
TGGCGGTGCCGGTCTGGTTGGCGGCGGGCGTCACCGCGACGGTGCGGTTGGCGCCCGTGCCGCCGAGGACGATGTTGGCGTTGGGGATCAGGGTGGTGTTGGACGAGGCCCCGGTGAGCACGAGCGAGGCGGCCGCGGTCTCGGCGTCGCCCACCGTGACCGCGAGCGGACCGGTGGTGCCGTTGAACGGAATCGTCTGGTTGGCCACCGAGCTGATCGTCGGGGCGGTGTTGGCTCCTCCGGTCACCGTGACAGCAAGGTCTTCAAAGACGGTGGCGATGGCGTCGGCGACAGTGAGGCGGAGGACGTGGGTGCCGGCGGCGGAGAAGGTGACGGTGGTGGAGAGTTGGGCGGCGTTGCCGAAGGTCGCGGTGCCTGGGCCGGAGACACGCGACCAGGTGGTGCTAAGCGTGCCGCCGGCCGAAGCGGTGCCGGCGAGGTTTGCCGCCGCTCCCACGGTCGCCGAGGGGGCGGTGCCGGGATTGACCTGCGGCGCGTTGATCCGCGCCAGTCCGTTTACCTGGGAGGCGCTAAGCGGGGCGGTGAAGAAGCGGACTTCATCGACGCCGCCGACGAACTGGTTGGCGGTGTCGGCGCTACGGTTGTTGCCGACGCGAAGGGTGTTGGTGAGGCCGGCGGCGGTGTCGGCCGCGGTGGCGACCTGGGTGCCGTTGACGTAGAGGCGCACGGTGCCGCCTCCGGCGGTGAGGGCAACGTGGTGCCACTGGCCGGCCGTCAGGGTTTGGGCGGCCGAGGCGAGGTCGACCGACCCGGCGCGGCCGGTGAGCACGCCGTTGGGCCCGACGGCAAGCCAGGTGCGGGCGTTGTTGTTGTTGTTGCCGTTCAGGGCCATGACGGCGCGGCTGCCGCTGGCGGGGAAAGAGTCGGGCCGGATCCACGCCGCGGCGGTGAAGCCGGGGTTGTCGTTGCTGCTGATGTTGGCCGAGGACTGGATGTAGGTCGCCGAGGCGTTGCCGGTGAAATAGAGGGCGTTGCCCAGAATTCCGGAGGACCAGGCGTAGAGGGACCCGGTGATCGAGCCGTTGTTTGAGCCGACGGAAGTGGCCACGCTCGCGCCGCTCGTTTCGTTCAAGGCCCAGCGGAGGGCGGGCTCGGGCAAGGCGGTGTCCGCGCCGACGACCACGGTGAGCTCGGCCACCGCGCTCAGCGATCCATCGCTGGCGGTGGCGCGCAGCACGTGGGTGCCGTCGGCGGAAAACACCACGCTGGTGGAAGCGGACTGGGGATCGGCGAAGGTCGCGGTGCCGGGGCCGCTGACGCGGCTCCAGGTGAGCGTGGGGGTGCTCTGGCTGTCGGTCGCGGAGGCGACGAGGACGAGGCTGTCGCCGCGGTCGGGCAGCGCGATGATCGGGACCGAGGGGCTGATGATCGTGACGCTGGGCGGGGTGTTGATGGTGATAGTGGCGATGTTGGATTCGGCAAAGCCGGCCGTGTTGGTGGCCACGACGGTGTAGGCGCCGCCGTCCTCGAGCGTGAGATTGAACTTGGTGTAGGTGGTGGAGGTGGCACCGATGATGTCGGTGCCGTTCCGCCGCCATTGGTAGCTCGGAGCGGGATCGCCGCTCGCCGATGCGCTCAAGGTGAGGGTGCCGCCGAGATCGATCATCTGACTCTGGGGATGCGAGGTGAAGGAAGGCGCGACCTGGACGGAGACCTGGACGAGGGCGGCGTTGGACTCGACCGATCCGACGCTGTTGGTGGCGACGACGGTGTAGCTACCGGCATCGGCGGGGGTGATGTTGGTCCGGGTGAAGGTGGCGGAGGTGGCTCCGGTGATGTCGGCGCCGTTTCGTCTCCACTGGTAAGAGGGCGCAGGGGAACCACCGGCCTCGGCGCTGAGGGTGAGGGTGTTGCCGGTGAAGAGGGACTGGCCGACCGGGTGGAGGGTGAAGAAGGGCGCGCGCTGAACGGTGAGGGTGAAGGAGGTCGAGGCCGTCTTGCCGCCGTCGTCCACGGTGACGGTGACGGTGGCGAGGCCGGCCTGGCCCGAGATCGGGAGCAGGGTGAGGGTGCGATTGGCCCCGGAGCCGCCGAAGCTGATGTTGCCGTTGGGCAAGAGGGCGGTGTTGGAGCTGGTCGCGCTGACCAGCAGCTCGGCGGCGGGAGTCTCGGCGTCCCCGACGGTGAAGGATACGGGGCCGACGGCGACGCCGGAGAGGGTGGTCTGGTTGGCGATCGGGGAGATCGTCGGGGGCGCGTTGGGCGACACGTCGCCGACCACAAGCTGCAACAAGCTCCCGTTGAGCTGAAGGCTGGCGCCGAGTGCGGCCGGCTTGACGAGCGTGGGCAGCGGGCCGGAGATGCCGCCGGTGGCGCGGGCGAGCGTGTAGGTGCCGGTCCCGAACTGGACGCCGCGGGTGGTGATGCGGACTTGGGCGCCGGGGGCGAAGCTGAGCCGGTCGCCGATGGAGAGCCGGGCGTGGTCGGCGGCAGGGGTCGAGAGCTCGAAGGCGAGCGCGCCGGCCCCGTCCACGTTGACCGGCGCGTTGACCAAGCCGTCGCCGCCGAGGGCGCCCCCCGATGCGACGGTGACGCCGAAAGCGCTCAGCTTGCCGGAGACGACGAGGGTGCCGGCGGCGACGGTGACGGAGCCGAGCATCTCGTTGTTGGGACCGGCGAGTTCGAGGGTGCCGTCGCCGGTCTTGAGGAGGTTGCGCGCACCGGTGCCGCCGTCGCCACCATCAGCGCGATTGCGGAGATTCCCGACGAGAACGGCGCGGTCCGCGAGGCTCGCGGGGTTGTCGATGACGCGAATCTCGCGGGTGACGGTTTGGTTGTCGCCGTTGGCGAGCGCGATGGGATTTTCGATGTAAACGATGTTGTCGGCGGTGGTGGATCCGAGGATGAGCGGACCGGTGAGGAAGTTGGTGGCCCCCCAGGCGGTGGCGGCGGCGGCGACGGGAAGATTGACGGTGAGTTCGTCGCCACGGGCGGCGAAGCCGCCCGAGAGCCACTGGAGCTGGCCGCCGCCGGTGCCGAAGGCGCGGGTGATGCCGCCGGAGGTCTCGAGCACGCCGCCGGAGAGGACGAGGCGGGCGCCATTGAGGGAGTTGGCGGCGGCGGTGCCGGTCTCGCGCAGGACGCCCTCCTGCAGTTCCCAATAGTGCTGGGCGTTGCTGTTGGCCGGAGTGATGCCGAGGTTGTCGATCCGGGCGAGGCCGGGGCCGGTCTTGCGGAGTTGAAGCGTGGTGATGTTGGCGGTGTTGGCGCTGTTGGTCTGGTTGAGGAAGGTGGCGGCCGTGCCGGGGGCGCCGAGCTGCAACACGGAACCGGTGCCGGCGTGGAGGTTGAGGTTATAGGTGGTGCTATTGGCAAGGGTGGTGCCGGACTGGGGAGCAACGGTGAGCGCGCCGCCGTAGATCACGTGGCCGGAATGGGCGCCGAAGGCCCAGGAGCGTGCCTGGCTGTTTCCGGAGCCGCGGATCTCGTAGCGGAAGGGGCGGGTGAAGCTGCGTCCGGCGCCGGTGGGATCTTCGAGCAAAAGGGCCCAGCCGCGGCTGTTGACGGAGGAGACGACGACGGAGTTGGAGGCGTGGCCGAAGGCGGCGTCGGAGGTGGCGAGCAGCACGCCAAAGCCCTGGGGATTGGCGGTATCGCCAGTGAGGGAGGAGTGGCCGAGGAGGACGGTTCCGGTAAAAGTGTTGGCGCCGGAAAGGCGGAGGATGCCGCCGGACTCGCCTTCGGCCACCTCGCCGTTGTTGAGGCCCAAGATGGAGAGCGTGCGGGTGGATCCGAGTCCCGAGATCTGGCCGGAGATCTCGTGAATCGGAGTGACGTCGAAGCCGGTGTAGACGCCGGTGCCGGACAAGCGGCGAAGAGCGCCCGCCACCTGGATCGTGCGGTCGGCGTCGGCATGGGAGATCGACTGGCTGATCCGGACCGGGGCGTCGGCGAAGGCGGTGATGCCGTCGGCGTCCCGGGAGGAGGAGCCCAGGTTGAAAGTCGCCACGTTGGCGTTCAGGCCGGAGCCGATGTCAAGCGGCACGCTGCGTGCGGCGAGGCCGGTGGCGCCCGTGATCTGCCACTGGCCGTTGCCGGTGCCGGTGGGACGGGCGGCGAGGAAGTCGGCCCAGGAGACGCCGTCGAAGAGGAGGCCGCCTCCGTTTAGGTGGAGGTTGCCGCCGGGAAGTTGATTGACGTGGGAAAACGCGAGCGTGCCGCCGGTGAGGGTAAGGCCGAGGCGGGCGGTGGCGTGCTGATTGACGGCGGGCCGGGTGAGGCGGAAGAGCCGCAGGCTGCTGATGAGGGTGCGGGCGGTGGTCTCGTTGCCATCGGCCAGGGCGGAGCGAAGCACGACCTGGCTGCGGTGGTTGCCGGTCGTGGCGCTGAGGAGGGATTTGCTGGCGCCGGAGATGATGAAGCGGGACGCATCGTTGCCGAGGTGGAGCGGCGCGGGCGTGGAGGCGTCGGTGCCGGCGACGGTGAAGTAGGTGACGCCGCTGGCGGCGGACCACGCGTAGTCGGAGCCCGCGCCGGGATCCCAGGCGACAGGGCCTCCTGTGGTGAAGAGGCCGGCGACGGCGTTGCGCGTCTGCACGCGCGGGCCGCTGGTCTGGGTGCCATTGATGCCGAAGGTGTAGGTGCCGGAGCCGGGGCCGCCGGTGAGCCAAAGGTTATGGTTTTGGTTAGCGGGGGACTCGAGGTGAATGAGGCCGCCGCTCATCGAAGCGGCGGAGCCGAGGATGAGGCCGGCGGAGCCCTGCGTGACGGGATTGGAGAACGAAATCGTGCCGGTGTAGGCGGAGTTGGATCCGGTGAGGCGGAGCCAAGGCAGGGTGGTGCCGTTGGAGTTGTTGGTGGAGCCGATGCGGAGTTCGCCGGAGCCGGAGAGATCGCCGGAGACGGTGAGCACGGAGCCGACGCTGCCGTTGTGCGAGAGTTGCCAGGCCTGAGCGGCGACGAGCACGAGATGGGAGGAGATCGTGATCGGCGAGGAGGTGGCGGCGTTGAGGTTGTAGGCGTTGGTGGCTCCGCCCGTGGCGGCTTCGCTGAGGGTGAGCGAGGTGCCTGAAGCGGCGATGACGGTCGAGCCGGCGGGGATGTTCGTGCCGCTGATCGAAACTGGCTGGTTGAGGGCGAGCAGCTCGGCGAGCTGGCTCGTGATGAGGGGATCGCAGCCAGTGACCGTCGTGCTGCCAAGGACGGTGGTGCCACGGATCTGGCCGCCGTTGAGGAGGCCGGCGCCACCGAGCTCGAGCGTGCCGCCGCCAATCTCGACGGGCCCGCTGGTGGAGAGGAAACGCAGGCCGCGCACGCGGGCGGTGCCGGTGATGTGGGGCTGGTGAGCCGGCGAGGCGGCCGCGAAGACGGCGAGATCGCTGGGGCCGGGCACGAAGGAGGACCAGTTGGCGGGGTTGTGCCAATCGGAGCTCACGGCACCGGTCCAGGTGAAGGCGCCGGCGGGGCGGATGGTGACGGAGGCGGTGCCGGAAAGGCCGCTGGCGCTGGCGGTGACGGTGTGGGGTCCACCATGGGCGGCATCGGCGGTGAAGAGGCCGGCGGAGTTGATCGTGCCGCCACCGGAGACGCTCCAATTGATGCCTGGCTGGGGCGAGACGGGGTCGCCGACCTGGTCGCGGACAACAGCCGCGAAGGAGCCCGACGCGGCGGGGGGCAGGCTGAAGTTGGCGGGACTGACTTCGATCGTCGTCGCGGTGCGCGGCTGCACCGTGAGAGTAAAGGTCTGCGTGGCGGTCTTGTGGCCGTCGCTCAGTTGCAGCGTGACGGTCGAAACGCCCGTTTGCCCGGGGGCGGGCGCAAGGGTGAGGACGCGGTCGGCCCCGGAGCCGCCGAGGGCAAGATTGGCGGCGGGGAGGAGGGTTTGGTTGGAGCTGGTCGCGGTAAGGGTGAGGCTGGCGGCGGGCGTCTCGACGTCATCCACGATGACATCGATGGGCGGAAGGGTGCGGCCCACGGCCAGGACTTGATTCGGCACAAGCCCCATGGTCGGGGGGTGGTTGAAAATGGTGACTTGGGCGCTGGAGTTCACGCCGGCGGCGCTTGCCGTGAGCGTGTGCGGGCCGCCTTCGGTCGAGCTCGCAACGAAGAGGCCGGAGGTATTCACGGTGCCGCCGCCGGAAACACTCCAGGCGAAGGTGGGCTGCGGGGAAATCGGGCGGGCGTATTGGTCGAAGAGGACGGCGGCGAAGGCCTGGCTGGTGGCGGGGCGCAGGGTGACCTCGGCCGGAGTGATTTCGATCTGGGTGGCGACCGGGTCGGCGAGAGTGACGGTGACGCTGAGATCGGCAGAGGAGCTGGCGGCGCCGTCGTCGGCGGTGAAGCGGAGGACGTAGGTGCCGGAGGCGTTGAACGCGACGGCGGTCTGGAGGGCGCCGGGATCGGCAAAGGTGGCGATACCCGGGCCGGAAACCTGCGTCCAATGGGTGCTCAGCTCGCCGGGGACGACCGGGAGACCGTCGTCCTCGGCGGTGGCCACAAGCACACCTGTGTTGGCGAACGCCTCGATCGGGTCGCGGAGCGCGGCGCTGACCAGCGGGGCTTGATTGGGCGGACTCGTGAGCGAGACGAGCCTGAGCTCGGCCGGTGAAAGGATGCGGTTGTAAAGGCGAACGTCATCGATGCGACCGCGCCAGGCGTCGTTTGCACCGCTCAGGCCGCCGATGCGAAGACGGTCGGAAGCGGAGAGAGAGCCGGAGGGCACGGTGGTGCGGGTGAGCGCCACCGGCGAGCCGTTCACGTAGAGGACGGGATGGTTGGCGGTGCTGCTGTTGTCGTAAGTGAGAACGAGGTGAACCCATTCGTTGGCCGGGAGGCGATACGTGCTGGTCTCCCAGACGCCCTGGGTCTGATGGGGGCTGCGGAAGAGGAGCTGGCTCGAGGAGGGCTTGAGGCCGAGGCGGGTGCGCGCGTTGTTGCTCGAATCGGCATGGCTGAAAACGGTGCGGATGCCGGTGGTGTCACTGGGACTGATATCGGCGCGGACCCACGCGGAAAAGGTGGTTTGCGCGGCGTAGGGGGCGGAGGTGAGCTCGGCGTATTGGTTGGCGACGGCATTGCCGGTCAGCGCGTTGCCCTCCACGCCCATGCCGAAGACGGGCGCTCCGATCAAGGCGAGGTGGGCGCCGTTGGCCGAGCTGTCGAGCGCCTGGGTGGCGCCGGAGCTTTCGTTGAAGCGCCAATGGCCTCGGAGTCCGTTGGCGAGCGCGGCGTCGGGAGAGACCTCGACGTAGACCACAATGTCCGCCGGGGTGCTCAGCGCGCCGTCGTCGGCGGTGAGGCGGAGGCGGTAGACTCCGGAGGCGGGAAAAGAAACCTGGGTGTCGGAGGAGGCAGGCGCGGAGAAGACGGCGGTGGCGGGGCCCTCGATCTGCGTCCAACCCAGCGTCACCGCGCCCGGAACGGAGGGCTGGCCGTCGTCCGTGACGGTGGCGAGGAGCCGGAGCCCTTGGGAACGGTCGGGCAACGCGACGGCACCGGAGGCAGGCGTCACCAGCGTGACGCGTGGAGCGCGATTGACGGAGATGGTGAAGGCTTGGGCCGTGCTGGCGAGGCCGTCGGAGGCGATGAGGGCGACCGGGTAGGTCGTGATGTCGTTGTCGGGAATGATGCCCGAGAGAGTGGCGGTGCCTGCGCCGGTGGAGGTGAAGTTCAGCCAGCCGGGACGCTCGACGGCGGCCAGCGAGACGGCGTGACCGTCGGCGTCGCTGGTGGTGATGGCGTAGGTGAAGAGGTTGCCGACATTGCCGAACGGGGAGGCGCCGGGGGAACTGGTGAAAACAGGAGCGGTGTTCCCCGAGCTCGGCACGACGATCAAGTCGAAGGCTTGCTGGACGGAGCTCACGCCGTCGGAGAGCTGAAGGGTGACGGGGAAAGTCCCGCTCGAGGGAGGCGTGCCCGAAAGGGTGGCGGAGCGGTTGCCGTGGTTGGTGAGGCTGAGCCAGGCCGGCTTTACGGGCGTGGTGAAGCCGAGGGTCTGGGCGCTGTCGATATCGGCCCCCACCGCGGTGTAGGAGTAGGGCTGGCCGAGCGGGGTGATGCGGACGGGCAGACTGGCAAAGGAGGGCGGGTGGTTGGCGGGCGCGGGCGCCGGATAGAGGCTGAAGTCGCTTTGATAGAAGGGGCGGGGGCTGGACGTCGGCGTGAAGGGCGAAGACGGCATGATCGCGCTATCGCCGGTCGCGAGACCAACGACGACGGTCAGCGCGGTGTTGGGGACGGAGAGATAGGAGAGGCGGATGCGACCGTCATCGAAAAGCTCGATCTGGAAGGACGCGTTGTTGGTGGTGCCGTCGGCGATGCGCACGGCGTTGTAGTAGATGACGGTGCGGGAATCGGTGCCGTCCAGGATGCGCCGGTGGGCCACGTTGCCGTTGGCGCCAGGATTGAGGTTTGTCCAGAAGGCCCCGATCTTCGGGATGGTGTTGCCGAAGAGATTGGAGACGGTGCCGGTCAGGGAGCTGCCCGAGCCAAAGGTGATCGATCCCTCGGTGCTCACGAAAATCTGCGAGCGGGAGATCCCGAAGAATGGGAAATTGGCAGCCAGGGTGTGGGACCAGAATCCCGACGAGGACGTGCCGCTGGTCATCACGCCCTTGTCGAAGTTGGTGAAGTTCGAGGTGCCGGAGGGGAAGGCGGTGATGCTTTCGGTGGACACCGTGTAGGTGGAACCGGAAGGGGTGAAGGTGATGGAGCGGTTGTTGAGATCCCAAGGGCGACTGCCGTAGGTGCTGTTGTTGAAGCATTCGGCGAGGTAATCGATGGCATCGTCGTCGAAAATCGTGATGGAGGCGGAAACGGGTGCGACGGGCGTGTAGCCCGAACCCGGCAGCACCGTGAGGATGGCGGTCTCGGCAAATTCGGCCGTGCTGTTGTTGACCGCGGCGGCCGTCAAGGTGACCTGGGATTGCCCGGCGGGGATGGTGACGGTGCCGGCACCGGTGGCGCTGTTGTAAGAGACGGAGGCGCCGCTCAGGGTGTAGTCGCCGTTGGTGGAAGCGGTGCCGGACATCTGGAAGGAGACGAGCAGCGGCGAGGCGAAGCTGGTGGCGTCGCGGCGGGTAAAAACCCAGGCGGCCGTGGCGGCATTGCCTTCGCGGAGCGTCCCCACGGCCGTCACGGAGACGCCGGCCTGATCGTTGTCCTCGATCGCCACGGTGATGGAACGAGTCTCCAGGCCCGTGTAGTTGCCCCCGCTCGCGGCGAGCAGGAGGATGCCGGCGTGGGGCCCCTCGGGCACAGTATCGTCCACGGCGCGGATGGTGACGGACTGCGCGACGTTCCAGTTGGCGGGGGTGAAAGTCAGGGAGCTCTTATCGACGGTGAGCTGGGCGTCGGGCTGGACGGAGACGGTGACGGTCGCGGTCGGCGGGAAGGCCAGAGCAACGGTGATCGAGTCGGCGGTGCCCTGCTCGGAGACCATGGTGCCCCCGCCGGTCTGCCTTATGATCAAGCCGGGCGCGGTGGGAACGGCCTCGATAACTTGAATGGCGTTCAGGAAGCGAGCGTGCCGACCGTTGGTTCCGTCGGCGAGACTGCTGCCGTTTCGCCGAGTGGACTCCACGGTGAACGAGGAGCTGGTGAGCCCGCGGAAAACGACGTAGTTGCCGAAGAGCTTTTCTGGCGAGTCATGGAGGGAGGTGGCGGTGGCCTCGCGAAACCCGGTGAAGGTATCGTAGGTGGGGTAGTCGCCGACGCCATCGTTCGCGGTGATGGAATTGCGAACGAAGCGGGGCGAGGGCGCGTCGCCCTCGGAGGGCGTGAGAAGGATGCGACTGGCCTCGGCGTCGTTGCCGCTGGCCTCCGGCGGATCCACGTAGACATAGACATCGTAGGAGGCGTAGGGGATGTTCGAGACGGTCGCGGCGGGGTTGGGATTGAGCGCGGGCTCGATGTCAAAGTCTCTGGTCACGCCGCTGCGCATCAGCTTGCCGGGGGCGGTCGAGATGTCGGCGTTGTTGCTAAACGGGCCGGAACGGGTGCCGTCCGAGGCGAAGCTCAAGCGGGCCGAGGTGGGAGAACCGTTGTGGTCGGCAAGGACAAGATCCGAGCCTGAGCCAGAGGAGATGTTGTTCCAGTTGGCGTAGTCGTAGACCGCGCCGGCCCGTTCGTTGAAATAGAGGGTGTTGGTGGCGTTGCTCGCGCCGAAGTTGATGCCGATGCCGTTGGTGGGGGGCGGGCTGACGACCTCGACCACCAAGGGAGCGGAGCGGGTCCAGCGACCGGTATTGTCGTAGGCGATCGCGGTGAGGGTGTGGGTGCCGACGGGCGCCTTCGGCCAGACGGTGCCATAGGGAGGCGTGGTGGTCTGGTCGAGGAAGGCCCCGTTGACGAAGAAAACGACGCGCGCGATGGAACCGTCATCGGAGGCGTCGGCACCGATGGTGATGTCGGAGTTTACCACGAAGCTCTCGCCTGCGGAGGGTTCGGTGATGGCCACGGCGGGGGCGGCGTTGCCCGCCCAGGTGGGCTGCACGAGCGAGAGCGCCGGGATGGTCTGCGCGGTCTGCCCCAGGCGCGCCCACTGCACTTGGAGAGTCGCCGCGTTGTCCCGGTTGAAAAACTCGAGACGAACCGGATGCTTGCCCGCCTTGAGGGCGATATTGCCGAATCGAGAGATGGGCACGCCTTTGACACCGTCGTTGTCGACGACGAGCTGGTTGCCGATGAAAAGCCGGGCTCCGTCATCGCAGGTGACGGTGAACTGATAAACGTCCTGCGCGGGGACCTCGATGTAGCCGGTGAACAGGAGCGCGAATTGGTTGTTCGCGGGGCGAACAGCGAGGCTGAATCCGCTCACCGTGCCGGAGGCCACCGGGTTGAGGAGATGGAAATCGGGCAGCGCGGACCAGGTGCCGACGTAGGCACGGTAGTGGAGCCCGGAGGTGGTGGGCGTGACAACGGACGGGGCGTATTCGAGGCTGCCGACGGAAACCCAAGCCTCGGTGGTCACCGTCCCGCCCTTCATGTCGCTGACCGTGCAGCGAACGAGGTAGAGCCCCGGGCTGGACCATGTCTTGGCCTGGGTGGCGGAGTTGACCAGGTTGTAAGTGTCATCGCCAAAGTCCCAGTCGTAGGCGAGCGCGTCGCCATTGGGGTCGGAGGCCGTGACGGAAATCGTGAAAGGTGAGCCGGGCGATGCTCCCGTGAAGACGCTCTGGGAGAAGGAAGCCGTGGGGGGCTGGTTGCCGGAGATGGAATCCTGGTAGTTGACCACCACATCGATCCATTCGTGGTCCACGCCGTTGAACGCCGTGCGGCCACGAGCCACGGGAGTCACGTGGAAGCCGCCATACATCTGAGTGCCGTTGACATTCGCTCCTTCCGAGTAGGTGCGGCCGATCTTGATCGAGCTGTCGTTGGCGTCGCCCACCTGGCGCGAGCCCGGCGTGGTGTCGATGCGATTGGAGCCGTCGGAAAGCTTGGAATGCACCGTGACCGCGTTGCGATTCCAATCGCTGCGGCCGAGCCCTCCGTCGACGCCGCCATGGTGCCCAAAACCAAGGATGAGTCGCTTCGGGTCGGTGAAGCTCGACATCGGGATCACCAGGGCGCGGACCAGGCCCAAATCCTGGCGACGGTGGGGATGCACGTAGTCGTAAAGCCGATACGTGCCGCTCGCGGTGATGTCGAGGGCCTCGCCGCGCGAGCGCTCCAGGAAGCCGAGGTTCTCGCGGAACTGGGGGTTAAAGAGGACCGAGCCGCCGCCCATGACGTCCCAACCGTCCTGGTATTCGCCGTTGGAGCCGGCGGAGGAGCGCGGGTGGGCGCCGGCCGGCACGCTCCAATCGTTCGCATGGTAGACGCCCCAGTTGTGCCCCCACTCGTGCTCGGTCACGCCACCATCAAGCCTGGTCCCGACCCAGGAAAAGCGCCCGCCGACATAGGCGAGACCGGTGGAGCTGATCATCTTGGTGTTGGACATGACGACCCAGCGGTCGAAGTAGTTCGGGTCGCGATTGCCGCCATTCCATGCCCCGCCTTGGGCACGAACGGCGGCCAGACTGTCGGATTGCAGGGTGCCAAAGCTGGCTTGGTATTGAGCCGCCGTCTTGGGAAGGATCAGCACCGGGGTCACGACGAGACGCTCGATGTCCAGACCGCCCTGGCGTTTGGGACCAAACCAAGTCTGCCGATAGGTCGCGTTGTAGTAGTTCTGGGAGGACGAGTTTAGCTGGCTGTCCAAACTGGCGAAAGAGGGCGGATTCGTCCAGGTGGTGCCGTCGGAGGGCTGGACGAGGATGACAAGGACGGTCTTCGGGCCTTTTTGGTGGGAAAAAGCGCCGGTGTAGTGGTGGTATTGCTCGGTGGGCGGCGAGGCGGACGCGGGGGGATTGGCGGGATCGAACGTGAGCTGGGCACGCGCCGACGCGGCAAAGAGCAGGGCGACGAAAAAGCAAAGGAAGAGGTGGAAGGAGGGGCGTCTCATGGGGTGTTGAGGCCGGAGAGGTGAGTGTCGACGGCGGTGCGATCCGCGAAGAATGAAGTGTGGCCGCGATAGATGACGGCAAAATGACCCGCGTGGGCGGGATCGTCGCTCATACGCTCGGCGGGGAAAACAACCGCGTCGTCGGCGTGGAGCGCGAGCACGCCGCCAATCTCCACGCCATAAAGCGACGCATCCTCCTCCGTCAGACGGCCGATCCTTGCCCCGTAGATCGAGACCGGGATGTCGCGACCGTCGATAAACACGTGCCGCTCGATTCGGCAGGCCGCGGAGTGCCCGGTGACGGGGTCGTGCGAACAAATGGCGAGGACACCGTAAAAGCCGACGGCCGCGAGCGGCCGCTCCACGAGCTCCTGCAGCTCCGGCGGAAGGGAGGCGAACTCGTGCGGGGTCAGCGCCGCCGCGAGAGCGGCCGCAGGATCCTCACGCACCATCCGGGCCATGGCCTCGCGGCGCTCCTCGAGCGCTTCCAAAAACGCGGGCGGCAACTCGTCCCCGCCAGCGAAGCGCCGCGCCGCCAAGAGAACAGGCTTTCCGCCCTCCGACAGCGCGAACTCCATGCGCTCCGACGGCGTGGACCGAGACGTCGCCAGCACCCCGTTCGCGGCCTCGGGGCCTGCCGGACCCCGACGGAACAACGCAAACCCAAGCGCAAGACCCAGCGCGAGGACGACCGGCAGAATAAGGCGAAGCGGGGCGCGTGTTAAGGCCATGGTGGCTGCGGAGGGAACGGGGACTACGCGCTTATCTCCCCGGCGCGGGCCAAGCCTGAGGCTCCGGTCTCAGACTCGCGGAGACCAGCCGGATCCCGCTGGGACATGAAGAGGTAGCGTGGAAACAGGGCGGACACGGACAAGGGGTAAGGGTCAGCTCCTGAAATCGTCTGTCAGTCCTGCTGTCTAGCTTTAACGATTTTTGCCTAGGTTATCGTATCGAACACGCGTTTTCCATTGTGATTGAGGCTCGGCCATACTTGAACGATAAATCCGTCAAATGAACGCTCCTCTCGGCGAAGAATGGAAACAAATGGACGGCGTCGGTCGCCCCTACACGCCCGACGCCTATGGCGCGGATCTCGACGCCGCCCGCGCGCGCATTCGCCGCATCCGCTGCCAGGACACCGACCTGCGCCTGGTGGACGCCGCCGGCACGCCGCTCGCGGGGCTCCCGGTCGAGGTGGAGCAGACGCGCTCCGCCTTCCACTGGGGCGAGCAGCTCTGGCACCTCGACACGCTATTCCGCCACGGCCTAGCGGGCTCCGACCGCGTGCGCCATTTTACCCGCCGCTTCACCGACTGCCTCAACTCCGCCAACTGCCTCTCCTACTGGACCGAGGCCCCGCGCAACGACGGGCCCAAGCACATGGAGTTTCAAGGCGAGGATAAACTCGACGGCCTCCAGGCGCAGGTGGACTGGGCCCTCGCCCACGGCCTCACGCCCAAGGGCCACCCGATCTTCTGGTCCCTGCCCAAGGCCTACCCCGAGTGGCTCTCCCGCTACCCGATCGAGACGCAGTGGAAATTCATCGAGGTGCGCGTGCGCAACCTCGTCGCGCGCTTCAAGGGCAAGGTGCGGCTCTGGGACGTGGTCAACGAGCCCATGTGGGAGGCCGCGCCGAAAAACCTGCCGCGCCGCCACTGGCCGCACCTCGAAGCGCTCGACGACATCTGCGAATACATCGTGCCCGTGCTCCGCTGGGCCCGAGAAGAGGACCCCGCGGCCAAATTTATCGTCAACGACTACGGCATGGAGCTCGACCCCGATGATCGCGTGATCCGCACCGCCGACGGCACGCCCGTCACGGCCAAGGGCCAGCGCGACCGCTTCGTCGCGCTCTTCAAACGCCTCCATGAGCTCGGCGCCATGCCGGACGGCCTCGGCATGCAGGCCCACACCGGCACCTGGATGACGCCCGTCGAGCAACAGCGCATCCTCGACGAGTTCGCCGAGAGCGGCGCGCGCCTCCACTACACTGAGTTTTGGGCCGAGGACCGCCACCTCCACGCCGCCAAGCTCGACCCCGCGCTCATCGACCGGATGAAGGCTGAATACGTCGCCAACGTGATGACCGTCGCCTTCGCCCACCCCGCCGTCGATTCCTTCTACTTCTGGGGCGAGATCGTGAAAAGTTTCGGCTTCCGCGACCCGGACCACAACTCGGGCGGCCTGCCGACCTCGAGCCACACGCCCAGCGCCGTCTATGACCGCGTGCGCCGCCTCATCCGCGACGAATGGATGACGCGCGAGACGCTGCGCAGCGACGCCGAGGGCCGCGTGCGCTTCCGCGGCTTCCTCGGCGACTACACGCTGCGCTACCGCATCCGCGACGACATGCCCGCCGCCACCAGCTTCTCGCTCTCCGGCGACACCCCCGGCGAGCGCCGGCTCGTGCTACACCGGCCGCAGGGCTAGCGCACTTCATGGATTGTTGTAGCCGCCCCTGTCTCCAGGGGCGATGACGGCGCGACGCGACGCGCATAACGGCTAGAGATCCCGCTCGCGGGATTGCCCAACCCGAACCACGTAAGCGAGGCCCGTAATAAATCCGACCATAGTTTCAAAGCCTCCAACCCCGCGCACCATGCCGCCCTCCCCCCACCCCACCCTGCACCACGGCGAGCCATCCTGGCCGCTCGCCAACGATTGCGTCTCCCTGCGCGTCACCGCACGCGGCGGGCACGTGGCACCGGTGGAGTTTCGTTTCCCGAGCGACGTCTTTTCCCCCTACTCGCTCGCGCCCTGGCAGCCGGCCGACGAGCCCGCCGCGCCTCCGATCCTGCAGGTGCTACGCGGCGATTTTTTCTGTTTCCCGTTTGGCGCCGACGCAGCCGCAGGCCACCCGCACATCCACGGCGAGCCGGCCAACCAGCCTTGGCGACTGATCGACACCTCGCCCGGGTCCCTCCACCTCGCGCTCGACTTCTCCTTCTCCGGCCCGCTCGCGGGCGGCCGCCTGGAGAAACGACTGCTCCTGCGCCCGGGCCACGCCGCGCTCTACCAGGAACACCGCATCTCCGGCGTGTCGGGAGATTTCAACTACGGCCACCACCCTATCCTGCACATCCCCGAGGGCGTGCAGGCCGAGCTGCGCACGAGCCCCCTGCGTTTCGCCGGCGTCTACACCTACCCGCGCGGTGACGGCACCGAGCGCAACGCCCTCGCCCGCGGCGCGCGCTTCGCCTCGCTCGACGCCGTGCCGCTCGCCCGCGGCGGCACCACCTCGCTGCTGCGCTACCCGGCGAGGCCCGGCCACGAGGACATCGTGATGCTGAGCGCCGCCGCCTCGAGCGGCCCGAGCTGGACCGCGCTCACCTACTCCACGGGTTTCGTCTGGGTGTCGCTGCGCGATGCGGCCGATTTCCCCTCCACGCTCCTCTGGATGTCCGACGGCGGTCGCGACGGCGCCCCGTGGCGCGGCCGGCACACCCGCCGCATCGGGGTGGAGGACGTGTGCTCCCACTTCTGCGACGGCCTCGGCGCGAGCCGCGCCAGCGAGTTGCCGGCCCGCGAAGGCATCGCGACGACGCGCCGTTTCTCGGCCGACGCGCCGACCACCTTGCGTCACGTGCAGTTCGCGGCCGCCGTTCCGCCCGATTTCGGCGGCGTGGCGCAAATCGATTTTCACGAACATGAGCCGCGCGTGACGCTCCACGGTGACGGCGGCGCGAGCGTCGCGGTCGCACTCGACTGGCGCTTCTGCCAAACCTCTTAACAGGGCACAACCGGGCTTCACCGAAACCACCTAATCCTGCAACAAAACGCGGCCTGGCCCCATCGGCTTTGCCTTACGCCGGTTGCCAGCAGCCCGGCTGCGGCTTCCCCACCGCCAAGCTCGTCGGCCTGTTTTGCCTGGCGACCGGCACCCTGGTGCGTTACTCCGCCGCTACAAGATGACGAGCCGAACTCCACGACCGGTCATGATAATTTCCGGTTCATTAACCCCGATTTTCCTAGTGATGGCGGAAAGCGCATTTGGAGCCTGATTAGGGCAGGTGTCTATCGAGGCGACGTGCAGCAATTGGATCAATGGAGTCGTTCCCTTAGAAAAATTTTCTGGATGAAGACAAATGCTAGAGCCGAACAGCGCATGAACCCCGAATCAAACCCCTAGGCTTCACTGCAAATGAGGACCAACTTATTTATAGGCATTTCCTTTATCAGCGCCTCATTGAGTTCAGCCGCTGCGCTTAATGAATCAGACATTAAACTACTTAAGGAAAATAGAAATGGCTCAGCCCAAGCCATCCACGCTTTAATGCAAGGATTGTCCTCTAGGGAAGAGGCCGTTGTCTTCCTGAGGGAGATACGCCTTGGCGGCACGCATGACAATAATAATACCGTAATACTTCCGGGCCATGCCCACCTCTTACTATTAAACCTTGGAGATAGGGAGGAGCTTGCCGGAGTATACAGGCGCTACACTCTCGCCCCGGATGACACGGCAAAAGGCCGTGTTTTTCAGCGTTCGATGGGCGGTATACTTCATCCAGCGTTTATACCTATTATCGCTGGTGACTTGGGTCGAGATTCAGTCGAGATTCGGTTGAGTGGTGAAGTGGATGGTTGGACAGTTCCATATGCGAACGCGGCAGTGATTTTGAATATAATTCTGCGCTCCCGATTCTTTTCGCCGGCGGTCGAGTCATGGGGACATGGTCTCGAGCAAAAATATGGATGGGATCATCCTGAGCGCTACATTGCCGACATTCGCGCCTTTTGGGCGGAGAACGCCGCGCATATAGAAGCGGGCGAATATATTTTAGTGCGTCCGCCAAGTGCAGTATCAAAGCCCCCGGAAGATCTAAACCCACCCGCAGCACCCGCACCCGTTGCGCCGCCGCCTGAACCCACGCCGGAGCCGGTCAAATCATCCGTGGCGGCATCGGTGCCAACGCCGGCGGCAGCACCAGAGCCTGCCGCGAAAACAAATCCCGTTTGGTGAATCGTCGGGTTGATGTGGATTTACGATGGGATACGAGCGAAAAGGCCAGTGAAGGAATTCTTCGCAAATCAAATCGTCAGAAGATTTATTTTCGATGAAATCAAGGAAACTTCGAATGGTGGTCACCGCTATTGCCGTGCTGAGTGCTGGCTACACGGCTATTTGGCTTTAATGGCGAAGTGGCTCAAAAATGGAAAGTAGCGAGTGGACACAAATGCATAAAAAGTCCAAAATCATAGTCAGGAAACTCCCATCATCGGCTCCATTTTGGGCCGTGCCGTTATCTATTTTTCCGGACGACAATCCTCGCTATCGGTTTGAGTATTACCAATTCGGCTCCTCAGTGTTGTTCAGTGCGCAGACGTATCAGGGAGAGAGCTTCACAGCACAAACAGCCCGGATTGAATGGGATGATGCGGGCGGCGCGACCGTTCATTTGGATAACGATCCAGTATTGAAATGCGACTCGCAAGGATTCTGGACTAAGGCACGCTAAAATGGCAAAAATCGTTATTATCGCCTGCGTTCTATTCATGTTCGCTGCGGCGAGTGGCGTGGCCTCGCCTGAAACCTTTTACAGGGAAATGGTCCCGGCGGGAGTGATTTTTGGGGTAACGCCGGATCAGCTCACACAGGTGAGGCCAGCGGCTAGGAAGAACAACTTGATCCAGCCTCAAGACATAGATGGCGAACCCGTGGCCATGGTCGAGATTCTTAGGGCGCGCCAAAGGGGCCGGGGCGTTGTTTATTGATTTTCTTTTAGCACCTCAATCCGATAGCCGCTCGCTCAGAAGTTGTTCCGGGAGGAGCTGAATTTTAGAAGCGAGCAAAGATCAATCACGCCGTAAGCTTAAACCTTTGCTGTGAAATCGCTCATCTTTCCCGCTGTCCTCTTCCTCAGCTCGTATTCTTTATTTGGCGCCGTGCCATCAAATGAGGATCTTAATGAATTATACCTCGCGACCGGAGGCGGCACTGCTACGGCACGCAGGTTGGATGAGCACCTTGCATCGAAAGTTGAGGCAATCGCATTTTTGAAGAACTTAAGCGTTCCCTATACTTGGGGGGATAAAGGGCTTTCTCCTGGTGATGCTTGGCGGCTACTTGCCAACTTGGGTGACAAGGAAACTATTCAATCCATATACACCTCCTTTCGCGAACAATCGAGCAATACGTTTAAGGCGCAACTTTTTGTCCATGGTATTAGCAGGATTAATCACCCCGCTCTCCTGAGCGTGATGGGCCCTGATTTAAATCAAGAAGGTTCAATAGTTTCAATCCCTGCTGAAACTTGGGGCGCATACGAAGTCCCATTTGGAAATGCATTCACTTTTTTGCGAATTCTAGAATACTCGGGTTTCTTTTCGCCCGAAGTAGTTACTTGGGCCAAGGACATTAAGTCACGCCACAAAGATTATCGTCCCGATTTATATCTTAGAGATATCCGCGCCTTTTGGGCTGAGAATGCCGCGCATATAGAAGCGGGAGAATATAATTTAGTGCGTCCGCCGAGTGCAGCATCAAAGCCCCCGGAAGATCCGAGCCCACCGGAAGCACCCGCGCCGCTGCCGTCTGAACCCAAGCCTGAGCCGGTCAAATTGTCCGTGGCGGCGCCGATGCCCACGCCGGCGACGGAGCCAGCGCCCGCCGCAAAAACAAATCCCGTTTGGTGGATCGTCGGGTTGATAATACTCGCGGCCGGCGCGATGTTCCTAGCGCGCAAGAAGCCCAAGGCCTGACGCTCACGAGGCTCGTGGTTCCTGCGTTCGCTCGCGCTCCCGAAAACAACGGAACCAAGCGGCAGAGGTCGCGCCAGCGGCAAGCCGCTGTCACGCCCTCTGCGTGCTCCTCCGTCCCGCATTCGCGGGACTCCGTCCGCTCGAGTGTAACCCCGCCGGGCCGGCCACGCGGCAAGAATGCCGCGTAGAAGCGACGCTCCGCTGCCCGCGCCGTCGCCGTCACATGGTCCGTCCGCTGCGCTCCCGGTCCACGAGTCGGCGCCCGGCTGAGGTGGACCGGCGGGGACCCCGCTGCGCCCGGCAGAGTGCCGGGCGCTCGCGGTGCCCGCGCGCTCGCCCGGGGACAAGCCCCGGGCGACGCTGCGCGCGGTCACCAACCCAGCCGCGAAGCCGAGCCAAAGAATTCATACCTTGACTTTTGACAAGCTGCCCCGAGGCCGGCGTTCGTGACTCTCTTCGGTCTCCGCGGACTTTGGCGACTCTTCGCTTTAATTGGCTCAATCAACCGACCGATTAGCAGCGAACCGGCTCCAGGCGTGCCACGCGCACCACGCGCTGCTCGCCATAGGGGTGCGCCGTCGCGTCGAAGGTCAAGATGCCCCGCGCCACATCCTGCGAGAAGGCCAGCTCCTCGCCGTTGTCCACCCAAGCGACGCGGCCGATCGTCGGCAGCTCGCCCTGGATCGTGCGCAGGCCGCGGCCCGGCTCGCCGTGGTGCAGGTGCACGTTGTCGGTGATCTCGAGGTGGTGCGCGAAGTAGTGCAGCGCCCCGTCGCCGCGATCGCGCAGCACGAAATCCTCCCCGCGGCAGAGCACGGGCGCGGGGCGGCCCTCGTAGATCGAGCCGCCGCAGATGCGTATCCACTCTCCCACGACGTCGAGCGAGGCCGCCTCGTAGGCGGGCAGCGCGCCTCCGGGCTTCGGGCCGATGTTGAGCAGGAGATTCGCTCCGTAGCGCCGGCACTCGGCGAGGATGCGAATGATCTCGGCCGGGCTCTTCATCGAAAAGTCGCGCGACGACACGCCCCAGTGGGAATTGAAGGTCTCGCAGCGTTCGCGCGCCAGGTAGCGCCCGCCCGCGGCGGCGACGGCCTTGGGCGCGCCTTGCTCGAAGGTGGCGATGTCCACCATCGGGTGCGCCACGCGGCCGAGCGCGCCCGTGCTGGAGTTGTTCACGATGATGGCCTCGGGCTGGTGACGACGGACGACTTCGTAGAGCGCGTCCTCCCGCCAATCGCGATCCTTGCGCCACCAGTTGCCATCAAACCAAAAGCCGTCCACGCGGCCGTAGCACGTTGCGAGGATCTCGACGGAGGCGTTGAGGTAGTCGAGATACTCCTGCCAACGGCCAGGCGCGTCGAAGGCCTCGTGCCACCAGTCGATGGTGGTGTGGTAGAAAAACTTTCCCATGCCCTCGGCCTCGCAGGCCGCGGAAAATTCGGCCACGAGGTCGCGGCCGGCCGGGCTGTGCGGTGCGTCGAAGGCGTTGAGGCCGCGGGTATCGAAGAGCGAGAAGCCCTCGTGGTGGCGGGTGGTGAGGCACACGTAGCGCATGCCGGCCGCCTTGGCGCGGCGCACGATGGCGCGGGCGTCGAAGTCGCGCGCGTCGAAGCGATCGAAGAGCGCGAGGTAGTCGGCGCGCGCGGGCTTGCGGTGCTGCCAATACCACTCGCCGCGCTCGGCGCAGGAGTAGAGGCCCCAGTGCAGGAAGAGGCCGTAAGCGAGGGATTCGAAGCGCGCGAGGCGCGAGGGGATTTCCGGGGAGGACATGGAAGGGAGCGGCACGAGGCGTGTCAGCCCAGCCAGAGGATGGCGGTGACGCCGCGCGGGTAATACTTCGAGCCGCAGGCGATGCCGGAGAGCATCTGGTCGCTCCACGCGAAGTAGGCGTTCTTCGGGTGCACGAGCCAGGCCACGTGCGCGGCGTCGGCGCGGGCGTCCTCGGCGGCGTCACGCACCTCGAGGATCTGCTCGGCCACGGCCTGGCAGAGGTAGATCTTCGAGAGCCAGGAGTTGTTGCTGGTGGAGCTGAGTTTCCAGCCGCCGTCGGCGAAGCGGCAGAGGCCGTTCTTCGGGTCGAGCACGTGCACGAGGTGGGCGCGCAGTCGCGCCACGAGCCGGGCATGCACCGAGTCGCCGGCAAACACGTCGCGTCGGCCGAAGCGCCACGGGAAGACGAGGCCTTCCACGGCCGGGATGATCGCGCTGTCCACGCCCTCGAAGAGCACGGCCGGGAGGGCCGGGCCGGCGGCGCCGACGCCGAGGATGGCGGTGGCGGCGCGCACCGCCTGGGCGGAGGCCTCGTCGGCGAGGCCGGGCTCGGAGCGAAGTTTCCAAAAAGCCTCGAGCGCGAGGTAGGCGGCCCAGGTCTTGACCGCGAGGTAGAGGTTGTTGCGCGCCTGGCCGAGCGAGGCGTCGAGGCTGTCGTAGGTGGTGATCTCGCTGCCGCCGTCGCAGCGCGAGCTGTCGAAGCCCATGATGCCGTTGCGCCGCGCGGGCTCGGGATCGTCGCGGGCGAGCAAACTCGCCTGACACTCGGCGAGCGTGGCCGCGACCTGCTGCGCCCAGGCCGCGTCGCCGACCTCGTGCAGATAGGCGCTCGCGCAGAGGACAAAGTTGACCAGCTGCTCGTGCGTCATGTGCGAGAAGCAACCGTGCAGGCCCGTCAGCTCGTAGGCGGAGTGCTCCGGCGGGCTGAAGCTGTTGGCGATGCCCATGTCGTGGGTGAAGCTCACGCCGCCGGGGAAACGCGCCTTCGTCTTCGGGCACACGACCTCGTCGGTGTAGCGGTAGCGGCGCATGAACCAGTCGAGCTGGTTGCGCGCGGCCCAGGGGTTCATCCGCAGTTCGAAGAAGAGATGATCCACCGTGAGGTCGAAGGTGTTCATCATGCGGTATTCGCCCTCGTTCACGACCCAGA
The DNA here is from genome assembly GCA_030604905.1 of Verrucomicrobiota bacterium. Classification (GTDB taxonomy): domain Bacteria; phylum Verrucomicrobiota; class Verrucomicrobiia; order Opitutales; family Opitutaceae; genus IMCC26134_A. The sequence goes on along the minus strand of JAUVVA010000034.1, from coordinate 10,893 downwards.
AGGGCTCGCCCTCGAGCGTCTCCAGCAGCTCGCTGCTGCCGTAGTAGCTGCGAATCGCGTGGGCCAGTTGGAAGGCGCGGTCGGGCGCGAGTTTTTCGAAGCCCGCCAGCGCGGCGGGCGCGGCCGAAGCGGCGATGACGCGCTCCGCCATCGCGAGCGCGTGGCGGCCCACCGCGTCGAGGTCGGCGAACCAGCGCGTGTAGAGGTATCGCGTGGCGAGCCCGGTCGTGACCACACCGCCGCGGTAAAACGCCAACGCGAAGCGCACCGTGCGCCGCTCGTCGGGCGCGGCCGTGATCACGATGCCGCCGACCGCGCCGAGCCCGAAGCGGGCGTTGGCCGGGTGCTCCGGCGCGAGCAGCTTGGCCGGGGTGAAGCCCTGCGCGGGCGACACGCCGGGCTCGGCCGCCGCGAAGATCGCGACCTGTCCGCCCTGCCCCGCCGCGACGAAGCCCTCACCCGTCCAGGTGCGCATGAAGGTGTAGGGATCCTTGCCCGCGAAGCCGAAGAAGCCGCGCCGCGGGCGCGCGCCGCCGCGGTTGTCGATCGTCAGCTCGGCCCACACCGCAGGCACGAGGGCGTCGCGCAGGGCGGCCTGGTCGGCTTTCGGATCGGCCGGATCGGGCACCGACACCACCTGCGTGTGCACCGAAAACTCCAGGTCGCCGGCGCGCCAGGTATCGCGAGCCGCGCCGAAATCCCGCGCCACCTCCGCGGTCGCGAAGGGCCGGAAAGCCGGCGCAGCCGCCTCGGTCACTCCGGCGGCGTGCGCGGCCGCCTCCACGTCGTAGCGTGCGGCGTCGTCCGCCGCCGGGCCGAAAAAGGGCAGCGCATGAAATCCGCCGCCCTCGCGGTCCTCCACCGCCACATAGACGTCCTCGTCCGCCGGCCCGCCGCGCTCGAGGCCGAAGCCCCCGCGCGCTCCCGGTTGGCCGAGCGTGAAGGTGGCGAAGGCGCCGATGGGGGAATGGTGGGCGTTGAACCAGGGAGACAGGGGCTTCATGAATAGTGAGCATTTTAAGTGGAACGTTTAATTATTTTCCGCAATCCAATGTTGTCCCCGTCGGACCACGTCATGATTCGCAAGCTAATCGACCCTAGGCGCACCCCTCCCCCCCTACGCGCCGCCATTCTCATCACGACCTGCCTCTCCGCCCTCGCCGTCGGCGCGCCCGCCTCCCCGCGCCAGGTGGAGCGCAACCGAGTGTTTTTCGCGGGCGATGCCACCGACACCCGCTTCGCCTCCGCGCTCCGCCTCGACAGCGGGGAGCTGCTCGTCGCGGGCTCGACCGTCTCCTTGGATTGGACCTCGCCGGCACCGCGGCAGCTGCTGGCCCCCCCCGCCGGCGCCCCCCATGTCGGCGGCGGAAGCCGGATCGCCCTGCTGCTTCGTCTTTCTCCCGACCTGCGCCAGATTCGCATGGTTTACCACTTCGCGCCCGGCGCCCTCGATGAAATCACACGCCTGCGCAGCACCGGCGGCCCCGGCGGCCCCCTCGGGGAGATCTACGCGAGCGGACGCTATCCAAACCTCACCGGCGAATCCGACGGCTACTGGATCACCCGCCTGCCTTCGCTCGAGCCGCCCACCCCGCCCGACACGGCCCCCACGGCCTCCACCCCCGCGCAGCTTCCCTGGCTGCATTTCGTGCCCGCCCCCGCCACTCACATCCCCAAGTCCGGCGCGCCCGCCGAGGGCGATTACGCCCGTCGCCAGCCTTGGGATGTGCGCTCCGATGGCCGCGTCATCTACGCCGAAGGAGCGCCCTACTCCGCAAATTGGTCCGCGCTCCGGCTGCTGGAGCCCGATGGGCGCCGGGGTGGCCTGCCCGGCTGGCATAACGAAAACAATCAATCCTTCCTCCCCCTCAAGCCCGGCCGCGTGGGCAGCCTCCGATCCAAGACACAAGCCGACTTCGATCATCGCCAAGCGGATGAAAACGACAATCCCGGCCGCAAGGGCCGCTTCCCCGACGACTACTACTTCACCGGACCGGAGGACACCCGCGGGCGAGGCTACACCGGCTACCGCGCCGTCGGCACCACGCAGCGCGTGAGCTCGCTCCTCATCGACCGGCGCGACAACTCGCTCTACTTCGGCACCTCCACCCAGACGCGCCTTCCCTCCGGTCACCCCGACTTCGAGCCCGCCTTCATCCGACTCGACGCCGAGGGCCGCCTCGTCTGGTGGGCTCGCGGCTACAAGGAGGTCGAGCGCATCGGCGATAAAAAAGACGCGCCCGGCACCGAGATAAACTCCCCGCCGGATCAATACGTCGACCAGGTCGCGCTTGATCCGGTGAACAACCGCATCCTCTTCGTCGCCCGCGCCCACGGCGGCGGGGTGATCAATTTCTGGCGCGCATCCACCCTCGTGCGCAACCGCGGCCGCGCCGGCTTTCTCGACCAGTTGCACAACAGCGGCGACGTCCACGTGAGCTGGCTCGGCGCCTACGGTATCGACAACGGCAAAATCTACCGAGCCACCTGGATCGCCGAACTCGCCGAAGGGGCTCCAAACCTTGGCCGCCCCCATCCCACCGGCCTCCTGGCCGGCTGGCCCCGGCCCAACGAAGGATGGACCCGGCAAACCACCACCCGCGTGGAGCACCTCGAAGTGGACGCCAGCGGCCGCCCCCTCATCCTCGGCATCGGTCGCCGCCCCTACACGACAAGCAACGCGCTCATCGAAAACGTAAAACCCTCCGAAGGCCGCTCCGCCTGGGCCCACTTCGCCCGCCTCTACGACTCCGATCTCACCCGCCTCGACTACTCCACCCTGCTCCGCGGCCCATGGGACCGCGAAACCGGCAAGGGCGGCGACGACGAGTCCCGCCCGCGCCACGTCCTCCCCCTGCCCGGCGGCTTCATCGTGGTAGGCGAGCATCGCTCCGCCCCCCCAGACGGCACCAAGCGCCCCCCACCCGGACTGAACGCCCCCGCCTGGGGCTCCGACCGCCCAGTCGGCCGCGTCGCCAGCGGCCTGGTTTTTCTGCTCCGCCTCGACGATCCGGACGAAGAGGAGGATGGCCCCGCGCCCTCCGACATGGGCTCGCGCGCGCGCGCGCTTTACTGACCGCCTCGCCCGCTCACCAAGGCTCGGGCAACTTAAACTTTTACGTTTTGGTGCTTGAACGTTACACTGAGATGTTCGTCTAATTCCGGCGTTCCCCCGTGATGAGCCTCTCCGCCTCGCCCTCTTTTGCCCGCATCGACCGGGAGGTTTTTGTCCGGCACCCGGACAACCCCGTGCTCACGGGGCGCAGTTTCCCGACGCGCATGCGCGCCGTCTACAACAGCTCGGCGGTCAAGACCGGGCCCGGCCGCTACGTCATGATCTGCCGGGTCAACCAGCTCAACCACCTCACCTTGCTCTGGCCGGCCGACAGCACCGATGGGGTGCACTTCACGCCCCGCCCCGAACCTTACGCCCTGCCCGCCGACCCGCTCTGGCGCTCCGTCGCCCGCTCCGTCGCCTACGATCCGCGCATCACCTTCATCGACGGCGAATACAAGGTCTTCATCGCCTGCGAAGGCGACCAGGGCTGCCGCGTCGCCCTCTTTCGCTCGCCCGATCTCTCCGCCCTCGAGTTCGTCGCCTTCGTCAACGTGCCCAGCAACCGCAACATGGTGCTCTTCCCCGAGAAGAGCCCCGACGGCCGCTACCTCCGCCTCGAGCGTCCCAACAACGAGTCCGGCAAGGGTAACATCTGGCTCTCCCACAGCCCCGACCTCGTCCACTGGGGCGATTCCCACGAGGTGCTCAAGACCACCGAGCTCTGGAACTACGCCTACTCCGGCCTCGGCGCCTCCACCGTGCCGCTCCGCACGGCCGAAGGCTGGCTGATGCTCTTCCACGCGGTGATGAACAACTGCAGCACCCGCGAATACTCCGTCGGCGCCGCCCTTCTCGACCTCGAGAAGCCCTGGATCGTCCGCCACGTCACCCGCCACCCGATCCTGTATCCGGAGGCGCCCTACGAGATGCAGGGCCTGGTGGAGCACGTCTGCTTCCCCTGCGCCAAGATCCTCGAGGAGGACGGCACGCTGCGCCTCTACTACGGCGGCGCCGACACCGTCCAGTGCGTCGCCGAGGCCCGCCTCTCCGACGTCCTCCACGCCTGCAAACACTGGTAAAGCCCCGGCCCCGCCGACCGCCTTCCTCCCGCTCCACGCCCCGCGTCCCGTCCGCCATCCTCTACCCCCTCCGCCCCACGCCCCACCCGCCTCCGCCCATGCCTCCGGTCGTCGCGTCTTCCCTCGCCACCCCACCCATTCCCGTGCCCGTCTCCGCGCCCGAGGCGCCGGCCCACCTCGCCGCGCCGCACGCCCCGCCGCCGCTCGGCCCCGACTACGCCTGGTTCGACGCCTCCCACATCGGAGTCTTCTTCCACTGGGGCCCCTACAGCATGGCCGGCCGCGGCGAATGGGTCATGAACCGCGAGCTCATCCCCACGGCCGACTACGACTCGCGCCACTTCCACCCCTGGCGCGCGGAGCGCTTCGACGCCGACGCCTGGATGCGCCACGCCCTCGCCCTCGGCGCCACCTACCTCGTCTTCACCACCCGTCACCACGACGGCGTCGCCCTGTGGAAAAGCGCCGTGAACCCCCGCAACACCTTCGCCGCCGGCCCCCGCCGCGACTTCGTCGCCGAGGTCGCCGCCGCCGCCCGGCGCGCCGGCCTCCGCGTCGGCTTCTACTACTCCATCGCCAACTGGGCTCACGCCGACTACCCCACCCCCTTCGCCCGCGACTGGCCCCACGACGACGCCTGGCGCGACGAAACCCAGCGCCGCCGCTTCCAAGCCTACGTCATGGGCGAACTGCGCGAGCTCCTCGACGGACGCTACGGACGCGTCGACTACCTCTGGTATGACGGCGGCCTCCCCCTCAACGTCTGCGACCCCGCCTGGAACGAGCTGGCGCGCGAGCTCCAGCCCGGCATCCTCGTCAACAACCGCGGCGGCCCCAACCACGACATCCACATCTGCGAGCGCGCCATCCACGCCACCCCGCCCAAGGGACGCTGGGAGGCCTGCTTCACCCTCAACCGCAACTGGGGCTACCACGCCCACGACACCAGCTACCGCAGCCCGCGCGAGCTGCTCGAGCTCCTCGTCAACACCACCGGCACCCGCGGCAAGCTGCTCATCAACCTCGGGCCCAGGGGCGACGGCACGGTCCCCGAGGAATCCGCCGACGTCCTCTCCCGCTGCGGTGTCTGGATCAAACGCCACGGCGCCTGCCTCTCCGGCGCCGATACCCGCGTCTTCGGCTGGAACAACACCACCCTGGCCGCCCGCCGCGGCCGCCGCGTGCACCTCTACATCCTCGAGGGCGTCCCCGCCGAGCTGTGGTGGTGCGAGACGCTCTCCCCCCTCGTGCGCGCCTTCGACCAGGCGAGCGGCCGCGAGATCCCCTTCCGCCAGGATGGCGCCCGTATCCAACTCCTCGATACAAAGGGCCTCGTCACGCCCGACATCCTGCCTGTCGTGACCCTGGAGTTCCTCGCCGAGCCCCAGCCTCTCATCCCCCAGACGACCTTCTGGATCCCGGGCTGACACAGCCCATCGGCCGCGGGAGCGCCCCCGCGTTCGCGAACGGGGCGACGGTCCGCCGGGAAACAACGCGGCCCCGCTCCGGCGCCACGTCGCGCCGGTCCCGCCGCGTCGGGCCCGCGGATCGACGGGGGGGGGGCGACGCTCAAGCCGACGCCCCGCTCGGCGCCGCCAGGCTCTCCCGGAGCAACAGCCGCCCCGGCAGCACCGCGTGCTGGATCGGCGCGGCCCCCGGGTTTTCCAGACTCTCGATCAAGATCTCCGCCGCCTTCGCGCCGATGCGCGAGAGCGGCTGCCGCACCGTCGCCAGCCGCGGCGTGCACCAATCCCCCACCGCGAAACCATCGAAGCCCGTCACCGAAAAATCCTCCGGCACGCGCAGACCGTGCGCGGAGGCCTGGCGCACGATCGAGACCGCGATGAGATCGTTCGCGCAGACGAGGATCGTTGGCCGTTTCGCGGCGCTCAGCTTCGCAAGCTCCCGCAGGATCTCGTCGGCCTTGTGCCCCTCCATGTCGCAGCGCAGCACCAGCGGCGCCCCGCCATCCAGACGGCGCCCGCCGACATGGGCGCTGAAGGCGCGCTCGCGCTCGGAAAGCGCCCCGTGCTCGTTCTCGCCCGTCACCAAGGCGAAGCGCCGATGCCCCAGACTCCAGGCCTGCTCGATCAACTCGCCCAGCGACTCGTAGTCATCCACGTCCACCGAACTGGCCTTGGGCGAACGCGTCTCGCAGCCCACCAGCACCACCGGCAACCGCGCATGGTCGAACCAGCCGAACAAGGCGTTGTCGGGCGAAAGCACCACCGCCGCCAAGCCGTCGATCGACGCGTCGTCCACGGCCGAGATGATCTCGTCCGACGGGGGATTGGCCTGCATCACGATCTTCACCTGATAGCGACGCCGGGCCGCCTCCTGCAGGAACCCCTGGAGCACGCCGACGAAATACTGGTTCTCCGGATGCGAAAAGTTGAAGCGCTCCTCCAACAACACCCCGAGCGTCTGGCTGCGCTGGCGCACCAGGCTGCGCGCCAGATTGTTGCGCCGATAGCCCAGACGACGCGCGCACTCCTTCACCTTCTCGCCCGTCTCCGGGGAATAGGTGCCCTCCTTGCCCAGCAAAACGTTTGATACCGTGGTGATGGAGACCCCCACCTCCGCCGCGATATCCTTCACCGTGATCGAACGCCCCGCGGCCTTGGCCCGGCGCGTCGTCGGGCTGGAGGCGTCGCCGCCGACAGGGTTGGCCGACACCGTGGATAGGGAGTTCGATTTGCGCTTATGGACCATAAGCTTGGTTTTTACTAAAATCCACGCGTGCTTCAACGTTTTTAGTTTATAAAGCGGGCCGGTCGCGCTTGACACATAGGCAGCAAAGCGAACTTTTACGTTAAATGTCGCCCCGCCCCCGCCATTTTGCCCCTCCCGCCAGCCGCCCACGCGTCTGCTCCCTGCCCCGGCCCGCCACCGGGCTGCTCGCGGCCTGCCTCCTCGCGGGCCTCTCCCCGCTCGGCCATGCCCAGCTCCAAGTCTCGCTCGAGGCCCAGCTCGTGGAGGTCAACACCGCCTTCCAGCAGGGCCAGCCGGACCGCGCCTCCGATCTCCTCGACCGCATCGTCGCCCGTCTCGACGCCGGCGAGGCGCCACCGGCCGGAGTATCCGCCGCTCAACTACGGCTCGCCGCCGCCACCGCCGCCTTCCAGACCCGCTCCTACGCCCGCGCCGCCACGCTTGCCGCCACCGTCCGCGGCGCTCCCGGGGCCACCTCCGGCATGAGCGCCGAGGCCGCAATGCTGCGCGGCCTCTCCCTCGCGCTCGACAACAAGTTCGAGGAGGCCATCCCCGCCTTCCAGGAAGCGGAGTCCTCGCTCAACTTTCGCGACCGCGCCATCCTCTACGGCGCCCGCGCCGCCTACCAGGCCGGCCAGCTCGACCTCGCGATCCGGAACTACAACCGCCTCCTCGCCTCCGCCCCCCGCGACGCCGACTGGGCCGACGCCGCCCTCACCCTCATCGCCCTCCACCTCGAGCGCGGCAACCTCGCCGACGCGAAGCGCGGTCTCACGCTCCTCCGCGGCCGCCTCGAGCTCCTCGACAACCTCGCCGGCCTCAACATCCTCTACCTCCAGCTCGGCGACGCCCTCTTCACCGCCCGCGATTTCGACGGCGCGCTCGCCGCCTACCGCACGCTCCAGCCCCGCGCCCAGGTCGTGGCGCGCCAGACCGAGCGCAACGCCGCCCTCGAGGCCGATCTCGCCCGCCTCCGCGCCAACCCCCGCCCCGGCGCCTCCGAGCAGGACGCCATCCTCCGCCTCACCCAGCGTCTCGAACAATCCCGCTCCGCCCTCGCCGCCCTCGAGGGCATGCCCGGCTACGACTCCCTCGTCCGCTTCCGGCTGGGTCTTTGTTTCCAGGAGCGCGGCGGCACCTGGCAGGCCGCGCTTCTCTTCGAGGACCTCCTGGCTAATCACCCCGACTCCCCCGAGCGCGAGCGCGCCCACTTCCATCTCGTCCGCGCCTACGCCGACGCCAACCGCTTCGCCCGCGTCCGCTCCGCCGCCGAGCGCTTCCAGGCCGCCTTTCCCGCCTCCGCGCTCCTGCCCCAGGCCATGTATGTGGCCGCCCTCGCCGCCGGCCGCACCCAGGACCCCGCGGCCCAGCTCCGCTTCCTCGACGAGGCCATCAAGGCCGCCGCCACTCCCGACATCCGCGAGACGATGTTCCTGATGCGCTCCAACGCGCTCTTCAACCTCGCCCGCTACGAGGACGCCCGCGCCAACTGCGACGACTACGCCCGCGAGTTCCCCACCGGCCGCTTCACCGAGGAGCACCTCTACCTCGCCGCCATGGCCGAGCTCAACCTCGGCCGCTCCCGGCTCGCCGAAGACCGGCTCAAGGCCTACCTCGCCGCCTTCCCCAAGGGCCAGTTCGTCGCCGACGCCCGCTACCGCCTCGCCGCGACCGCCTTTTCCCGCGAGGACTTCAAGGCCTCCGCCATCCTCTCCACCGAGTGGCTCCACGACTTCCCGACCGACCACCCCCAACGCGGCGAGGTGCTCTCCCTCCAGGGTGACGCCTTCACCGCCCTGCAGGAACACGACCTCGCCATCCAGGCCTACTCCTCGGCGCTCCAGATCAAGCTCCCCGACGAGCTGCTCGGCTACGTCCTCGACGAAATCACCCGCCTCCACCAGACGCGCAAGGACTACGACGCCGCCGTGCAGGTGTGGACCGATTTCGCCCGCGAGAACCCCGACCACCCCTACGTCATCAACGCCGCCTACTGGATCGGCCGCCTCCGCGCCCGCGAAGGCCGCATCGACGAGGCCGTCGAAGCCCAGGCCCGCATCCTCCGCCGCTACGTCACCGAGCCCCAGTTCGACAACGTCGAGCGCCTGCTGATCGAATTCGCCACCATCCTCGCCCGCCCCCCCGCCCGCAAGCGCGGCGCGCCCAAGCCCGTGCCCCCGCCCCTCGACGAGGTGCTGGACCGCGCCGAGACCCTGCTCGTCACCAATCGCACCGGCAAATCCCAGACCACCACCGCCCGCGTGCTCTTCACCCAGGCGGAGATCGCCTCCGCCCGCGGGGAGATCGCCCGGGCCGAGGAACTGCTCGGCCGCATCGCCGCCACCACGCCCCCCGAGGTCCTGCCCCCCGGCATCCTCGGCAAGGTCGGCGACCACCTCCTCCTCGCCAACCAGCCCGAGCTCGCCGAGAAATTCTATTCCCGCATCGTCGACGCCCACGCCCGCAGCGTCTTCGCCGACTTCGGCTACCACGGCCTCGGCCAGATAGCCCTTCGCTCCGGCCGCCCCGCCGACGCCCTCGCCTACTTCACCGCCGCCGTCGACAAGGCCGGCGCCCGCTACAAACTCCGCGAGGTCACCCTCGGCCGCGGCTACGCCCTGATCGCGCTCGGCCGCCTCGACGAGGCCCGCGAGGTCTTCGAGGGCGTCGCCTCCAACCGCGCCTGGCGCGGCGACGCCACCGCCGCCAGCCTCGTCGCCCTCGGCGATATCTCCCTGCGCCGCGGCACCCCCGAGGATCTCGCCAAAGCCCAGGCCCACTACCAACGCGTCTACCTCGGCTACCGCCGCTTCGCCTCCTGGGTCGCCACCGCCTACGTCCGCTCCGCCGAGACCTTCCTCGCTCTCGGCCAGCGCGACGAGGCCATCACCACGCTCCAGCGCATGCTCACCGAGGACCGCCTGTCCTCCCTTCCCGAATACGTCGCCGCCCAGGATCGCCTCCGCGAACTGATCGCCGACCGCGAGTCCGGCCGCGCCTCCACCCCCCGCCTCGACACCTGAGCCCGCCCCCGCTCCATGCGCACAAAACTTCTTTTCTCCCTGGTCATCGGTCCTTGGTCCTTGGTCATTCCGCCCAGCGGCCACGCCCAGTCCTTCATTCTCCGCAACGGCGCCGTCGTCCCGGCCGACGCGGTGGAGATCCGCGACAACGCCCTGGTCGCCACCGCCGCCGGCGGCCAGGTGGAACGCCGCGTCCCCCTGACCGAGGTCGTGCGTCTCGATTTCCCGCCGCCGCCCGAGTTCGACGGCGCCGAGGCCGAGCTCCTCGCCGGCCGCTCGGCGGAGGCGCTCGCGCTCGTCGAACCCCTCGTCCGCCGCTTCGCCCCCTTCGCCACCCTGCCCGGTTCGCCCTACGCCCAGGCCGCCTCCCTTCGCCTCCGCGCCTTGCTCGCCTCGCCCGACACCGAAGCCGCCAAACTCGCCGCCAACGACCTCATCCGCATCGCGCCCACTCCCGCCGCCAAAAGCCTCGGCACCCTCGCCCTCGCCGAGCTCGAAGTCCGCGCCGGCCGTCCCGAAATCGCGGAGATCCTCATCGACGAGGTCTCCAAGGACAGCTCCCCCGAGGCCCAGGCCCGCGCCTGGATCCTCCGCGCCGAGCTCGCCTCGCGACGCGCCGACCACGAGGCCGCCGCCGAGGCCTACCTCCGGGTCCAGGCCTTCTATGGCACCCTCGAGGATTTGATGCCCCGCGTCCTCCTCGGCGCCGGCCTCGCCCTCCGCGCCTACGGCGACAAGGCCATGTCCGAACGCCTCCTCGGCGAACTCATGGACGGCTACCCGTCCACGCCTCAGGCCGTCGTCGCCCGCCGCGAGCTCGGATTCTGAGCCGCCCCCTCCCACCTCCCCTCTCTCCGCCCCCACCCGACCCATGAAACGCCTCCTCGCCTGTGCCGCCCTCCTCGCCGCCACCCCGCTGGCGCTGCTCGCCCAAGACCCGCTGAACGTCCCCACGACGCTTCTGCAAAAGCTCAACATGCCCACGATCTACATCCTGCTCGTGTGCTCCATGTTCATCGTC
>JAUVVA010000026.1 GCA_030604905.1 Verrucomicrobiota bacterium | reverse complement strand
CGTAGGTGCAGGGATCGTTGTCGCCGCCGATGCAGGCGTCGTCCTGCCAGAAGTAGAGGCCGGTGGCCTGGTGGCGGTGGTGGGTGCGATAGTTGTTAAGAAAGGCCTGGATGCCGAAGAAGTGTTCGCGGAGCCACTCGGCGTCGCCGCCCGACTGTTGCACGAGGAAGGCCGCGTGCTGGGCGATGACGGGCTTGTGCATGTTGGTCGCGTAGGGGTCGGCGGGGCGGGGCGCGCCCTCGCGCGGGAGCATGATGGGCATCCAGCCGTGCCAGCCGGTGGTGGAGAGGAAATTGAGGATGCAGCCGCGCTCGTAGGCGGCGAGGTGCCGGCCGGCGGCGGCGGAGTCGGGGTGCTCGAGCACGATCTGGCGCAGGGCGACGTTGGTGAGCCAGGAGTCCCAGTCCCAGAGCTGGTCGAGATACTGCGCGCTGCCGGGCACGATGAAGGGATGTTTTAAGGCGCCGCCGGGCTCGCGGAGCATGGCGGTGTAGTCGCGCGTGATGGTTTTGCGCAGGAGGTCAATCTGGGAGGCGAGGGCGGACATGGGGGGGAGCCCGGCTCGTCGCCGACGGAGATCGTCGGCGCAATGGTGCGGCCGGAAGTGTTTCCCTAGCAGAGCCGGCCCCCAAGGCACGGCAACGAGGGCGAAAGCCGTTGCGGGCGCGGGTGGGGCGGGGCGGAGGGGGCGCGCGCGGAGGGGCGGGTTGGCCGGGGACGGCCAACGCTACAGCGCGGGCGGGTCAGCGGCGACGGCGCGTGGCGGCGAAGCCGAGCGTGCCGAGGCCGGCGAGGGCGGCGAAGGCCGAGGGCTCGGGGATCGGGGTGTAGGTGATCGTGAGCTGCGGACGGTTGGCGACGGTCGTTGCCTCGACCGTGTTGAAGCGGAGCAGATTGCGGCTGCTGCCTCCCTCGTTCTCCAGCTTGGCGATCAGGTATATCATGTCGCCGATGGCGCTACCGACGGCGCTGGTGAAATTGCCGCCCGTGTCGAAGATGAACGCGGTGCCGCCGGCTACGGTCGTCGGGTTGGCGGAGATGCTGGAGAGCACGGTGGCGCTGTTGAAAGTCCCTCCGAGGGTCGACCAGGGGTTAGGCTGCGCCGCGAGAGTCGGCGTCGCCGAGGGCGTGCCCTCGCGGTTATACCAGGTCACGCCGCTGCTCGTGAAGGATTGCGTAAGCTGATGGAGGTTGAACGTGAGGTTGGTGGTCGCGGTCGAACCGGTATCCGTGGTCGTGGTGACGAGTCGGAGGCTCACGCTATGGATCGTGGCTCCGGCCGGGATGGACGAGAGGTCGAAGGCGAGGACGGAGCGGATGATGTCAGCGGAGGTGACCATTCCCGCCAGCATTTCGCCGGAGGAGCCGTTGTTTGAGGTGAACGTGCTGCGAATGCCAGCGTCGGCGGTCGGATTAAGGGTGATCGTGATCTGCGAGAACGCCGGGACAGCGGCGCCAAAGACGGCGACCGCGAGGAGGGTATGGGGTAGGGACGGTGCTTTCATGCGGGCCGCAGTTTGTTCGCGACCGCGCCCGCCGTTTAAGGCCACTTTTCAGTTTACAGTAGAATCAAGGGTTGCGACGGGTGTTACGGCCGCTTGAGCTGCGCTCATGGCAAAATCCGGTCCGGTATCCCTGCGGATGGTCGCGGAGCGGTTGGGTGTCTCGCGCATGACGGTCTCGCTCGCGCTGCGCGACGATGAGCGGATCCGGCCGGAGCTCAGGGTGCGGGTGCGGGCCACGGCGGCGGCGTTGGGCTGGACGAGCGATCCCTTGGTCTCGGAGGTGATGCGCAGCTTTGTGCGGCGGCGGCGGCCGGTGTTTCGCGAGACGATAGCGGTGCTGTGGTGGCGGCCCTGGGCGGAGTTGGAGGCGTTGCCGACCGCGTTTCACCGCGAGCTGCGGCGGGGCTTGCAGGAGGGCGCGGCGCGGCAGGGCTGTGGGATCGACGAGTTCATCATTCCTGCGGGGAGCAGGGCGCACGCGACGCTGCGGCGGCAGTTGCGCGCGAGGGGCATCCGGGCGGTGGTGATCACGCCGCCGGCCAACGAGCAGACGCCCGCGCCAGATTTGCCTTGGGAGGACTTGGCGGCGGTGACGGTGGGCACGGCCTTGCGCTCGCCGGAGCTGAATCGGGCGCAGCATCATCACTACAACGCGCTCGGGCGCGTGCTGGACCGGCTGGAGGCGATGGGCTGCAGGCGGCCGGTCTTGCTCACGCAGCGGGGGCAGGCGCATCGGGCCTATCTGGCGGCTTTTCTCGCGTGGCGAGGCGCGGAGTGCGCGAAGGACGTGCATTCGGAGCCGTATTTCGAGGCGGATCTCGCGGCCTGGGTGCGGCGTCGGCGGGCGGATGTGGTCGTGGCGGAAAACGACGAGCTGCTGGCCATGGCCGCGGGCGCGGGCGGGCGACTGGAGACTCGCTTCGGCGGCGTGTCGCTGGACGTGGACGACCCCGCGGGGCGCGTGAGCGGGGTGTATAAGGATACGCGGCGCACCGGGGAATGCGCGGTCGATCTGCTCTTGCAGGCGAGGTTCCGACACGAGACGGGCGTGCCGGCCGAGCCGATCACGCTGATGAACGAGGGAGTGTGGGTGGCGGGAGAGACGCTGCGCGGCGGGCGCTGAGGGGCGGGAACGCTCGTTCCCGCGGGCCGAGCTGGGGCTCGGCGTTCCCGGGGGCACCTTGTCCGTAAGTGATATCTGGTATCTCGGGCCACGTTTCGGAAACGAGAGGGGCACCCGCTTGCTTCCGGCATGGGCCAAGCTTTCGCTTGGGCTCATGACAAAGCTCGGTTCTCTCGCGAAGCTGTCCCTCGTGGCGGCGTTGCTCAGCCTGCCCCTCTGGGGTGTCGCCACGGTCTCGGCCCGCGCGGCCGACACGCCCATCACGCTTGGCGATGTGGGGGGCGAGGTGAGTCTCAGCACCACGTTGGTTGAGAAACGTCCGCCGGCCTCCGCCACCGCGCCGGCCATCTGGGTGCTCGATTACGGGGCGGGGCGGGTCGAGATGCCGATGTTTGCCCGCACGTTCCAGCGCTTCGGAACGGAGCTGGCCGACACGCCGGTGGGGGCGCGGCTCGCCGTCAAAGCCTGGGTGAGGGAATTTCGCGGCAAGGTGCAGCTGGATCCCACCGAGATCACCGTCGCGGCGTCCGCGCAGCGTCCCGCGGGCGGGGCGGCGCAGGCCGGGCGGGTGGAGAGCATCGAGGGCACGGTGAGCAACTTCGCCCGCAGCTCCGGCGACGGTCCGCACTTGCTCACGCTGCAAAACGGCGGGGGAGGAGTCGTGGTGGAAATTTCGTCCGAGGTCGCCGCGGCCATTCCGGCCGAGACTCGCGGGGCCTTGGTGCGCAATGGCTCGCGGGTGACGGCGCGCGGGGAGTTGCGCGAGGGCGCGGGCGGCAAGCGCCTCGTGCTCGCCAGCGCGGCTGATCTCACGCTGCAGGCCGAGGCCGCGCCGGCCGCGGCGACGACTTTTCCGGCCGGGCGCGATCCGGGCACCGTCACTCGCGCGCAGCTGCGCGAAGAGGTGGTGCTCACCGGCACGGTGGAGTCGATCCGCCCGAGCCGGGCGGCCAATTCGCCCACCCGCGTCACGCTGCGCGGGCCGACGGGGGCGATAACCGTGGTCTGGTGGCCCGAGCTGGACGCGCAGTTCTCCGGGGACAAGGCGCCGACCTTCAACCAGTCCTGGACGGTGCGCGGCGTGGTCTCGGAGCACGCGGGCGACCTGCAGCTCCGCGCCGCCGAGGTGCTGCGCTGAACCGCGGGCTCTCGCCCCCGATAGGGCGGGCTTGCCCGGGGCGGAGATCGGCGGAGACTGCCGCCATGCCCCGCCCTCGTTTCCCCCGCGCGCGATCGCTGTTCACACGGGGCGCGCTCCTCGCCCTCGCGCTGTGCGCCTACGCGGCGGCTTCCGCCGGAAACTTCCGGCTCGACGAGGAGCTGCGCATCCGGGACCCGGAGGGCAGGGTCTTCGTGCCGATCGGCGCGAACGTCACCGGGCAGACGAGTTTCTGGCCCTACAGCGACCCGCTCTCCGAGCGTTTCACGCGGACCTGGGAGCAGGGCTGGCGTTTCAACACCATGCGCGTCTGCACCTACTATTTCCGCGGCGCGGCGGAGGGCGAGCAGGAGAACCCCTGGACCAATGACGACATCGTGCGCCACTGGACGCGGCGAAACGTCGTGGTGATCCTCGTGCCCTTCGACTTCCCGAACAAGGCCCACAGCAAGGCGGGGCGCGCCGTCGTGGAGGCGCAGACCGCGGCGCACGCCGCCTTCTGGGCGGAGATGGCGGCGCGGCCTTTGTATCGAAACAATCCCTACGTGTGGTTCAACATCGCCAACGAGGTGCTGGGCGAGACCTGGGACGAGGAGAACCTGCGCGTCTGGGTCGAGTTTCACCGCGCCTGCATCGCCGCGATCCGCGGCGCGGGGGCGGAGAACATGATCGTGGTCGATGGCATGTGGGCCGGGCAGGACCTGCCCTGGAGCGGGGCCCGCCCGGATCTCTACACCCGCGGGGCCGTCTACCTGCGCGGACGCGAGGTCGTGGAGGGCTTCGAGAACGTGATCTTCGGGCTGCATCCTTACGGCCTGCTCGACGAGACCCGCCCCTTCCCGGATGATTTTGTGGACCGCTGGATGGCGGCGCTGAAGGCGAAGGGGCTGCGCGCCGTGTTCACCGAGCTGGGTCTGCCCGCCTACTGGCCCAAGGTGCAAAACGACCGGATCGTGCACGTGGTGCGGCGCGCGGCCGAGACCGGCGCGGGCGCGCTCGCCTGGCATTGGTCGCCGGGCGACGGCGCCTCGATGACGAGCGCCCGCGGAGGGCGCGGGGAGGAGATCGACCGGCTAGATGCCCCGACCAACCTGAGCCCGCACCAAGGCCGGGCGTTTTGGGACATCGTGCACGTGCACGGCTTTGGCCTCCCGGCGGCGGGCGCCGGGAGCGGGGGCGCCGAGGCGCCTTGAGCGGACGCGACGGGCTTGACAGGGCGGGCGGGGCGGCGGCGACTTGGCCCCTTATGCCCGCCGCCACCGAACAGAATTTCCAGGACTACAAACGCGCCGAAGCGAAGGCGCTCGAGATCATGCGCGAGATGAAGGCGACCACGCCGCGCACGGTCGACATCGAGCTCGCGCTGCTCGTGGCGGTGTTTGAGCTGCACAAGGCCAAGCTGCCGGGCGCCACGATCTCGAAGATCGTGCAGGGGCACCTCGCCGTATTGGCGGAGCACTACGCGCAGCCGGTGACGCCGCCCGCGGCCCCGGCGCCGACCACGCCGCCGCCGCCCGCCACGTGAGCGGGCGGGGCCGGCGCCGTCCGGTCCGCGCTTCCGCGGGGGCTAACCCTTGCGGAGCAGGACCGCTTTTTCGATCTCGACCGCGATGAAGATCAGCAGGCCGATGACGAGCGGGAGCACCCACTGGCCGGGCGTGAGCGCGACCGTGCCGAAGAGGGTCTGCATGAAGGGCGCGTAGGTGAAGAGCAGTTGCAGCACGACCAGCACGCCGGCCGCGACCCAGGCCATGCGGTTGGCGAAGAGGCTCGTGAGGCGCCAGGCCGATTCGCGCAGGAAACGGCTGTTGAAGAGGTAGAAGACCTCGGCGCAGACGAGCGTGTTGATCGCCTGGGTGCGGGCCAGCTCGAGCGGGGCGCCGTTCTTATACTGGTAGAGGAAGACGGCGATGGTGGCGCCGCCCATCAGCAGCGAGACGAAGCCGATGCGCCAGAAGAGGGCGCCGTCGAGCATCGAGGCGCCGGCTTTGCGCGGCGGGCGGCGCATGAGGCCCGGCTCCGAGGGCTCGAAGGCGAGGGCGAGCGCGAGGGTGACGGCCGTGACCATGTTGACCCAGAGGATCTGCACGGGCGTGAGCGGGAGCACCCAGCCGAAGATGACCGCGGCGAGGATGACGAGAGACTGCGCGCCGTTCGTCGGCAGGATGAAGACGATGGATTTGCGGAGGTTGTCGTAGATCGTGCGGCCCTGCTCCACGGCGCGCTCGATGGACGCGAAGTTGTCGTCGGCGAGCACGATCTCGGCGGCCTCCTTGGTGGCCTCGGTGCCCTTGATGCCCATGGCCACGCCGACGTCGGCGCGTTTGAGGGCGGGGGCGTCGTTGACGCCGTCGCCGGTCATGGCGACGACCTCGCCCTCGGCCTGGAGCGCGGTGACGAGGCGCAGCTTGTGCTCGGGGCTGGTGCGGGCGAACACGTCGTGGCTGCGGGCGAGTTTGCGGAGTTCCTCGTCGGTGGCGTTTTCGAGCTCGGCGCCGGTGACGGCCTCGTCGGCCTCGGCGATGCCCATCTCGCGGGCGATGGCGCCGGCGGTGCCGGCGTGGTCGCCGGTGATCATCTTCACGCGGATGCCGGCTTCGCGGCAGATGCGGATGGCCTCGATGGCCTCGGGGCGGGGCGGGTCGATGATGCCGACGAGGCCGAGGAAAACCAGGCCGGTGTCGGGGCCGAGGTCGTCGAGGGTGAGGTGCGAGGAGGAGGCGGACGCGCCGGCCTGGTCGCGGGCGGCGGCGGCGAGCACGCGCAGGCCGCGGCCGCCGAGCTCGGCGACGGCGCGGTCCCAGAAGGCGCGGTCAAGGGGCTCGGCGGCGCCGGAGGCGGAGCGTTGCTGGCGGCAACGGTCGAGCAGGCGATCGGGCGCGCCTTTGAGCAGGATGCGCGGGGCGGAGGCGCCGGGCACGCGGTGGAGCGTGGCCATGAACTTGTTGTCCGACTCGAAGGGGATGACGGCGAGGCGTTCGTAGGGCGCGGGGTTGAACTCCGCCTTGCGCGCGAGCGCGACGAGGGCGCCCTCGGTGGGCTCGCCGATCACGGTCCAGTGTCCGTCCTTTTGGGCGAGGGAGGCGTCGTTGCAGACGGCCATGACCTCGACGAGGGCCTGGAGGTCGGGGTGGCGGGCGAGGGGGGCGGGGGCGCCGTCGCGGGTGATCTGGCCGGCGGGGTCGTAGCCGGTGCCGCTGAGGTCGTAGCGGGCGGCGCGGGTGACGACGTGGCGCGCGGTCATCTCGTTGCGGGTGAGCGTGCCGGTCTTGTCGGAGCAGATGACGGTGACGGAGCCGAGGGTCTCGACGGAGTTGAGTTTGCGCGTGATGGCGTTGCGCCGCGCCATGCGTTGGACGCCGAGGGCGAGGGTGATGGTGAGGATGGCGGGGAGGCCTTCCGGGATGGCGGCGACGGCGAAGCCGATGGAGGCGAGGATGAGCTCGTCGAGTCCGTAGCCGTGGAGGAGCCAGCCGATGAGGAACATGATCACGGCCATGCAAAGGATGATGACCGAGAGCATCTTTCCGAAGGCCGCCATCTGCCGGGTGAGGGGAGTGGAGAGCGTCTCGACCTCGGCGATCATCTGGTTGATGCGGCCGATCTCGGTGTGGGCGCCGGTGCCGGTGACGACGGCGACGCCGCGGCCGGAGGCGACCAAGGAGCCGGAGAACACCATGCCGTGGCGGTCGCCGACGCCGGCGGCGCGGTCGACGGCGTCGGGGCGTTTGGTGGAGGGCACGGATTCGCCGGTGAGGGCGGACTCCTCGACGCGGAGGTTGGTGGCCTCGATCACGCGGGCGTCGGCGGGCACGCGGTCGCCGGAGCGCAGGCGGATGACGTCGCCGGGCACGAGGTGCTCGGCCTCGACCTCGTGCCATTCGCCGTCGCGGCGGGCCTGGGCGTGGAGCGAGAGCATCTTGCGGATGCCTTCAAGGGCCTGCTCGGCCTTGCCCTCCTGGATGAAGCCGATGATGGCGTTGATGACGACGACGCCAAGGATGACGAAGGTGTCGACCCAGTGCCCAAGCACGGCGGTGGCGACGGCGGCTCCGATGAGGATGTAGATCAGGACGTCGTGGAAGTGCCGGAAAAAGCGCTTCAGCGGGCCGTCCTTGGGCGGGGCGGGGAGGCGGTTGGGTCCCACGGCCTCGAGGCGGGTGCGGGCCTCGGCGGAGTTGAGGCCCTGAGGGGTGCTGCGGAGTTGTTGCAGGACCTCTTCGACGGAGAGGGCGTGGGGAGTGGTCGGGCGAAGATCGGAGTGGGTTTCGGCGGCCATAGTGGCCCGAGCATACGACGGAAGGGCCCGAGCGCCAGTGGGATCGGCCCGATTTGGCGTAGGGGGCCGCGCGAAAGTCGGTCCGAGGGGCGGGCGAGGGAGAGCGCGGGCTCGGGCACGCCGCCGAGCGACTCAGCTCTCAGCGCTTGGCGTAGGCTTCGCGGAGGGCGGCGACGACCTCGGGCGGCACGAAGTGGGCGATGTCGCCGCCGAGCTTGGCCACTTGTTTCACGAGATTGGAACTGGTGTAGCTGTAGGTCTCGCGGGGCATCACGAAGATGGTCTCGATGTCGGGTTCGAGGTGCCGGTTCATGAGCGCCATGTTGAACTCGAATTCGAAGTCGGAGAGGGCCCGGATGCCGCGGATGACCGCGACCGCCTTTTGTTTGCGGGCGAACTCGACGAGCAGGCCGTCGAAGGCGACGGCGGTGACGTTGGGGATGTGGCGCGAGACGGTGCGGACCAGATCGAGGCGTTTCTCCTGGCTGAAGATCGGGCCCTTGCCGGGGTTGGCGGCGACGCCGACGGTGACCTTGTCGAAGAGGCGCGAGGCGCGTTCGAGCACGTCGAGGTGCCCGAAGGTGATGGGGTCGAAGGTGCCCGGGTAGATGCAGTGCCGCATGACAGATGGGTGAAGTGGGAAGTTGGAGTTGGCGGGGACGATGGGGGCGAGGCGGCGAGGGAGCGAGTGCGGGGCGGCGGCGTAGATCGAGCGCGGGGCGGCGTGACGCGGCAGGGATGGATTAACCTAAAACGTCTCCCTTAGGAGCTGTCTTCAAAATAAAGCGGTGTGGCGTGGTGAGGAAGAGGGGCTCGCCCAAGGCGACCGAGGCGGAGGCGGGCCCAGCACCCTCGCCCCCGCCTTGCCCTCAACCGGCTGCGCTCCCAGCGACACACCGCTTTATTTTGAAGACAGCTCCTAGGACTCCTGATCTTTCCGGCGGCTTGGTGGGCGGTGTCGCGGAGGAGGGCCTCGGCGGAAAGTCCGCGGGCGCGGGCGATCGTGTTGAGGCGAGCGGCCTCCGTTGAGGCGAGCGGGGTGAGGCGGGCGGAGCCATCGCGGTCGGTCCAGCGGAGATGAACGATGCGCTGGCGCGAGGTTTTCACGAGCGCGCGCAGGAAGGTCTCGTCGTCCGCGGGATCGGGGGCGGTGGCGCTCATGGGGAGGTGGGTCACTTTTTGCCGCCTTTGGGGAGGAAAGACAAAAGCCAAAGCAGCGCGACGGCGCCGATCACCGCGGTGATGAAGTGGGCGAGGTGACCGTAGACGCCAAAGCCGATCAGCGCGAGCATCCAGCGGCCGAGGAAGGAGCCGAGCACGCCGATGATCATGTTGCCGAGAAAGCCGAAGCGGCGGCGCTTGAAGATCAGGCCCGCCACCCAACCCGCGAGGGCGCCGACGACGATGAGGATGACGAATTGTTCGAAGGTGAGGAGGTGGGTGTTCATGAGAGCGGGGAAGTGTCGTTTGCGGGATGGTCGCCGACGCCGGGGAAGGTCTGCCAGAGGTGCAGCGGGATGTCCTCGGGGCGGACGGTGGGGGATTGGCCGGCGGCGACGAGGCTGTCGATCCAGGCGCGGCCGCCGTCGGGGAGCTGGCCGCGGAGCAGGGTGCCGATCTGTTTGCGGCGTTGCTGGAAGCAGGCGCGGATGGCGCGCTTGGCGGGCTTGGGAAAGAGGAGCGGGGCGGGCTTGCGGACGAGATTGAAGAGGTAGGACTCGACCTCGGGGCGCGGATGGAAGCACTGCGCGGAGACCTTGTGGCCGGGGGCGATGTCGAAGGCGGACTGGATGAAGATGGAGATGGAGCCGAACTGCTTGGTGCCGGGCCGGGCCATGTAGCGCTGCGCGGCCTCGAACTGGAGCATGAGCACGAGGCGCTCGGGGAGCGGGCCTTCGAGCACCGCGTCCATCCAGGGCGTGGAGATGGCGTAGGGCAGGTTGGCGACGATCTTGAAGGGCTGGTCGGCGGGGATCTGCGCGGTGGGGTGGTCCATGGCGTCGGCCTGGAGCAAGTGCAGGCGGCCGGGGTGGAGCGGGGCGAGCGTCTCGGAGAGATGGCGGGCGAGCATCGCGTCGCGCTCGACGGCCCAGACCTCGGCGCCGGCTTCGAGCAGGGTGCGGGTGAGCGTGCCGAGGCCGGGGCCAACCTCGACGACGCGGTCGCCGGGGGCGACCTGGGCGAGCTCGAGCGACTTGCGCACGATGTTGCCGTCGATGAGGAAGTTTTGCCCGAGCATGTGCTTCGGGTGAACGCCCAGCTTGGCGAGGGTCTCGCGGGTTTCGGAGAGGGTGAGGGGCATGGACGCTTCGCGTAATGACCAATGACCAATGGTCGGGGACGGAGGCCGTAGAGCGGGGGGGCTTAGGCGCGGTGGAAGTCGGAGAGGAGGGCGGCGGTGTCGGGGGCCTTCATAAGCGCCTCGCCGCAGAGGATGGCGTGGGCTCCGCAGGCGCGCACGCGGGCGGCGTCAGCGGCGGTGAAGATGCCGCTCTCGCTGACGGCGGTGACGTGGGCGGGGAACTTGGGGATGAGGCGTTCGCTCAGGCCGAGGTCGCAGCGGAAGACGGCGAGGTCGCGGTTGTTGACGCCGATGATGGTGGCTTCGTGGGCGAGGGCGCGGTCGAGCTCGGCCTCGTTGTGGATCTCGAAAAGCGCGTCGAGCCCGGCGGCGCGGGCGGCCTCGTGGAGCACGCGGATCTCGGCGTCGTCGAGGGCGCGCACGATGATGAGGATGGCGCTGGCGCCGGCCTGGCGCGCTTCGAGCACCTGGATGGGGTGGACCATAAAGTCCTTCCGGATGCAGGGGAGGGCGGGGGGGGCGGCGCGGAAGTGGGCGGTGACGGATTCGAGGTCGGCGAGGGTGCCGCCGAAGTATTTCTCGTCGGTGAGGATGGAGAGGGCGTCGGCGCCGGCGGATTGGTAGCGTCGGGCCTGGTCGAGGGCGGGCACGCCGGCCTTGATGTCGCCGGCGGAGGGCGAGCGGCGTTTGATCTCGGCGATGACGGCAAGGGCGCCGTCGGCGCGGCGGAGGGCGGCGGCGAAGGAGGGGGGGCGCGGCAGGGAGGCGTCGAGCGCGGCGAGTTCTTCGGGCGTGACGGCACGGACGCGGGGGGCGACTTCGCGGCGCTTGTGCGCCATGATCTCGGTGAGTTTGTCGGACATCGGAAGGGGCAATGGCCGCAAAGTGGGGCGAAGGGCGCAAGAACCAAGCCCGCGCGCGGTTTGGTGCGCGGCCGCGCGGGCCGGCTCCGCGCTTGCCAGCGGGGCGAGGGGCTCGCGAGGCTGCGAGGCATGGCTCTCTTTGGTTCACTTTCCACCGTGCGGGCGCAGGTCAAGGCCTGCCCGGCCTTTGATCTGGCGTTCGACTACGTCGAGCGCTGCCTGCGGGCGGGTTCTCCGGAGGCGGCGCGAATCGCGGCGATCCCGGGCGGCGCGACCGAGCGCGTGGAGCTGGGCGAGGGCGTCTTCGCGCTGGAGCAGGCCTACGAGTCCAAGCCGGTGGCCGAGGGCAAGTGGGAGGCGCACGAGCGCTACCTCGACGTGCAGGTGATCATCGCCGGCCGCGAGCAGATGGGCGTGGTGGAGGTGTCGGGGCTGCGGCTCACGGAGGACTACCGTGCGGAGCGTGATTTGATGTTTTTCGCGGCGGCGGAGCCCGCGGCCATCCTCAAGGTCCGGCAGGGCGGGGTGGCGGTGTTTTTCCCGGCCGACGGGCACATGCCCTCGCTGGCGGACGGGGCGCCGGCGCTGGTGCGCAAGACGGTGGTGAAGATCCCGGTGGCGGCGCTGGCGGCGGCGGGCGGCGGGGCGGGGGGCGGGCGTTGAACTACCGTCACCGCTACCATGCGGGAAACTTCGCCGACGTGCTCAAGCACGCGGTGCTGCTGCGGTTGCTGGCGGGCCTGCAGGCGAAGGAGAAGGGTATCCTTTACCTGGATACGCACGCGGGCCGCGGGGGCTACGATCTCACGGCCGCGGCGGAAGGGCTCTCGCGTCCGCGCGAGCCGGAGTGGCCGGCCGGGGTGGGGCGGCTCTGGGGACTGGCTGATTTGCCGGCGGAGCTGCGCGACTATGTGGAGGCGGTGCGCGCTTTCGACCGGGAGGCCCGGGCGCGGACCGGGGGCGGTGGTGACGCGGGGGCCGGCCCGAGGTTTTACCCGGGCTCGCCGCGGCTCGCCCAAGCGAGCTTGAGGGCGCAGGACCGGGCGGTATTGTGCGAGGCGCAGCCGGAGGAGGCGGCGGCGCTGGCGGAGGAGTTTGCCGGATCGCGGCGGGTGTCCACGCAGCGCATGGATGGTTACACGGCTCTGCGGGCGATGTTGCCGCCGCCGGAGCGGAGGGCGCTGGTTTTGATCGATCCGCCTTTCGAGTCGCAGGACGAGTGGGCGCGAATCGTGGAGGCGCTCGGCGAGGGGCTGCGGCGCCTGCCGGGCGGGTGCTTCGCGGTGTGGTATCCGCTGACGGCACGGGCGCGGGTGGATGCCTTTTATCGGCAACTGCTCGGGCTGAAGGGACTGCCGCCGTGTTACACCGTCGAGTTGCTGGTGGGCGGGGAAGAGGCCGGGCTAAAGCTCTGGGGTTGCGGGGTATTGGTCATCAACCCGCCTTGGGAATCGGCTGGGCCGCTGGGCGAGATGGCACGCTGGTTGGCGCCGGTCTTGGCGCAGGCCCCGGGCGCGACGGGCGGAGTGCATTGGCTGGTGCCAGATAATTGATCGCGCGATAAATCTTCCGGATTTTCAGGGGCTTCCGCTCGGTTTTGGGTGGAAATGCTTATCGTTGGCCTTGCGTCTTTCGAACTACGTAGTTCAGTTACTGCACACATCCTAATGACTCGCACGATTAAAGCCCCCGAAGAGCCTTCCCAAACCCCTTCCGACATCGCGCTTTGCACGCGGGTGGCGATGGTGGAGGACGATCCCGTCTACCGGCAGTTCGTTCGCCAAGTGCTGAAGAAGATCGATGGCGTGGAGTTGGTGGGGGAGGCGGCGACCGGCCAGGAGGGCATCGATCTGTGCGTCCGCACCAAGCCGCAGGCGCTCTTGCTGGATCTTGTGCTGCCGGACATGCAGGGCGTGGAGGTCATCAAGACCCTGCGTCACGAGTTGCCTCATTTGGTGGTGCTGCTCTTGACCGCCCACCCAAGCAACGAGTTGCCGCGCGAGCTCTTGAAGCTCGGCGTGCAAGGATTTGCCGACAAGACCGCGACGGCGGTGGATCTGACCAAGACCATCCGCAGCGTGCTCGCCGGTGGGCTCAGCTACACGAGCGTCGCGGGCATCGCACCCCCGACGGCGGAGCGGCCCATCTCGCTACCCGGCCACGCCGAGAACGTGAAGCCCGAGGTGCTGACTCCGCGTGAGCGCGAGATCGCGGCCTTGGTCACGGGCGCCATGTCCTCCAAGGAGGTCGCGGCCAAGCTCGGCCTGAGCACCCGCACGGTGGAAAAACACCGGGCCAACATCTACGCGAAGCTCGGCGTGCGCGACGTGGTCGGCCTGACCCGTTGGTGCATGTATCACGGCTTGCTGCACTGAGCCTCATGCAGCCCGCGGCGGGCTGCCGTGGCGTCTCCGTCTTTCCCGGGCATAAGCCCGGGGCTATCGTGTTGTGTCGCGGGTGGACGGAGCCCGCCTCGCTACACACGGCAAGGGGCCGCGTCGACAAACCGGTCCCGCGAGACCCGTCTCGCCCGGGCGATCAGGCCCAGTCGCCGAGGAAACGCTCGAGATCGTCGAGGGTGGGGCTCTCCGCGGTGCGCACGTAGTGGCCGCTCGTGCAGACGCCGAGCGTGAGGCAGGCCTCGGGATCGAGGCCGAGGAGCTGACCTTGGCTGAAGCCGCCGTTGAAGTGGTCGCCCGCTCCGGTGGTGATGACCGGGTTCTCGCAATAGGGGCCGGGGACCCAGGCGGTGCCGGCGGCGGTGGCGCAGGCGGCGGATTCGCGCGGGTGGATGACCACGGTGGCGAGGGCGAGTTTCTCGCGGATGGAAGCGCAGGCCGCGCGCAGGGAAGCCTCGTCCTTCTCGGGCGAGGCGAGGCCGAGGGCGCCGGCGACCTGTTGGGCTTCCTTGAGGTTGAGGCCGAGGGTCACGTTGCCGAAGGCGCCGAAGCGGCCGATGAGCGAGAGCGCTTCGAGCAGGTCCTCGCGGGTGCGTTTCTCGGGATCGGCGAGGTCGAAGAAATAGGTGCGGGGAGGGGCGCCGGCCGGGCGGGGGGGGAGGCCCGGCAGCACCCCGGTGACGAGGTCGCGGAAGATGCCGGTCATGTTGGGGATCATGGTCCAGTTGACCAAGGCGACGAGGTCGGCCGAGCCGAGCTCGGCGCGGAATCTGCACGCGCCCATCACCTCTTCGATCCGGGCGAGGGTGATCGAGTCGAGGCTGCGGAGCTGGCCAAGCATGAGTTTGCCGTCGCCAAACTCGACCGCGATCGTGGTGGCCGGCTCGCAAAGCGAGATCACCTCGGCGCGGCTGGCGAAGCTTTGGAACACGGAGTGCAGGACGGGCTTGCCCAAGGAGCCGACGTAGGTGATGCGCGCGCCGCCGGCGAGCAGCGCGGCGGCCATGATCGGTCCGTTGCCGCCGAGCTTGTCCATGAGCGGGTAGAACTCGAGGTTGGTGCTCTTGCCGGCCGCGCCGGCGATGCGGGCGGCGAATTCGGGGATGCTGGAGATCGGCGTGAAGGCATCCCCCTGGCCGGTGCGGGTGGCGACCGGTTTGACGATCGTGTCGACAAAGCCGTCGAGACCCACGAGGGCGCGGCGGGCGGGGGCGGCGGCGCGAGCGGAGCGAAGGGCGGCGAGGGTGCGGGACTTGAAGGAGGACATGGAAATGGGCGGAGCCGAGGCGGGGAGACGGCGGGAGCGAGGAGCAAAGCTCGCCCCGCTTTGGCGCGGCAACCGGGAAATGTTCCGGGGCCCTACGGGTATATTTCTGAGACCGGGGGGCGGGTTTTCCGTTGAAGCGGCGGGCGCGAGGCGCTTCGTCTCCTGCCCGCACCGCGCCCTTTTTTCCGGACCCATGCCCACCGCCTCGCCTGTTCTCGGCACCGTCAACCTCATCGAGGTTTTTAGCACCTCCGACGCCGTCGGCCAGGCGATCACCGTCGGCCTGGCGATTTTCAGCATCGTGGCGTGGACGGTGATGTTTCAGAAGTTCTCCGAGCTGAAACGTCTGCGTCTGCTGAATCTCGCCTTTGAGCAACGACTGCGCGACGAGCGCACCTTGCTCGATCTGCCGGAGTCCTTCCGCACCCGGCGTTCCATTCCCTACGCCGACGTGTATGCGGACGCGGTGGAGGCCTACTGGCGCGCCGCCTCGATCCTTCAGGAAAAGGGCATCGACTCCGGTCGCGCCCGCCTCGAGCACGCCGAAAATGGCATCCAGCGCGCCATCGCCCGCCAGACCCTGCGCTACGAGAGTAGCATGATTTTCCTCGCCTCGATCGTCTCGGGCGCGCCCTTCCTCGGCCTTTTCGGCACGGTGTGGGGCGTGATGGCGGTGTTCTCCGCCGTGGCCGGCCAGACCCAGGCCAACCTGCAGACGCTCGCCCCCGGCGTGTCGGCCGCCCTCCTCACCACCGTGGCCGGTCTGATCGTCGCGATCCCCTCGGTCTTCGGTTACAACGTCCTCCTGACCAAGACCCGCCAGCTCGCCACCGAGATGGAGAACTTCGCCTCGGCGCTCGCCGACCGGCTGGAGCTCGAGAGCAAGTAAGGCCCGCCGCCCCAACCCGCGTAGCGAACGAACGGATACACCACGATGGCCCGCACCTTCCGGCGCAACCGCCAGATCCAGGCGCTCTCCGAGCTCAATGTCACCAACATGCTCGACCTGGCCTTCGTGCTGCTGGTGATCTTCATGATCGCCACGCCGCTCATCCACCAGGAACAGACCATCCCGGTGCAGCTGCCCATCGAGTCGCAGCGCCCCCAGGCCGCGCCCGATCGCGACACCCGTTTCGTCGCCATCACCGTCCGGGCCGATGGCACCTACCTCATCGACGCCGACGGCAACCGCCCGGTCACGGTGCGCGACTTGCCCGGCCGCCTCCTCGCACTGGCCGCCACCTCGCCCGGCGCCCGCCAGCCCGTCATCCGCATTCGCGCCGATGCGAACGTGCCCTACCAGCAGGTGGTCACCCTCCTGGACGAGCTGAAGAAAGCCAACCTCGACCGCATCAGCTTCGACACCCAAGTGCAGACTCAACAGGCTCCCCGCCGCCGTTAAAGGCCCCGTCGGGGAACCCGCGGCCGCGGCCCCGGGTCTCTCCTGAGCAAGCGCCCGGCCCAGTCTCCACGGAAAAACACCCGATGCCCGTTCTTGTCCGTCCCGTCAGCTACGGTCCCAGCAGCGCCGCCGACCCGGCGGAGGGGCGGAGCTTTGGCGGCGCGTTCTGGGTCTCGATCTTCGCGCACGCGCTCACCATCGCCCTGATCGTTTTCCTCACGTTGTCCCTCCGCGACCGGCCCAAGCCTGAGCCCCGCGTCTTCGAACTCGTGGCCGGGGTCGGGGACAACTTCGCCGCCAACGAGGCCCCCGCCGGTTCCGAGGCGGGGCGGAGCGCCGCACCGGAGATCCAGTTCACCGCGCCCGAGGTTCCCGTCTGGACGCCCCCGCCGCCGGTGCCGGTGGAGGCTGTGCCTCCTCCGCAGCCCACCCCGACTCCGCCCACGCCGCCTCGGCCCACGCCGACTCCGTCCACGCCCGTCACGCGCGTGGCTCCGGTGCCCCCCGAGCCTCCCCGGCAAAACGTGCGGCCCCCGGCCGCGCAGCCCGCGCCCAGTCCCGCCAGCCCGCGTGTCACCCTGGAGGAGTTTCAGCGCACCCATCGCCCGCAGGCGACGCCCGCGCCGCGTCCGGCAAACAACCCGCCCGCGCCCGCCCCCGCCACCCCGGGGCCTCGTCTTGATCCCAACGCCATTCGCCAAGGCGTGACCGGCGCCGCCGGCTCCCAAGCCGCGGGGGCGGGCGGCGCGGCGCTCTCCGCCGCCGAGGCCGCCGCGATGGACCGCTACTTTGCGATGCTCATGCAGCGTCTGCGCGAGGCTCATCAGCTGCCGCCGGGTTTGAGCGATCTGCTCAACGCCGGGGTCGAGTTCACGATCTCCGCCGGCGGCACGATTTCGGGCGTGCGCATCGTGCGCAGCTCCGGCAACGCCGCCTTTGATCAGTCCGTGCTCGATGCCTTCGCCCGCGTGCGCATGCCGGCCCGCCCCGATGGCAAGACTGACGCGCAGCGCCTGACCTTCCGCGTCCGCGAGGCGTGATGGCCGTCTCTCGACATGCGCCGCCTCGGCCGCGCGAGGGGCTTATTTATGGTCCCACGGAAAGCTGACCGCCACGCGCGGCGCCTTCCAGACCTCGAAGACATCGAACATCTTGCCCGGGTTGAGAATTCCGCGCGGGTCGAGCGCGTCCTTCACCGCGCGCATCGCTTTCACCTGCGCCGGCGAGTGCTGCATGCGCAGGAAGGGCGTCTTGGCGAGGCCGATGCCGTGCTCGCCCGAGATCGCGCCGCCCAGCGCGACGACCTTTTTCATCAGGGCCAGCACGGCCTTTTCCGCCGCGCGGACCTCCTTGGGCGAGGCCTTGTGATACATGATGTTCACGTGCAGGTTGCCGTCCGCCAGGTGGCCGAAGGTCGGGATCGCGAGACCCGACTTCACGCGTAGTTGCTCCAGCCATACGGCGAACTCCTCGTAGGCGCGCAGCGGCACGGTGATGTCCTCGTTGAGCTTGGCGTCGCCCATCTGGAACATCGCGCCCGAGCATTTGCGGCGCACCGCCCAGAGCGACTCCGCCTCCTCGCGGGTCTTTGCCTCGCGCGAGCCCGCGGCGTTCGCCGCCGCCCAGGCCAGCACCTCCTGCTTCGCCTCGGCCAGCTCCGCCTCGGAGCCGGCCAGCTCGAGCAGGATCACCGGCCGCCCCGGCTGCCCGGGGAAGATGGTGGTCTGCATCGCCTGCTCGGCGCACTGCACCGAGTAGCGGTCGAGAAACTCGCAGATGGCCGGCTGCACCCGCGCCGCGAAGAGCGCCCGCGCCGCCTTGAAGGCCGAGACTTCGTCGGCGAAGCTGGTCAGCAGGGTCCAGCGCGCGGCCGGCGCGGGGATGAGGCGCAGCACCGCGTCGGTGACCACGCCGAGCATGCCCTCGCTGCCGATCCAGAGGTCGCGCAGGTTGAAGCCCGCGGCGAATTTTCGCGTCGCCGTGCCCCACTCGACGAACTCGCCGGTCGGCAGGTAGCCCTTGAGCGCGACGACGAAGTCGCGCGTCACGCCGTATTTGCCGCCGTGCATGCCGCCCGCGTTGCAGGCGATGTTTCCGCCGATGGTGGAGTATTCCTTGGAGGAGGGGTCGGGCGGGTAAAACCAGCCGGCGGCGGCCGCCGCGCGTTGCACGTCGCCGACCTTCGCGCCGGCCTGCACGTGGGCGAGGCCGGCCTCGGCGTCGATCTCGATCTTGTCGAGCGCGAGCAGGTCGAGCACCCAGCCGCCCTTCACCGGCACGGCCGAGCCCATCAAGGTCGTGCCGCGACCGCGAGGCGTCACGGGGATGCCGTGTTGGTTGGCCAGCTCGAGGAGCACGCCGATCTGCGCGCGCTTGGTGGGCCGCACGACAGCGGCCGGGCGCACCGCGATGCGGCTCGAATCGTAGGACGCCGCCTCGAGCGCCGCCTCATGGGTGAGCACGACTTTCGGGCCGAGCTTGCGGCGCAAAAGCGCGGTGGCGGTGGCAAGGGGTTTGGCGGCGGCCGGCTTGGGCATGGGAAAACGAGCTTTCTCCCGCTTTGCCCCGCTCGACGCAATAGCGGCCTACGGTGGGCGCAGCGCCTGCATAAGTTGCGGTTCAATTGGCAAGCGACGCGTAGTCCGAAACAGCCCTTTTGTCGCATCCTTTTGTCCGCAACGCCTCCCTCTCATGCACTACGCGCCGCTCCTCGAAGAAGCCTTCCGTTGGTATGGCCCGGGCGACCCCGTGCCGCTCGAGCACATTCGCCAGACCGGTGCCAGCGCGGTCTTCACCTCCTTGCACCAGATTCCCTACGGCGAGGTCTGGCCGCGCGAGGCCATCCGGGCCCGCCTCGCCAAGCTGGAGGCGGCCGGCCTGCGCTGGACCGCGGTCGAGAGCGTGCCGGTGCACGAGGACATCAAGACCGGTTCGGGCGAGGTCGCCGCGAAGCTCGAGGCCTACGCGCAGACCTTGCGCAACCTCGCCGCCGAGGGCGTGCGCACCGTCGTCTACAACTTCATGCCGGTGCTCGACTGGGTGCGCACCGACCTGCGGCACAAGCTGCCCGACGGCTCGGAGTGCCTGCTCTTCGATCCGGTGAAGTTCGCCGCCTTCGAGATCCACGCCCTCCGTCGTCCGGGCGCGGAGGAGGATTACAGCGCGGGGCAGCTCGACGCCGCCGAGGCCTTTTGGGAGTCGCTTGGGGATGATGAGCGCGAGGCGTTCATCGCCGGCCTCACCGACGTCTTCCCCGGCTGCAAACTCGGCCTTTCGCTCGGCGACATCCGCGCGATGCTCGCCCGCTACGCCGACCTCGGCGAGACCGGTCTGCGCGCCAATTTGAAGCGCTTCCTCGAGCACGTCGTGCCCGTGGCGGAGGAGGTGGGCGTGCGCTTGGCGATCCACCCGGACGACCCACCTTTCCCGATCCTCGGGTTGCCGCGCATCCTCAGCACGGCGGCGGACGTGGAGAAACTTTTCGCCGCGGTCGATTCGCCCGCCAACGGCCTCTGTTTTTGCACCGGCTCCTTCAGCGTGCGTTCCGACAATAATCTGCCCGCGATGGCGCGTCGCTTCGGCCCGCGCATCCACGCCGTGCACCTGCGCAGCACGCAGCGCCTGCCCGGGGGCGTCTTCTTCGAGGCCGACCACCTCGCCGGCTCGGTGGACATGCCGGCGGTCGTGCGTGCCCTGCTCGACGAGCAGGATCGCCGTCGCGCCGAGGGCAGGGAGGATTGGCAACTGCCCTTCCGCCCCGACCACGGCCACACGATGATGGACGACCTCGCGAAGCCGCCGCCGCCCAACCCCGGCTACAGCTGCATCGGCCGCATGCGCGGCCTCGCCGAGCTCCGTGGCCTGATGCTCGGCCTCCGCGCCGCCGAGACCTTCGCCGCCGCCCCGACCACCACCCGCACCTCCTCGGACGCCCTCGCTCGCGCCCTGATGTAACCCATTGGGTGACATTTGCCGGCGGCCACCTCCCGCGCCGCCCATCGAGATTGTCACCAATCTGGTGACAATTTGTAAAAGGCACCAGCCGGAGCGCGGGCAGGAGCGGCTTGGCTGCAAACCTTCTCACACGCTCTCCGCTGGCTTCGCGGTGGCGAGGGGCGCATGGTCGCGCTCTTTTCACGACCATGCCCGCTCCCCGCGTTCTCCTCACCACCACCTCCTTCCAAGACACCCCCGGCATTCACCACGACATGCTGGCCCAGGCCGGCTTCGAGATCGTGCGCGAGCGCGGCCCCCTCCCCGAGAGCCGCATGCTCGAGCTCGCCGGCCAGTTCGACGCCTACCTCTGCGGCGACGACGCGATGACCCGCGCCGTCATGCAAAAATCCCTCCCGCGCCTGAAGGTGATCTCCAAATACGGCATCGGCCTCGACAAGATCGACCTCGCCGCCGCCAAGGACCTCGGCCTGCCCGTCCTCTTCACCCCCGGCGTCAACCACACCACCGTCGCCGAGCACACCTTCGCCCTCCTCCTTGCCGTCGTGCGCAACCTCGTCGTCGAGGCCAACCACGTCGCCGCCGGCCGCTGGACCCGCATCACCGGCAACGAACTTTGCGGCAAAACCCTCCTGCTCGTCGGCCTCGGCCGCATCTCCAAGGAGGTCGCCATCCGCGCCCGCGCCTTCGGCCTGCGCGTCCTCGTCTTCGCCAACTACTGGGAGGAAGACTTCGCCCGCTGGCACGGCCTCGAGCGCGTCGAGGACCTCGACGAGGGCCTGCGCCAGGCCGACTTCGTCTCGCTCCACACCAAGCTCACCGAGAAAACCAAGGGCCTGATCAACGCCCGCCGCCTCGCCCTCCTCAAGCCCGGCGCCGTCATCGTCAACACCGGCCGCGGCGAGCTCCTCGAGCTCGCCCCGCTCGTCGAGGCCATCAAGGCCGGCAAGCTCCGCTACGGCGCCGACGTGCTCGACCAGGAGCCACCGCCCGCCGACCACCCGCTCCTCGGCCTGCCCGGCACCGTGCTCACGCCCCACATCGGCAGCCGCACCCACGAAAGCGTGCAACGCCAGGCCTCCTGCGCCGTGGAAAACCTCACCCGCTTCCTCGCCGGCAAAGAGCCCATCGCCAGGGCCGTTTGATTCGATCCGCCAAACCGTCTCACGTCCAAGGTCCCAAAGTCCCACGTCACCACCGCGCCTTCGGCGCCGCACTCGACTTTCAGACCTTCGACCTTCCGACCTTCGACCATCTTTCTTTTTTTCCACCGCCATGCCCGAAACCTACTTCGTCGTTCCCGAACAACAGCACAACGCTCTCGTCGCCGCCGCGTATCAGCATCGCGGATACCTCGCCGACGAGGCCGCCGAGGGCGCGCGTTTCTGCGCCGAGGCCTCGCGCCACGGCATCCGCACCCACAACGGCCTCAAGGCCCTCCACCTCGACCACCTCTTCGGCTCCGGTTCCAAGGGCTGCGTGCCCGGCGCCAAGATTGAGGAGCGCCCCTCCCGCTTCCCCTCCGCCAAGATCTGGAACGCCAACAAAAAGCTCGGCCAGGCCACCGCCTACCGCGCGATCGACGAGGCCATCCGCCTCGCCGACCAATACGGCGTCGGCACCGTCTCGGTCGACAACGCCTTCCACTACCTCTGGGGCGCCGGCTACGTGATGGACGCCGCCCGCCGTGGCTACATCGCCTACACCAACTGCACCGCCGCCCTCGCCGAGGTCGTGCCCTTCGGCGGCAAGTTCCCCACGCTCGGCACCAACCCCCATTCCTGGGGCTTCCCCACCACCGACGCCATCGGCTTCCCGCTCGTGATCGACTGGGCCACCTCCGTCATCGCCATGGGCCGCGTGCAGCAGCTCAAGCGCGAGGGCAAACAGCTCCCGCCCATGGCCGCCGTGGACAAGGACGGCAAACCCACCACCAACCCCGACGAGGTCGCCGCGCTCCTCCCCTTCGGCGCGCACAAGGGCTACGGCCTCTCCCTCCTCAATGAGGTCGTCGGCGCCTTCATCGGCGGCTCGCTCCCCACCATCCGCAACCGCTGGGACAAGGTCTCCGAGGGCGAGAAGGGCACCTGCGCCTTCTTCTTCCAAGTCATCCACCCCGAGGCGCTCAACGCCGGCCTCTTCGCCCAGGGCCGCAACCAGACTGAGAACGTCAAGGCCGTGCTCGCCGACGTGCTCGGCCACGGCAACGAGGGCGCGATCATCCCCGGCCAGATCGAGGCCGCCTTTGCCAACCACACCAAGCAGGCCGGCGGCCTCCTCTTCACCAAGGCCGAGGTCGACGCCTTCAACGAGGTCGCCCGCGAGTGCGGCCAGCCCGAGTGGGACGCCGCCGCGCTCAAGACCTACACCGCCTGAGCCAGCCGGCCCGGACCGGCCCGGACGGGGCCGGTCCCCCGGTGTCCCTCCCACGATCTGCGCGCTCGGCCGCGCGCGTATCGTGTCGCCCGCCCATCGGAGATTCCCCCATGGCCTTTAGGGGAATCCTCGCCGGCCCGTTTGGTTGAAGCCTTGGCGCGGCTCTCGGAGTTTTTCGCGCATCCGATGGTGCGCCCCTCGCCGCGGTTTTCGTCCTCGTGAAAAGCCGTCTCCAGCCGCTTCCGTCCGCTTCGCTCGCCCTGGTCCTGTTGTTCTCCTGCGCGCCGCTCACGTCGCTCCGCGCGGGCTCGTCCGAGGCCGGGCACGCGCCGGGCGCGGAGGGCTTGTCCGCTCCGTTTGCCGACGACGCCTTCGATCTCTTGGAGGGTCTGCTGCGCACCGACGTCTCCACCGTGTCGCGCAAGACCGAGCGGGGCTGGTCCGCCCCCGGTGCCATCGACGTGGTCACGGGCGAGGACATCCGTCGCGCCGGCGTCACCACCTTGCCCGACGCCCTCCGCCTGGCCACCGGCGTGCACGTGGGGCGCGTCAACGAGAGCACCTGGGCCGTCGGCATCCGCGGCTTCAGCATCGTGGCGAGCAACAAGATCAACGTCAGCCTCGACGGGCGAAATCTCTTCACCCCCTTCTACTCCGGCGTCCTTTGGGGTTCGCAGGACACGCTGCTGGAGGACATCGACCGCATCGAGGTGCTGCGCGGGGCGAGCGGGGCGCTCTGGGGCCCCTTCGCGGTCAACGGCTACGTGCAGATCCTCACCAAGCCGGCCTGGGAAACGCAGGGTTCCCTGCTCTCCGTCGGGGTGGGGGACCGCTCGCAGTTTATCGCCGCCGCCCGCCACGGCGCGCGCTCCGGCGAACACACCTACTACCGCAGCTATGTGAAATACCGGGTGGCCGATCTCACCGAGCCCGCGACCGGGCCCGATCCGCGCGGCTCCGCCGATCTCGCGCAGGCCGGCTTTCGCAGCGACACCCGTCTCGACGCCGACACGACCTTCACCCTCCAGGGCGACGTCTTCACCGACCGCTCCACGCCCGAGACCTACCGCCCCGAAAGCCGCTTCGGGGCCAATCTCGGCGCGCGCTGGCAACGCTTTCTCGCCTTCGACTCCGAGGTCTCGGGCGCGCTCTACTACGACTACACCGAGCACCGCTTCGGCGGCGTCTTCGATGAGCGCCGCCACACCGTCTCCACCTCCGGCCAATACCGGCGCGGCTCCGGCGCGCACGACTGGCAACTGGGCTTCGACGCGCTGGTCTCGCCCGATCACATCACCTCCTCGGCCGAGGGCGCCACGCTGCTGCCCTCGCGGCGCACCTACGGCTCCGCCGGCCTCTTCGTGCAGGACTCGATCTCGCTGCTGCCCGACCAACTCGTGCTCACGCTGGGCGCGCGGCTCGACTACACGAACTTCTCGGGCACCCACGCCATCCCCGCCGCCCGTCTGGCCTGGACGCCCGACAGCGCCACCACGCTCTGGGTCTCCGCCTCGCGCGCCCTGCGCCCGCCCGTGCGCATCGACCAGGACTTCAACGCGAGCGCCGGCGGGGTGACGATCTTCGAGGGCAACCACGATCTCCGCCCCGAGCGGGTGCGCGCGCTCGAGCTCGGCGCCCGCCGCGCTTTCGGTCGCCACCTCGCCCTCGACCTCGCGACCTTTTACAACGACTACGACGACATCCGCAGCTACGAGCCGGCCGGGGACGACCCCCTGCCGCTCACCTTTGGCAACAGCCTTCGCGCGCGGTCGGTCGGCGTGGAGCTGACGGCGCACTACCAGCCCGCGACGTGGCTCGCGTTCAAGCTGGGCTACCGCTGGATGGACTTCGACCTGGAGCCCGAGCCCGGCAGCGGCGACATCTTGAACGGCGTCTTCGAGGCCAACGACGCCGAGCACCTCCTCACGCTCGTCGCGCGCGTCGACCTCGCCCGCGACTGGGAGTTCGACCTCACCTTTCGTTTCGTGAGCGATCTGCCCAACCCGGCGGTCCCCGCCTACGGCACGGTGGATGCGCGCCTCGGTTGGCAGGCCCGGCCCGGGTGGGAACTCGCCCTCGTCGGCCGTAATCTCCTCCAGCCCGCCCACCCGGAATTCGCCTCCGTAAATACGTCGCCCCGTGAGGAGGTGGTGCGCAGCTTTCTCCTCATGACCACATGGCGTCGTTGAGCGGCATTCGATTTCTCTCTCTGCTCGTGCTCTTGCTCGGCCCGGGCCTGGCGCCCTCGTCGCATTCCGCGGGCGGCCTCGCCGACCGCGACGAGGTCCACGCCACCTTCACGCTCAATCTCACCCGCTTCGTGCGCTGGCCCGCCGAGGCCTTCGAATCGCCGTCGGCTCCGCTGGTGATCGGCACGCTCGAGCGCGATCCGATCAACAGCGCCTTGGAGCGCGCTCTCGCCCGTGAGCCGGAAGGTTCTCGTCCGATTCGTCTCCTTCGGCTGCAAAACCCCGGGGACATCGCTTCCTGCCACGTGGTGTTTCTCTCGCAGAGCGTCCCGCAGCAGGGCTCCGTGTTGGCCCGGGCCCAGGGCCGGCCCATCCTGCTCATCGGCGACGCGCCGGGCTTTCATGAGCTCGGCGGCCACGTGCGGCTCGCCCCGAGCGGGCCGCGCATCGCCCTCGTCGTTGATCTTCGCCGGCTCCGCGCCTCGGGTATCGAGCCCAGCGCCCAGTTGCTCCGCGTCGCGGAGCTCGTGCCATGAGTGCGGTGTGCGAGCAAAGCTCCCTCCGCCGCAAGCTGCTCGGGCTCGCCGTCGCCTGCAGCCTGATCTCGCTGGCCGTCACGGCCGTCTCGCTCGGGGTCTACGAGTGGTATTCTTTTCGGCGCACGCTCTTCGCCCACCTCGACACCGTGGCCAGCCTGACCGCGCGCATGGGCTCGGCGGCGCTGGCTTTCGAGGATCGCGAGGATGGGGCGCGAGTGTTGCTGGCCCTGGACGCCGAGCCCGCCGTGGAGGCGGCGGCCTTCTATGGCGCCGACGGGGAGCTGTTTGCCAGTTACCTTCGCCCGGCCGAGGCCCCCTTGCCCCCGCGAGTGCCCCCGGACGGCGCGCACGTGGTGGACGGCCGGCTCTGGATCGTGCACCCCGTGGTCGAGCAGGGGCGGCGCTTCGGCTCGCTCGTGGTGCGGGCCGACGTGGGCGCGGTCGGCGAGCGCCTCACCGCCTATTCCTTGGTGCTGTTCGGGACCATCCTGGCCTCCTGCTTCATCGCGCTCCTGCTCACGCGCCGGCTTCAGCGCGGCATCACCGAGCCGGTGCTTGCGCTCGCCGAGGCCGCGGCGGCCGTGCAGACCAGTCATGATTACCGGCTTCGCGTGCCCAAGCAGGCCGAGGACGAGATCGGCGCTCTCACCGACGCTTTCAATGGCATGCTTGCACGGGTGCAGGCCCACGAGAACGAGCTCCAACGCTCCGCGGATCGACTGCGCCTCGCGCTCGACGCCGGCCGCATCGGCACCTTCGAGATCGACCCGGAGGCCGATCGCATGGTCGGCGACCCGCGTTTGCTTGATCTGCTCGGGCTGCCGGTGGGCAAGCGCCTGCCAGAGGAGGCGCTTTACGGTGCGTTGCACCCCGAGGATCGGCTGCGTGCGCGCGGCGCGATGCAGGAAGCCATCGTGCGCCGGGGCGATTTTTCGCTGGAAGTGCGCGTGGTGCGGCCCGACGGGGCGGTCTCGCATCTCTCCTGCCGCGGACGCGCCATCGAGCTGCCCGGCGGCGTGCGCGTGGTCGCGGTGGCGGCGGATATCACCGAGCGCCGCCGGGCCGAGTTGCAGGTGCTGGAGAGCGAGCGTCGCTTCCGCGCCGTCGCGGAGAAGGCGCCCGCGCTCATCTGGTCCTGCGACCGCGCCCTCGAGCGCGACTACTTCAACGCCACCTGGCTCGCCTTCACCGGACGCGCGCTCGAAAAGGAGCGCGGCCGCGGCTGGCTGGAGCACATGGCCGAGGAGGATCGCCCCCGCTGGCTCGCCGCCGCGAGCGCCGCCGGCTCGCCCAATCCCTACACGGTGGAGTATCGCCTGCGCCGGGCCGACGGCGCCTTTCGCTGGTTGCTGGAGAACGCCGCCCCGCGCTTCGCCGCCGACGGCGCCTTCGCCGGCTACCTCGGCACCTGCGTCGACATCACCGCGAGCAAGGAGACGGAGGCCGAGCTGGAGACGCGCGTCGGGCTGCGCACCCGCCAGCTCGAGGCGGCCAACCACGACCTCGGCAGCTTCTCCTACTCCGTCTCGCACGACCTGCGCGCTCCGGTGCGCCTGATCCACGGCTTCGCCGAGATCGCGATCGAGGAGTGCGAGGCCGGGCGCGCCTCCGGAGCCCTCGCGCCGTTGCGCTCCATCCTCCGCTCCGCGGGGCGCATGAACCAGTTGATCGAGGCCTTCATCAGCCTGGCGCGCATCACCCAGGCCGAGCTGCGCCTCGCGGAGGTCGATCTCTCGCGCCTCGCGCAGGAGACGGTGGAGACCCTGCGTCTGGCCGAGCCGCGGCGCCAGGTGGACGTGAAGATCCAGCCGGATCTCCGCTGCCAAGGCGACGCCCGCCTGTTGCGCGTGCTCCTGGACAACCTGATCGGCAACGCGTGGAAGTTCAGTTCGCGCCAGTTCTCGCCGAGCATCGAGGTGGGCGCGGAGGAGGGCGAGCGCGGCCCCGTCTTCTTCGTGCGCGACAACGGCGTGGGCTTTGACGAGGCGAGGGCGGAGCGGCTTTTCCAGCCCTTCAACCGCATGCACTCGCCCAAGGACTTCGACGGCGTGGGCGTGGGCCTGAACACGGTGCTCCGCATCGTGCAGCGGCACGACGGTCGAGTCTGGGCGCGGAGCCAACCGGGAGCGGGAGCGACGTTTTACTTCAGCCTGCCCGCGCGCGGAGCCGTGGTGGAGTAGGCGAGTCGCGCGCCGCGATTTGCGTTTACGTAAAAACCCACCTTATCCTGCGGTGCCATGCCCGCACGTTCCCCCAAATCCGCCAAGAAGACCAAAACCGTCGCCGCCAAGTCCAAGACCGCCACGCCCAAAAACAAGAACGGCGGCAAGACCGCCAAGGGCACGCCCGGCGAGATCGGCCGCGCCGCGACGAGCACGCGCATCAACGCCTTCGTCTCCTCCCGCGGCCGGCGCAGCCAGGCCAAGCGCGACGCGCGCTGAGCCGCTCGAAAAGCCCAAGGCCACGGAGCACACGGAGCTCGGACACGGAGGTCACGGAGCGCCAGCCGGGCCGTCCGGGCCCGCCCGCCACCGTCTCTTTCGCTTCATGAAACCACGCGCCCACTCCGTCAAAGCCTACGCCACTCCCGCGGCCGACGCGCCGCTCGCCCCATCCACGATCCCGCGCCGCGAGCCCGGCGAGCGCGACGTGCAGATCGAGATTCTCTACTGCGGCGTCTGCCACTCCGACCTGCACTTCGCGCGCAACGAGTGGCACTTCACCCAGTATCCCGCGGTGCCGGGGCACGAGATCGTGGGCCGGGTGCTACGCGCCGGCCCGCGCGCCACCAAGTTCAAGCCCGGCGACCTCGTCGGCGTGGGCTGCCTGGTCGACGCCGACCTCGCCTCCTGCCCCTACTGCAAGCGCGGCCTCGAGCAGTTCTCACCCACGATGGTGATGACCTACGGCTCGATGGACCGTCACCTCGGCCTCCCGACCTATGGCGGCTACTCCGAGCAGATCGTGGTCGACGAGCACTTCGTGTTGCGCATGCCGCCCGGCCTCGATCCGGCCGCCGCCGCGCCGCTGCTCTGCGCCGGCATCACCACCTACTCGCCGCTCCGCCACTGGCGCGCCGGCCCGGGCAAGAAGGTGGGCGTGGTCGGCCTCGGCGGCCTCGGCCACCTCGGGGTCAAGTTTGCCCGCGCCTTCGGGGCCCACGTGGTCGTCTTCACCACCTCGCCCGGCAAGCGCGAGGACGCGCTGCGCCTCGGCGCGCACGAGGTCGTCGTACCCAAAAATCCCGACGAGATGGCGAAGCACGCCGGCAGCTTTGATCTGATCCTCGACTGCGTGTCGGCCGATCACGACGTCAACGCCCTGCTCGAGCAGCTCGCGCCCGACGGCACGGTGGTGCTGGTCGGCGCGCCGGAGAATCCGCTGCCCGTGGCCGCCTTTGGGGTCATCATGGGGCGCAAGAGCCTCGCCGGCTCGCCCATCGGCGGCCTGCCCGAGACGCAGGAGATGCTCGATTTTTGCGCCGCCCACGGCATCGGCGCCGACATCGAGCTGATCCGCATGGACCAGATCAATGAGGCCTACGAACGCATGCTCAAAAGCGACGTGAAATACCGCTTCGTCATCGACCTCGCCTCGCTCAAGGGCGCGTGAGGCCGGGAGTTATTAAGGCCACGGAGGACACGGAGCTCGGACACGGAGAGCACGGAGTCCAAGCCCCGGAGCCTCGGAAGCGGGAGCGCAGCATCCCGCCGAGAACAGCCCGGCGGCCTCTTCTCCACCCTTGTCCGCGCTCCGTGTCCTCCGTGTCCGAGCTCCGTGCCCTCCGTGACCTCCTCTCTCCGCCGTGGGCTCCGCCTGCGCCGCGCCCTGCCGAGCATCCTGACAAAGGCCTGACAAGTTTCGGCTAAACAAGCGCCTGGGTTTCCGGTCAGTCTCGGGGCGCACCCTGCACCCTTCGCTCCATGAAACCCATCTCGCTCGCCTCGCTGCTCGCCAGCCTGCCCCTCGCGCTCGCCGCCGGCCCCGCCCTCACGATCTACAACCAAAACTTCGCCGTCGTGCGCGAGACCCTGCCGCTCGATCTCCAGGCGGGGGTAAACACCGTCCATTTCTCCGGCGCCACCACGCAGGTGGAGGCGGACTCGGTGGTGCTGCGCGACGTCTCGGGCCAGGTGCCCTTGCGCATCCTCGAGCAGAGCTACCGCGCCGACGCCGCCTCCGAGGGCCTGCTCCTCCAGATGCACGAGGGCAAGGAGCTCGATTTTCTCGTCCGCGACCAGCAGGGCCGCGAGCACCCGGTGCGCGGGCGCGTGATCCGCAGCGGTCACCGCGCCGGCGGCGAGGCGGCCACGCCCATCGTCGAGGTCGACGGCAAGCTGCGCTTCTCGCTCCCGGGGCAGCCCATCTTTCCGAGCCTGGGCGACGACGCCATCCTCCAGCCCACGCTCTCCTGGCAGCTCCACTCGGAGCGCGCCGCGCGCCTCGAGGCCGAGCTCGGCTACATCACCGGCGGCATGAGCTGGCAGGCGGCCTACAACCTGATCGCGCCCGAACGTGGCGATCAGGTGGACATCGTCGGCTGGGTGACGGTGAACAACTCCACCGGCAAACGCTTCGACGAGGCCACGATCAAGCTGATGGCCGGCGATGTGAACCGCGTGCAGCCCGATGTCCCGATGGCGCGTGCGGCCAGGGGCGGCATGATGATGGCCGCGATGGCCGCGCCGGAGGAGGTCACGCAAAAGGCCTTCGACGAGTTTCACCTCTATTCGCTGCCGCGCCCCGTGACCCTGCGCGACCAGGAGACCAAGCAGGTGGAGTTTCTCCGCGCCACCGGCGTGCACGCGCCGCAGCTCTACATCTACGATCCGGGCAAGTATGGCGCGAAGATCGCGACCGTGCGCGAGTTCAAGAACGCCCGGGAAAACGGCGGCCTCGGCGTGCCGATGCCGCGGGGTCGCGCGCGCTTCTACCGGCAGGATGCGGCCGACAATCGGCTCGAATTCGTGGGCGAGAACACGCTCGACCACACGGCCCGCAACGAGACCGTGCGCCTCTACACCGGCGACGTCTTCGACATCGCGGTGGAGCGCAAGCAGACCGACACCTCGATGAGCAGCCGAAACGAGTTTCGCGAGGAGGCCTTCGAGGTGAAGCTGCGCAACCGCAAGGCCGAGGAGGTGGAGGTGCGGGTGGTGGAGCGTTTCCACGGCGGGCCCAACTGGCGCCTCTTGCAGCAATCCGACCCGCACGAGAAGATCGACGCGCGCACGGCCGAGTTTCGCGTCAAGCTGAAGCCCGACGAGGAGCGCGCGATCACCTTCCGCGTGCGCTACGAGTGGCGCTGAGTCGGCATCATGCAGATGGGCGGCTGAGCCTCGCGCCCGGCCGCTCGGATCCCGCGCGGGGCGGGATCCGGCGTCAGCGGGCCGGATCGCGCACGAGCTCGACCGACGCGACCTGGAAGGTGGCGTTGACCAGGCCGGGCGCGGAGCGGTCGCCTTGGAGCGAGATTTGCTCGAGACCGAGGTAGGGCGCCTTGGAGGCGAGCTCCTGGTAGAAGCGCAACAGCGAGGCCAGCTCGGCGCGACGCGTGGT
Source organism: Verrucomicrobiota bacterium (assembly GCA_030604905.1). Lineage (GTDB taxonomy): Bacteria > Verrucomicrobiota > Verrucomicrobiia > Opitutales > Opitutaceae > IMCC26134_A. The sequence goes on along the minus strand of JAUVVA010000026.1, from coordinate 7,256 downwards.
CACCTGCACGGTGTGCACCGCGAACTGGGGCGAGCGCTGGGTGCGCGGCGGCTCGGTGTTGACGGCTAGGCCGGAGCGGCTGGCGATGCCCATGATCTCCGCGACGAGGAAGGTGGCGTCGTAGGTGCGGCGGGGATCGAGGTCGCGCACCGCGGCCGCGGCGGCCTCCTCGATCGCGGGGCGGTTGTTCAGCCAAAGCTGCTGGGTGGCGAGGGCGGACTGGGCGGAGCGAAAGCCGCGCAGGTTGGCCTGCAGGCGCTCCGAGGCGGAGGACGCCCAGATGAGGGCGCCGAGCAGCACGAGCGCGAGGACGAGGACCTTTTCGCGCAGCAGGCGGGCGACGAACCAGACACGGATCGGGTTCACAGGGCACCTCCGTTTCGAAGCGCCTCGGGGCGGAACTCGACCTCGAGGACAAAGCTGGTCACGCCGTCGCGGGCGCGGATGTCGCGCGCGGAGGCGGAGGCGATCCCGGGCTGTTCGCGCAGGGAGTTGGCGTAGCGGCCCACATCCTCGGCGTTCTGCGCCTGGGCCTCGACCTCGAGCCGCAGCAGGCCGCGGGTGACGGCGCGTTGGAAGATGACCGACTCGGGCCGGGAGGGGTTGATGATGGCCATCATTTCAAAGGGCATGAGGCGCTTTTCGCTGAGCTCGGCGATGCGGTTGGCGAGGGCTTGGGCGGTCTCGGTCTGGCGGACGGTGGGTGCCTGGCGTTCGATGCGGGCCTCGCGGTGACGGGTGAGCGCGCCGAGGATGCCGGCGCCGATGTCGAGGGAGGCGGCCAGCACGAGGATGGCGATGGCGCCGAGCAAGCCGCGCCAGAGCCATTGATCGCGGACCTCGGCGCGTCGGCGCTCGGCGAGAAAGTCCTGGTCGCGCACGTCGCCGGACTTCGTCCACTCCTCGGGCCAGGGGCCGAGCGGCTCGCCGTCGAGGGTGGCGGTGAGGGAGCCGTCGTGCGCGGCGTCAAAGCCGAGCGTGCCCTCGAGGCGGCGCAGGCCGGCCTCGGCCGCCAGTCCGGAGCGTTCCCAGAGCTCGTTCACGACGGCTTGGGCGACGGCGGGGCCGCCGGGGCGGGCGAGCACGGCGACGGGGAGTTCCTGGCCGGCGCGCCAGGCGAGCGCGGTGACGCGACTGTCGCCGACATGGACGACAGCGCCGTCACCGGTCCCGGGGCGGGCGGCGAGCAGCGGGGCGAACTCGGGCGTCACCAGGGCGGCGCGGTCCCAGAGCTCGGTCTCGTCGGCCGAGAAGCGGCGTCGGAAGGCGGCGAAGACGAGCGCGGCCGAGCCGTCGCCGGCCGGGAGGTGCCCGAAGTAAAGCTGCTCGGGCGGGAAGGGAGCCATGGCCTCGATGGCGAGGCGCACCTGGGGCTCGACGGCTTCGCCGGGCGCGAGGTCCACGCGGCGGATGAAAAACGTATCGCCCCGCGCCAGCAGAAGCGGCGGTGGCGGCGGGATCGCGGGGACGTAGCGGGAGAGCGCGGAAAGCATGCAGGAGATGGAAGGGATCAATCGGCCTCGTCGTCGGCCGGCAAGGCGGGCGAGGGCCCGGAGAGCTCGACGACTTCAAGGACGCGGAAGGGGTAGTTCAATCTTTCCTCCGACGCCGCGCCGCCGCGGGCGGTTTCACCGCCGGGGCCGCCGGCGCGCGGAGCGCCGCCCGCGCCCCCTGTGCCGCCTTGGCCGTTGCGCGGGCCGGCGGGGTTGCCGGAGCCGCCGCGCGGGGTTTCGCCGGGGGCGGGATTGGGGGCCGCCCCGGGGCTTTCGGCGGCGGCGGGCAGGCTGACGGACGCGTCGAGGGCGACGAGCGCGCCGAGGCGCATCGAGGCGGCGCCTTCGCGCACAAACACGTCGACCCGCACGAGCTTGGCGCTGGCGTCGAGTCCGCGGGTGTCGGCGTTGGCGCCGAGGAGCGCGCGCAGATCGTCGGCGCCGCGAAACCAGGGCGGGGCGCCGGCCGGGCGCGGGCTGCGGGCGGCTTGGTAGTTGACGATGGAGGCGACCTGGGCGGCATCCCAGCCGCGCAGGATGCCGATCATGGGGGCGAGCGCGTTGATGTTGGTGCCGTTGAAGCGGTAGAGGGAGAGGTTGTCGCGCAGGGCCTGGCCGAAGGGCGTGAGGTCGCCTTGTTCGTCGTAGACGTAGTCGCGCGCCACGCGGACGGCGCGGAGCTCGTCCCAGGAGCGCAGGGAGCGGCGCGGGGGCTCGTGGGGGATGCTGTCGCGTTCGTAGCGCGAGGCCTCGGCCTCCATCTCCTGCGGGGAGTGGTCGGCGCGGGTCCAGGCGAAGAGGCCGTCGGAGAAGCGGCGGGCGTCGTGCTCGCCGAGGCCGAGCACCTGGGCGAGCTCGACCATGTCGTCGAAGGAGAGGGTGGGGAGCGAGAGTTTGCCGCTTTCGTCGGTGAAGCTGAAGGTCACTTCGAGGCCCTCGCGCGGCGATTGGCCGAGGTAGGCGAAGGGATCGCCCCAGCCTTGGGCGGGCGAGTGGAGCGCGTCGTCGATGGCGCGAATCTCGGCCATGACGGCGAGCGCGGTCTCCAGCGCGGAGTAGGCCTCGGAGCGGAGGCGGTCGCGGTCGGCCTGGCGGGTGGCGAGGGTGAGCTCCACGGCGCTGTTCTCGATGAACTTCATCAACATCAGCGAGGCGAGCAGGAGCGTGATGAGCACCACGACGATCACGGAGCCGCGGCGGCGAGGGCGGGGCGTGGGCGTCGGGGCCGGACGCTCCGGGGCCGAGGCGAGCGTGGATTCGGCTTTCATAGCCGCGTGGCGCCCTCCGTGGCGGCGGGCACGCGGAGCACGCGTTCCAGTTGAAGGTTGCCGTGGGAAAAACGCAGGCGCAGGCGGCGGGGCGTGGGGTAGGTGCCGTCGAGCTCGCGTTTGGGTTGGTCGAGGGTTTCCCAGCGGCGGAAGCCGGGGTCGTAGTAATCCCAGGCGATGGAGGTGACGAAAGGCGTGATGAGGACGCTGCGGGGGGCGTCGGTCTCGCGGTTGATCTCGAGGAGCGAGCGCCAGTGCAGGCGCAGTCCCTCGCCTTCGGAGACGCCGAGGGACATCTCGACGTCGGGCAGGGCGCTGTCGGGCCAGCTGATGAGGCGGCTGCCCTCGGCGAGGGTGAAGGCGAGTTCGGGCGCCTCGCCGCCGCGTTCCTGGCGCACGTCCTTGATCTGCAGGCCGCCGCCGCCGGGGCCGAGGGCGGCGGAGCGGAGCAGGTCCTCGATGTGCACGGTCACGGCGCGGGCGTGCTGGGCGAAGAGGCGCTCGTCGCGTCCGCGGCCCCAGATCTCGGCCATGGAGAAAACAAACATGTTGAGCGCCACGAGCAGGGTGCCGAGGAGGGCGAGCGCGAGGAGAACCTCGAGCAGGGTGAAGGCCCGGCGCGCCCGGCGGGGGAGCGGCTCGTGCGCGGAGCGTCTCATTGCAGGGTCCTCCGTTCGCGTTCGAGGCGTTGGCGGGCGCGTTCGCGGCGTTCGCGGCGCTCGGCCTCGGTGGACCAGCCGGGGCGCAGGAGGCGCAGCGTCTCGCTGACGCGCACGAGGTCTCCGGCTCCGCCGGGGGGCGGGGCGTCGATCTCGAGGACGACATCGAAGAGGTCGCTGACCTCGGTGGGCGTGATGGTGGCGCGCCAGGCGGCGCTGCGGCCGTCCGGGAGCACGAGGTCGGCGCCCCGCTCGGCGACGGCGCGGTCGGGCTCGTTGAGCAGGGCCTCGCGCGCCCAGACGATGTCGGCCTCGGAGCCGTCCCGGTCGCGCAGGGCGGCGTGGGTCTGCATGAGGTTGACGTAGGCCGCGCCGAGCACGACGGCGGCGATGGCGAAGATGGCGAGCGCCACGAGCACCTCGATGAGCGTGAAGGCGCGGCGAGCGGGGCGCGAGGGGCGGCCAAGGCGCGTGGAGCGGGCGGATCGGGCGAGGGGTTTCATCGGCGCGCTCCTCCCTCCGGCAGCGGCGCGGCGGTCCAGGGATCGATGGCGTAGACGCGGCGTTGCTCGCCGCGGCGCACCTCGAGGCGCACGGGGTCGGCGGAGCCGTCGGGGTAGAAGCGCATGCGCTCGACGGGGCGCTCCTCGAGTTGGCCGCCGATAAGGAAGGCGGCGGCCATCTCGGGGCGCAAGAGGCGGACGCGTTGTCCGGGGCGCACCGGGAGGGTCTCGACGCCGTCGCGCCCCCAGAGGAAGCCGCTGTCGTCGGGGAGCGGGACGATCTCAAGGATCTGCCCGGTCTCGACGGCCTGGGCGCGGGCTTTCTGGAGAAGACTGAGCAGGGCGGCCTCCGGGTCTTGCTCCTCGGCGGCCTTGAGGAGCGAGGCGGCGCCGCCGACGAGCACGGCCCCGAGCAGGGCCAGGAGCATGAGCACGAGCAGGATCTCGAGCAGCGTGAAGGCGCGGCGAAGCGGGCCGCGTTTTCCGCGCCGCGAGAATCTCAGGCCTGTCCGCGCCGCCGAGAGCACGGGCGCGCCCTCACCAGTTGCCGATATCGTCCGGGGTGCCCTCGATCCGGTCCGGGCCCTTGGAAAAGATGTCGTAACCGCCGCGGTTGTGGACGCCGGGGTAGCGGTAGACGTAGGGCTCGCCCCAAGGGTCGAGCGGGATGCGGCCGCCGGGGGCGTCGATGTAGGGGCCGCGCCAGCGGTCGGCGCGGGCGGCGGGCGGGGTGACAAGGGCCTCGAGGCCTTCCGCGGTGCTGGGGAAGTCGCCCATGTCGATGCGATAGCGCACGAGGGAGGTCTTGATGGAATCGTTGACGAAAATCTTGGCGACCGAGGCTTGGCTGTCGCCGAAGATGCGGTCGACGTTTTTGACCGCGAGGCCGACGAGGAGGCCGATGATCGCGAGGACGACGAGAATTTCGAGAAGGGTGAAGCCTTGGCGGAGGGCTCGGAGGCGTCGGTGACGGAGGGAGTTGACCATGAGGGGAAAGGATCGGACGGAGAGGAAAGGTCGGGCCGGGAAGGGCGTCGCGGCGGGCGGGCGGCGCGGCGCGGAGGCTCAGCGTTGGCCGGGCGCGGGGGTGGTGGGCGTGCCGGGCGGAGGCTGGCCGGCGCCGGGGTTGGCGGCGTTGCGCAAGGCGCGGCGGCGGCGGACCTCGGCGGCGACGGCCTCGAGGCGCTGGGCGTCGGCGGCGGCGTCGCGGCGCACCTGGGCGTTGCCGCCATTGGCGCCGGGATTGGGGATGGCGGGCCTCATGCCCGTCACGGGCTGGCCGGCCTGGATGGTGGCGCGCTTGAGGGTGAGTTTTTGCACGCGGCCGTTTTGCTCGATCTCAAGGGTGGCGTTTTCGGGGTCGAAGCCGCGCACGCGGAAGGGGCTGTTCTCATCGTCGGCGCGAACCCAGCGACCACGGTTGGTGGAGGTGTCAAAGACGCTGTAGGCGGTGCCGCTCTCGTCGGTCACCATGCCGCGAAACTCCAGGGTGGAGGGTTCGGGCGGCGGAGCGACGTCGTTGCGGTGCCCGGGAGGCGCGAAGGGCGAGCGATCCACGAGGTTTTGCAGGTCCACCGCGCCGCGCGCGCCGCCGGCCGCGACCGCGAACAGGCAGGCGAGACCGAACATTTTTAGGGCAAAGGGGTTCATCAGGAAAATCGGTGGCAGCAAAGCGGGGATACGACCCCTTGGCAACCTTGGGGTGTGACGCCTTCGGGCGCGCAGGGTTTCATTAGGCTTTCGCCGGGTGGCATTTTCCGGTTTTTCGCAAGCTGTTCCGGGACAGATGCCCAGGGCGAGAGCCGGGCGGCCACCGGGTGGATCTGCTGAGGAGCCGGGCAAACGCGGAAAAAACGGTGCCGGGTATCCCTGCCGCGCCGGATGAATGGTCGGTGGACAAGGGCCGCCCGCGGGCTCACAAGCGCGGGCGTGCTCCTCGCGCTCCACAAGCCCTACGGTGTGCTTTCGCAGTTCACGCCCGAGCCGTCCTCCAAGTGGCGCACGCTCGCGGATATGGCGCCGCGCCTGCCGCCCCGGGTCTACCCGCTGGGCCGGCTCGACGCGGACAGCGAGGGCCTGCTCCTGCTCTCGGACGAGCCGGGGCTGAACACCCGTCTTCTCGATCCAAGGCACGCGCACGAACGGGAGTATTGGGTGCTGGTCGAGCGCGTGCCCGCCGACGAGGCGCTGGCGCGTCTCGCCGCCGGGGTCCGGCTGCCCGACCATGTCTGCGCGCCGCTCCGGGCGAGGCGACTGGCGGAGGGCGAGGCGGCCGCCCTGCCGCCGCGCGATCCGCCGGTGCGCGTTCGCAAGAACGTGGCCGACGCCTGGCTTTCGCTCTCGCTACGCGAGGGCAAGAATCGCCAGGTGCGGCGCATGACCGCCAGCGTGGGGCACCCGACGCTGCGCCTGCTGCGCTGGCGGATCGGCGGGCTCACGCTCGCCGAGACCGGCCTGCTGGCGACGCCGGGCGCGTGGCGGGAGCTCACGCCGACGGAGCGTCGGGCGGTTTTTTCGCCGTAGGAGATCGTGCCGGGCGGCGGCGAGGTCGGCGCCCGGGAGGGTCTTCAACCCGCCGCGAGCAGGCTGCGCAGATCGGAGAGGCTGAGTTTGGCGTTCACCGCGTCGCTGGCCTCGAAGACGTTGGCGAGCAGGCGGCGTTTTTCGTCCTGCAGGACCATGACCTTCTCCTCCACCGTGCCGGTGCAGATGAGCTTGTAGGTGGTGACGACCTTGGTCTGGCCGATGCGATGGGCGCGGTCGGTGGCCTGCGCCTCGGCGGCGGGGTTCCACCACGGGTCGAAGTGCACGACGGTGTCGGCGCCGGTGAGGTTGAGGCCGGTGCCGCCGGCCTTGAGCGAGATGAGGAAGACCGGGATGTCGGGGTTTTGTTGATACCGGTCGACCTCGGCTTGGCGTTGTTTGGTGGGCGTGGAGCCGTCGAGGTAGCAGTAGGCGATCTCCTGCCGGTCGAGCTCGTCGCGGAGGAGGGCGAGCAGGCTGGTGAACTGGGAAAACACGAGCAGGCGGTGGCCGTCGTCGATCGCCTCGGAGAGCAGCTCGCGGAAGGCGTCGAGCTTGGACGACGCGGAGGCCTCGGCCATCTGCTCGACGAGGCGCGGATCGCAGCAGATCTGGCGCAGGCGGAGGAGCTGGGTGAGCGTGGCGATGCGCATCGCGCCCTCGGAGGCGCCGGAGCCGGCGAGGGCGTCGAGCGCCTGCTCGGACTTGCGCTGATACTCGGCGTAGAGCGCCTGCTGCTCGGAGGTGGGGGCGCAGTAGATGATCTGCTCGATCTTGGGCGGCAGCTCGGTGGCGACGGCGGCCTTGGTG
>JAUVVA010000020.1 GCA_030604905.1 Verrucomicrobiota bacterium | reverse complement strand
TCATCCGCCCCAAGGCCTCCGAGACCTTCGTCTGGAAGGACCAGTCCATCATCGGCAACACCTGCCTCTACGGCGCCACCGGCGGCCACCTCTTCGCCGCCGGCCGCGCCGGCGAGCGCTTCGCGGTGCGCAACTCCGGCGCCACCGCGGTGGTCGAGGGCGTGGGCGACCACGGCTGCGAATACATGACCGGCGGCCTCGTCGTCATCCTCGGCGAGACCGGCACCAACTTTGGCGCCGGCATGAGCGGTGGCATCGCCTTCGTGTATGACGAGGCGGATACCTTCGCGAAGAAGATCAACCCCGCGATGATCGGCCTCGAGCGCCTCGAGGCGGGCGCGGAGGCCGACAGCCTGCGCAACCTGATCGCGCTGCACTTCCGTCTCACGGGCAGCAAGCACGCGCAGAGCCTGGTGGAGAACTGGGACGTCGCCTTGAAGAAGTTCCACAAGGTGGTGCCGCACCCGCCCACCCCGGACTTCCCGAAGCGCGTCTACCAATTCGACGCCACGAAAGTCCCCGCCGTCGTCGGCGCGGTCTGAGTGCCAATCCTTCAGAACCGGTCTCGCGACCGGTTCTTTTTTTGGCCAAACGAGCGAGCAGCCCGGCGCGAAACCCGATTAGGGAACCGATCGCCGATCGGTCCCTCCTCCGCGCCGCCCCGCGCGATCAAATCGCCAAACGGCGCACAAACCGGCCCGGGGTCTCCTTGGCCTCGACGCCCGCACCCGACGGCAGCTGCGCGCGCACCCGGGCAAGCTGACGCCGCTTGCTCCAGCGGTTGGCCGCCCGGCAAAAAGCCTTCAGCGGGATAAAGGTCGCCGACCCCAACCCGTCCACCAAGACGAAGCGCTCCCCCTGCTCCGCATCCCACGCGAGCACGATGTTCTCCGCGGAAAAATCGCCGATCACGACATCGCTCGCCTCAAAGTCCCGGGCGAAACGCTCAAACGCCGCCCGCACCCGCTCGTCGCAACGCCCCGCTCGAATCAACTGCCCCAAGGTCGGCGCGATGCCTCCCTCCCGATCCCGCAAAGCCTCGGTGACAAAACCGAGACCAAGATCGGTCTCCTCAAATCCATGCACGCGCTGCACGAAGTCGGCACGCCCCCCCCGCGCATGCGCCGCCAAGTATTCCTCCACCTCCCGCTGCACCGCGATAAACTGCCGCGCCCGCCGAAAACGCTTATACCATGCCGCGCCCCGCCCCCAGCGACGCTCGATGACCTCGGGGCGTATCACCTTGATCAACAGACCTTCCCGCTCGGGATGCGCATAAACCCGTCGCAGCGTGCCGGTGGCAAGCGGAGTCTGTGCGGAGAGCTGGCGGACCGATGACATCAAAATTCGTTCAATCGAATCTCGTCACAAGATTGTAACGCCCGTCAAGGCCATCATGCATCGCCCTCATGCGAGGATGGGGGAAACCCCGGCAGGCCCCACCGGGCCCTTTCCCGCGCGGCCAGCGGCGCGACGCGCTCTGGCCCCGCCAGCGCTACGCGGGTTTCGCCGTCCCGCCAGATCGACTTCCCTTTTCAGTCCGACCCCGCTTGCGAATCGGCGAGGGGCTGTTTGGTTCAGCGCGTATCATCTCCGCCATGAAGAAACTCGTCCTCATCCTCTCCGCTCTCGCTGTTGCCTCCCTCGCCCATGCCGGTGCCGGCTGCGGCGGCTGCGCTGGCGGCGGCAAGACCGCCGCCCCCGAAAAGCCCGCCAAGCCCGCCGAAGAGACCAAGGCCTAAGCCCTCTCCCGCCGCGCTCCCGCCCGCACTCGGGCTCCGCGGTCTTCCCTTTCAGCCGACGCCACCCGCGTCGGCTTTTTTGTTGCGCGCGCCGAGCGCCCCGCGCCTCTTTCGACTCTTTTCCCAGTCCCTTCGCCCTCTTCACCATGGCCCACAAAGTCAAAGCCGCCAAACGCCAGACCCTCCTGCCCGAGCTCATCAACGCCAAGCTCGCCGCCAAGAAAGGCCCGGTCTCCCAGTTCATCGCGCACCACTACCGCCACTTCAACGCGGCCGCGCTCCTCGATTCCGCCAAGGGCTACGAGGCCCACCTCAAGGCCGGCGGCAAGATGCTCGTCACCCTCGCCGGCGCCATGTCCACCGCCGAGCTCGGCCTCACCCTCGCCGAGATGATCCGCCAGGACAAGGTCCACGCCATCGTCTGCACCGGCGCCAACCTCGAGGAAGACATCTTCAACCTCGTCGCCCACGACTACTACGAGCGCGTGCCCGGCTACCGCGATCTCACCGCCGCCGACGAGCAGGCCCTGCTCGACCGCCACATGAACCGCGTGACCGACACCTGCATCCCCGAGGGCGAGGCCATGCGCCGCATCGAGGCCGCCGTCGCCGAGGAGTGGCTCGCCGCCGACCAGGCCGGCGAGGCCTACTTCCCGCACGAATTCATGTATCGGGTGAGTCGCTCGGGTAAGCTGACGAAGCACTACATGATCGACCCGAAGAACTCGTGGATGCTCGCCGCCTGCGAGAAGAACCTCCCCATCGTCGTCCCCGGCTGGGAGGACTCCACCCTCGGCAACATGTATGCCGGCCGCTGCCTCACCGGCGAGATCAAGAACGTGCACACCGTGCGCACCGGCATCGAATACATGACCGTCTTCGCCCAGTGGTATATGAAGACCGCCAAGGTCCTCAAAAACGGCGAGGGCTCGATCGGCTTTTTCCAGATCGGCGGCGGCATCGCCGGCGACTTCCCCATCTGCGTCGTGCCCATGCTGCACCAGGACCTCGACAAGCCCGACGTGCCGCTCTGGGGCTACTTCTCCCAGATCAGCGATTCGACCACGAGCTACGGCAGCTACTCCGGCGCCGTGCCCAACGAGAAGATCACCTGGGGCAAGCTCGGCCAAAAGACGCCGAAGTTCATCGTCGAGAGCGACGCCACCATCGTGGCCCCGCTCATCTTCGCCTGGGTGCTCGGCCAGTAAACGCGAGCGACGATCTCGTCGCCGAACTTGGGCGGCCCCGCATGCGGGGCCTCAGCCCTCGCCGCCGCTGCCCTCGGAAAGCTTCAGCACGGCGCGCACTTCGCGGATGAGGCGCAGCACCTCGGCGTGCAGCTCCTTCGTCTCCTCGCGCACCTCGCGGCGCCACTGCGCCTCGGCGAGATCCTGCTGATCGGCGGCGTCGAGACCGGCCAGCGCGTCGCGCAGGTGGCCGCGGGCTTTCTTGAGCCGCGTGAGCGTGGAGCCGGCGCAGAGCGGGTCGGGCGGCCAGTCGTCGGCGTCGCCCATCGTGCCGAGCGCGCCGGCCAACTTGCCGCCGGCGATCATCACGCCGTTCACCACCTCGCGCAGCGGGTGCTCCGGCCCCTCTTCCTCGCCGAGCCAGCCTCGCGCCTTCGTCTCGTCGAGCAGGCGGTGCGTGAGCGCGTTGCATCGCTCGACCAGCGGGTGCCAGCGCTCGTCGAGAAACTCCGCCGCCCCGTCGCCTTTTTTCCACTTCTCCGACTCCATCTCCTGGAGCGCCTCCTCGGCGGCGGCGTTCATCTCCTCGATCCAGGCGGCTCGCTCGGCCTCCTCCTCCGGAGTGGGCGGCGCGGGCTCCGGCTCGCCGCGCTCGCGCCGCAGGCGCTTGCGCTCCTCTTGGAGGATCTTCTCGAAATCGAAATCCTCCCCCGCCGCGGTGGCGCGCTCGATGCGCGCGTGCACCCGGTCGAGCAACAGGTCCATGCGAGCCTGCTCGGCGTCGGCCTTGGCCTCGGCCTGCGTGGTCGGGGCTTCATCCTCGTCTTCGTCCGCGGCTTCGGCGCCGCTGGCGCCGTCGTTGGCGGCGGCGAGCGCGGCGGAGGCGCGGCCGAGAAAGTCCTGCAAGGCGCGGCGATTGGCCTCCAGCTGCGCAGCCTCCTCGGCCTTGCTCATCTTCCAGCTCGTGTCGGGATCGATCTCGATCCGATAGCTGGCGCTCTCGAGCACCACGCGGCCGTTCTGCTCCGAATGCCACTCGAGGTAGAGGCTGTTGCCCCAGTGCCAGGGGAAACGCTTGCCGGCATCCATCAGCCGATGGAGCTCCTCCATGGAGCAGTCGGGCACCTTCACTTTTCGCGAGGCGGTGATGTCGCCGACCACGCCGCGTTGCAGGAGCGCGAAGCCTTTGAGCACGTGGAGCGGGCCGGCCTTGGGCTTGGGATTGGTGAAGCGGATGAGGTGCCCCGCGACGTCGCGCCAGGCGTTGCCGGCGAGCTCGAGACGCACGGGCTCGGCCAGCCCGACAAACCAGAGCCGGCCCTTCACGCGTCCGCGCTCGCGGTTGTCGATCTCGCCGCGGATGAGTTGCTCGTCGATACGCCAAGCCATGTTGAAGCAAAACCCTAGGCGCAAACGACCTCGCGCGCGAGTCCGCATTGCGGGGGTGGCACCGTTTGACCTTGCCGAAACACGCCCCTTCGCTGCGCCCTTGCGGAGCCGAGCCGGTGCGTCCGCTCGCCACCCGAGCCTCCCTTATTCCCTGACCCGCAGCCACCCATGGCCCTTTTTAACCAGCCGATCGTGCGCGATCCCACGCCCAACTCGCCACGGGAGATGCTCTCGCGCCTCTGCACGGTGCTCCTCTACGCCGCGCCGCTGGGCGCGCTCGTGCTCTTCCCCACTGCCTTGGCCAGCCGTGACGGGCGCTTCATGTCCGGCGCCTGGGCCTGCACGGTCGTGACGCTCCTGCTCCTCGCCACGCGGCGCTTCTGGCGCGGCACGCCGCCCGCCTCGGGCTCGGAACCGGGCTCCGGGAAACGGCCGTCGGCCGTCGCGGGGGCGGGCGCGGGGGCGGCCACCGCCGGCGCGTCGAGAACGCCCCCGGACGGCGCCCCCGACCCGCGGCCGCGGATCCTGTTGCTCGACGCCTCCTTGGCCGGGGCGACGGGCAACTCGGCCCGCCTGCTCTCGCTGCTCGCGCCGCGACTCTCGCCGCATGCCGATCTCGTGGCGGCCTCGCTTTCGGGTGAACGCGCGGCGGGCTTCGCCTCGCTCGAGCCGCTGCTGCGCTCCGCCGACGGCTTCGTCTTCGCCACCGGCACCCACTGGGATTCGTGGAGTTCGCCGCTGCAAAAATTCCTCGAGGACGCCACGCCCGCCGAGGCGACGGACCTCTGGCTGGGCAAACCGGCCGCGGTGCTCGTCACCGAGCACTCGGTGGGCGGCAAGGCCGTGCTCTCGCGTCTGCAGGGCGTGCTCATCACGCTGGGCTGCCTGCTCCCGCCGCTCTCGGGGCTCGTCCTCTCCCAGGCCGTGCAGCTCGCACGCCGACACGCCCCGGACCCGAGCCTGGCGGAGGATTTTTGGTCGCCGGAGGATCTCGACGTGGTCGCGCACAATCTCCTCGTCGCCGCACGGGCCCGCCAGACGGAGTGGCGGAGCTGGCCGGTGGATCGGAGCGACTACGCGCGCCCCTGGCTCGCCCCGTGACCAACGGGAGGCCCGGCCCCCTCCCGCGTGCTCAGCGGACCGGGTTGAGACGCTTGTTCAGGTTTTCCCGGAAAGCCTTGGGGCTCTGCCCGGCGATCCGGCGGAAAACGCGATTAAACTGGGAGAGGGACTGGAAGCCCGCCTCGAAGGCCGCCTCGCTCACGCGCTTGTGCGGGTTGATCAGCAGGTTCTTCACCTTCTCCACCCGCACGCGGGCGAGATAGTTGGTGAAGGTCATGCCCGTGGCCTTCTTGAAGGTCTTGCAGAAGTAGAAGGCGCTCATGTTGACGGCCTTCGCCACCTCGTCGAGCGAGAGGTCCTCGCCATGGCGGCTGGCGATGAGCGCGCGGGCGCGGGCGATGGGCGGCGCCTCGCCATGCTCCGACTGGATGGCCAGCTCCTCGCCGATGGTCGAGAGGTGCTGGGCGAAGATGGAGAGCAGGCGCAGGATCGACTCGTATTGCCGACGGTCGAGCACCCGGCCCTGGAACCAGGCCTCCTCGAGCTTCTTCATGTCGACCTCGGTGCCAAAGGCCAGGATCTGGCGCGCGGCCGTGGCGAAGCGTTTCTTGTCCGGTTTTTCGAGAAACACCTGCCCGGTCTGGAGAAAGGCCACCAGGTCCTCGCCCACCCGCACCGGGACCGAGGAGTCGCAGAGCCCGGCGAAGCACTTCATCGTCTTCGGCTCCAGACGCGCCTCTTCCTCGACCTTGCGTTGCAACTGCAAGCAGGCGGCGCAGCTCTGGTTCGTCTTGGCCATCAGCGCACAAAACGGGTTTTCGTTGGGATCGCCGTGGTGCGGCAGATCAAAGGCCTCGAGCGGACGCAGGTTGATGGGCAGGCCCGTCGTGTCTCGGAAGGCATGCTCGTAATCCTTGAAGATGCGGCTCCGCTTCAGGCGGTCCACAAACTCGCGGCTGCGTTGAACTGAATCGGAAGCGTCGGCGCTCATCGCTTTTTGGTCTGAAAAGAACTGCATGAAAGCCCCCCCGGGGCGACTCGCCGAGGAGAAAAAGCACGGTGAAAAACACGTTCGACAAGGACCGCGTGGACGACCCAAGCTGCGCGTCGATCATGTCCCAGCCCGCCAACGACAACATCATCGCTCCCTCCGAGCAAAAGCACGTCACGCCCGTCACGATCGCCGTCGATCTCGTTCTCGTCGCGATCTTCTTCTTTTTCATGTTTGGCTGGGTGAAGCCGCATGTGCCGAGCCACGACCCGATGTGGGTCAACCTCTGGGGCGCCCTCACCGCCATCTCCGTCACCGGCGTCTTCTGGCTCGCGATCCAGATGTATCGCGTGGTCGTCGCCGGCGAGAAGCGCCTCCGTGCCGAGCGCGCCGCCGCCAAACGCTGAGCGCCACGCCCTCCGCTCCCGCGCTCGCTCGCTGATTCTCCGGGCCGCGATCTCCTGATCGCGGCTTTTTCGTTTTCAAGCGCCGCCGCCCTGCATTTGTCTCCTCTCTCCGTGAGCGAGCCTGAATCCAACCCCGTGATCGCCCCGTCCAAGGCGCGCCCAAGCTCCGCCGCCGAGGACTACCTCGAGCGCATCGCCGCCTTGATCAAGACCAAGGGCTACGCGCGCGTGGTGGACATCGCGGCCGAGCTGAAAATCTCGCAGGCCAGCGTGACCACGATGGTCCAGCGGCTCGATGCCGACGGACTCGTGAAATACGAAAAATACCGCGGCATGGTGCTCACCGACGCCGGCGAGGCGGTCGCCGCACGCATCGCGCACCGCCACGAACTGCTCACCCAGTTGCTGCGCTTCTTCGATCTGCCGGAGGACGTGATCTTCCGCGACGTGGAGGGCATGGAGCACCACATCAGCGGCGAAACCCTCGCCGCCCTCGAGCGCCTCACCCGCCACCTCGAGGCCCATCCGGAGATCGTGGCCAAGCTCAAGCCGAAGGCGGACGAGGAAAGTCCTTCGCCCTGAACTCGGGCCTGCGGGCCCCGCCGGCTCAGGCGGCCGCGCTCAGCCGCGTCTCGGCGGTCGGCCGGACCTGCTCGGTCCGCCCCCCCATGGCCAGCGACGCGAGATGCTCGGCGCGCAAGCGGGAGTGGATGCGGTGATCCACGAAACGGTCCCGGATCAGCTCGGCCTCGCGCAGTATGCCCTCAAAACGGAAACCGCAGCGCTCCGCGATCGCCGCGCTCGCGTGATTGCCGGTCGCGCAACAAATGACCTGACGATTGAGCCCCAGCCTCGCGAAACCGTGGTGCACAAATGCCGAGACCGCGCGCGTCATCACGCCGCGGCCGCCGGCCTCCCGCGCCAGCCAATAACCGATGCACGCGCGCCGGTGGGCCGCCTCGATGCGATTATAGCTCACCGTGCCGACGATCTGGCCGTGCTCGATCACCACACAGTGCAGCCCGGTGCCGGCGCTCGCCACCTGGCGCGTGTGCTTGATGAACGCGACCGTGGAGGCGACGACACGGGTTTGATCGACCCACGGCAACCACTCGCGCAGATGCTCGCGATTGCGCGTGGTGACCTCAAAAAGCTCCTCGGCGTCATCCAGCTCGATCTGACGGAGCAACAGCGTGGGTGTGACGGGAATGACTACCATGGGCGTCCGAGCTTTGGGACGTCCTCATGGACGCCCACCCGATCTCTCGGCACAACCTTGCTAATTGCTTAGGGAAAACGCCTGAAGGTCGTCGGGATACTTCCCCCCCCGCCACCATTGGCTTGGTGCGGCGCTCGAGTTGAAGACAGCTCCTAGTCCTTGCGGACCGGAAAGAGGCAGCCGCAGCCCTTGCCGCAACAATCCTTGCGACGGATGCACAGGTGCCTGCGCCCCACCCAGAAGATGAAGATAAGGAAGCCCAGAGGAAGCAGAAGCAGCCAATGCCAAGTCACAGGCGGGAGGAAGCAGCAGCTCGCCGTTTTGGCAACCGCCCCGACGCTTTCCCGACGTTTCCCCCGAAAAGCACCCGAGGCCCGCGCCCGCCCGCTCGCCCACCCCTCGCTCGGGATCTTCCCCTTGCCCTTGGTGCGGGTCGATGCACGCGCTTCCGCCCATAGAGCTCGCGGCGCAGCGCCTTGAGCCCGCCATTGACGCGCCCCGGCGACCCGCCGAGCCTTCGCGCCTCCCCCCATGCTGGCCCCGGTGGTGGAATGGCAGACACACGGGACTTAAAATCCCTTGCCCGTAAGGGCGTGCGGGTTCGACTCCCGCCCGGGGCACCAGTCGGCGCGGACCGCGCGGGCCACCCGGCCTCAGCGCACGTCCACCAACTCGACCTCGAGCACGACCGAAGCCTTCGCCGGGATGCGTGCCCGCTTGCCCTTTTCGCCGTAGGCCAGCCAGTAGGGCAGCACCACTACACGCTGCTCGCCCTTGTTCATCCGGTGCAGCACGTCCGTCCAGCCGGGCATGATGTTGGGCTGCCCCACCACAAAGTTATAGGGACCGCCGTGATCCTCCGAGGCGTCGACCTTCTCGTCGTTGACCAGGAGGCGCGCGACATAGTGCACCGTCACCAGCTGCCCGCGCTGCGGCACCGTGCCCGACTCGCCCTCCCGCGTGACGAGGTAGCGCGCCCCGTTGGGCGTCTCCATCGCTCCCGGGAAACGCTGGGCCAGCAGGGCCGCGTCGGCCGTCGGCCAACGGTAGGCGCGATCGGCCAGCGCCTGGCGCATCGCCGCATTGATCGGCTCGCCCGGATCCTCGCGCATCAGCTTCCCGCTCCGCACCACGATGGCGATCGTGAGCAGCACCACGCCGAGTCCGAGGAGGACAAAAAAAGATCTCATCTTGAGTCGCGGGAGAGGCTCGTCATCGACGCCCGACGCACGCGGCGCGAGGCCGCGAGGCCGCGAGGCGCGTCAGCCGGCATCAAAGCTCCGCTCAGGGCAGAAAGGAGCAGATGTATTCACACAGCCCCGACTTCACCTCGATGGTGAAGCCCGAGTTCGCCGGCACCTCGAAGGAGCTGCCCGCGCCATAGGTGCGAGTTTCCGCCTGGTCCTTGAGCGTCACGCGACACTCGCCCGCCACGATCTCCATGCGCTCGGCCGCGGCCGTGCCGAAGAAGTAGGAGCCGGGCCGGATGAGCCCGAGAGTCTTCTTCGACTTGTCGGCGAAAAGGACGGTGTGCGACACGACGTTTCCGTCGAAATAAACGTTGGCCTTGGTGTGGACGGTCACGCCGTCGAACTGGGTGGGCAGAGAGGACATGGCAAAACCGCACGCTGCCCGCCCGCCTCGCCGGGTCAAGGGTCGGCAATTTCCGAGTCGGTTTCCCCGGCACCGCCCGCCGCCCCCCGCCCCCCGGCCGCCCCAAGCCCCCCTCACCGGTCACCTTCCATTCGTCATTGGTCATTGGTCATTGGTCATTCCGCGCGCCAGCGCGGCTCCCCGCGCTTTACCTCCCGCCGCCGCCCGTGGCAGCCTGCGCGCCTTTCCCGCACCCACGCCCACTTCCGGCCATGCCCAACATCGACCCCGCCACCGCCCTCAAGCAAAAGATCCGCACCATCCGTGATTGGCCCAAGCCGGGCGTGAACTTCCGCGACGTCACCACCCTGTTCCAAGACCCCGAGTCTTTCCGCATCCTCGTCGAGAGCATCTCCTGGGACGCCACCCGCCTCGGCGTCTCGCTCATCGCCGCGATCGACGCCCGCGGCTTCATCCTCGGCGGCGCGCTCGCCTACCAGCTGCATCGCCCCTTCATGCTCGTGCGAAAAAAGGGCAAGCTGCCCTTCCACACCGTCGGCGCCGACTACGCCTTGGAATACGGCAGCGCCTCGATCGAGATCCACGCCGACGCCTGCAAACCCGGTGACCGCGTGCTCATCGTCGACGATTTGATCGCGACGGGCGGCACGGTGCTCGCCACCGCCGGCCTCATTCGCTCCCTCGGCGCCGAGGTCGTCGGCGTCTCCGCCATCATCGATCTGCCCGAGCTCGGCGGCTCCGAGCGCCTCCGCGCCGCCGGCATGCGCGTGCACGCCATCTGCCACTTCACCGAGACCGAATAAAAACCCATGCCCGCCGCCTCCCGTCTCACGGTCTGGACCAACACCGCCTTCGCCCCCGCCGCCCGCGCCCGCCTCGAGACCGCGCTCGCCCAAGGCGGCCACCGCCTCCTCGTCTCACCCCAAGCCTCCGCCTCGGTGCTCGCGGCCGGAGCGCCCGATCCCTTGCTGGCCGAGGCCGACATCGCGCTCGGCCAACCCGATCCCGCCGCCTGCCGCGAGCTCGCGCGCCTGCGCTGGATCGCGCTCACCAGCGCCGGCTACACCCGCTACGACAACGAGGAGACCAAGGCCGCCCTCCGCGCCCGCGGCGCCCTCCTCACCAACGCCTCCTCCGTCTTCGCCGAGCCCTGCGCCCAGCACGCCCTCGCCATGATGCTCGCGCTCTCCCGCCAGCTCCCCGCCTCGGTCGCCGAGCAGCTCGGGGACCGCGGCTGGAAATACTTCGAGCACCGCGCCGGCTCCCGCCTCCTCAACGGCCAGACCGTCCTCCTGCTCAGCTACGGCGCCATCGCCAAGCGCCTCGTCGAGCTCCTCGCGCCCTTCGGCATGCGCTTCTACGCCCTGCGCCGCCGCGCCTACTCCGAGCGCGGCGTCCACGTGATCCCCGAGGAAAAGCTCTCCGCCGTGCTCCCGCTCGCCGACCACATCGTCAACATCCTCCCGGAAAACGAGGCCACGCAGCGCTACATCAACGCCCGCCGCCTCGCCCTGGTGAAGCCCGGGGCCTTCTTCTACAACATCGGCCGCGGCGCCACCGTCGACGAGGCCGCCTTGGTCGAGGCGCTCGAAAGCGGCCGCCTCGGCGCCGCCTACCTCGACGTCTTCGCCACCGAGCCGCTCCCGCCCGGGAGTCCGCTCTGGAGCGCAAAAAACTGCTGGATCACCCCGCACACCGCCGGCGGCCGCGTGGACCAGGACGACGCGCTCGTGGACCAGTTTCTCCGCAACCTCGCCCAGGTCGCGGCCGGCCGCACGGAGGCCTGCGTCGACCTCGTGCCGCTCTGATCGCGAGCGAGGACGCGCTACGCCTCGCCGCGCTCGCCGCTCGTCTCCCGCTTCGCCGCCTCGGCGTGGCCCGCATGGTGCTCGCGCGGCGCCAGCCGCACCCCGTTGGAAAACAACTCCAGCGCCCGCCCGCGGAACAGCGTGAGATCGCTGCTCTCCGTCGCCACCAAATCCGCCCGCCAGCGACCCTGATCGTCCGCCCACGCGTGGTCCACCACCTCGCCCTGCGAGATCTCCTGCGCGCGCCCGTCGAGAGCCCGCGCCTCCAGACGCCCCCGCCGCAGATAACCGACCGCGCGCACCGGCTCGCCCTTCCGCGCCATCGGCTCACCCGGCTCCAGATGGACCTCGCGCATCAGGTCGCTCGACGGCGGCACGACCAGCGAGATATCGGGCGGGAAGATCGCCTCCAGCGTCCAGTCGACCGTCACCCGCAGCTTGCGCATCACCCCGGGCAGCTTCGCCAGGTAGATCATGCGCCACATCCACCAGGCGAAAAAGCCCCGGAAATGCATCCCCATCAACTCGGCCACGGCCTGCCGCGCGCCGATGCTCGCGAGCTGGCCGCGGTAGCGATAGCGAAAAGGATGCAGCGCGGCGTCGATCTCCGCCGTGGTCGCGCCCTCGACCTCGGCGATGAGCACGCGCCCGAGGTTGCGCCCGAGCTCCTTGCCCGCGCGCTGCGCAAACTGCGCCGTCGGCGGCGCCGTCTTCACCTTGCCCCGATCCTCCCAGGGATTGGCCGCGCAGTCGCCCGCCGCCCACAACTCGCGTTGCCCGCGCACGCGGAAGTTCGGCTCGGTCGGCAGGCGCCCCTTCTCCGCCTCGAGCCCGAGCTGACGCGCCACGTCGAGCACCACCGGGCTGGGTGCGTTGCCGATCGTCGAGACGATCGTGTGCGTGTCGATGGCCTGCCCGCTCTCAAACACCACCCGCGAGGCCGTCGCCTCCGCCACCCGCGTGTCGAGCAGGATCTCGATCCCGCGCTCGCGCAGCACGCCCGCCGCGTAGTCGCCGAGCTTGGGCCCGATCTCCGCCAGCAACTGGGTGTGCCCGTGCACCAGCACCACGCGCGGCTTCTCGTCCTTGAGCCGCGTGTAGAAGCGCAAGGCCTGTTTGATCAAATCGTGGATCTGCCCCGCCACCTCCACGCCGGTGTAGCCGCCGCCCACCACGACAAAGGTCAGCAGGCGCTTCCGCACCACGGGATCGCCGACCAGGTTGGCCTCCTCCATGCGGTTGATCACCGCGGCCCGCAGGCGCAGCGCGTCCGACACGCCCTTGAGCGGCCATCCGTGCTCCGACATCCCCGGCACGCGCGAAAGATCGCTCACGCTGCCCAGCGTGAGCGCAAGATGGCGAAAGCCGATCGTCTGGTTGCGCGTGAAACGCCCGCCGTCGACCGTCAGCGTGCGCCGCCCGAGGTCGACCTCGGTCACCGTGCCCTGCAGGACCGTGACGCCGCGGCAATACTGCCTCAACGGGTTCACCACATCCGAGGGATTGAGCGAGGCCCCGGCCACCTCCGCCAGCATCGGGTAAAACACGAGCACGTTGCGCTCCGCGATCAGCGCCACCCGTTTCGTCGCCTCCTTTCGCCCCAGCGCCTTCACCAAAGCCCGCGCCGCTTGCGCACCCGCGAAGCCTCCGCCTGCGATCACCACGTCGAAGTGCATGGGCCGCACCGAACCAAGGCCACCGAGTTGCGCAACCCCCCAAGGCCCGCGCGATTCCCGCTTTGCCCATCGGGAGACCGTAGCGCCTCCCGGGGCTTTCCCCCAGAGCGCGCGCGGAACTTCTTTTCCGCGGCAGGCCCGAAAAATACGCCATCCGCATCTGGGTGCTTCGCATCAAAGTGCCGTAAAATACGGGCGTGCAGCATTCCGCTCCCGTCCAGCAGCGTCCTTGCGCGGGGTCCGTCCGCGCCGCCCGGCCTCGCGGCCGCGTCCGCGGCCGGCGCGGCTTCACCCTCGTCGAGGTGATGCTCGCCTCCTTCGTCCTCCTCTTCGGCATCGTCTCCTCCGTCGCCGTGCTCGTGCGGGGATTCCGCACCATCGAGAGCGCCCGCTACACGGACCTCGCGACGCAACTGCTGCAAAGCGGGATGGAGGACCTGCGCCTGCTCAACTGGGCCCAGCTCACCGCCCTCCAGGCCACGGCCAACGGCGTGACGGGCAACGTGGCGCTCGATGAAAGTTTCTCGAGCTACAACCAATTTTCCGCCGGCACCCTGTCGCGCTTCACCCTCACGCGCACCATTCGCACCGTGCCTCGCTCGCTACGCTCCGGCGTCTCGGAGTCCGACATGCGGGAACTGATTCTCACCGCGTCCTGGCAACCCGCCCATGGGCCGCGGCGGTCGCTCACCACCAGCACCTACTACTCCCGAGGAGGCCTCAATGACTACTTCACCACCGCGCGCTGACGCCCGCAGACCGGGCCCTCGCTCCGGCCGTCCCGCCCGCTTCGGCACCCGCGGCGGCTTCACCCTCACCGAGCTCATCGTCTCCGCCTCCCTCTCGGCGATCATTCTCGCCGCCATCCTCTCCTCCTTCCTCTTCCTCGCCCGCAGCTCGATCAGCCTCGTCCACTACAACGAAATGGAAGCCCAGGCCCGTCGCGGCCTCCAGGTCTTCGCCGAGGAGGTGCGCAGCGCCCGCGACATCACCTGGAACGACACCGCGCGCAGCAGCGGCGGCTACAGTGTCACGCTCACCCTCCCCGGCCTGACCTCCAACTCCGACGAGGTGCTCGTCACCTACTACTACGACCCCTCCACCAGCGGCCCCACCGCGCGCGCCTTCTGCCGCAAGCTCGGCGACAAAGACTCCACCGCCACGCCTGTCGTGCTCGTCGCCAACGTCACCCGCTTCGGCCTCGAGCGCTACAAGGCCGGCGCCGGCGCCACCCTGCCTGCCGCCGACAAGCTCGCGGTCAACGACCTCGAGACCAAGCAGCTCCAGCTCACCCTGACCGCCTCGCGCGAACGCGCCACCGTGGCCACCTCCACCCACATCGTGCTCTCGGCCCGTTTCATCCTTCGCAACAAGCCCTTCTCCCGCACGCCGGTCGAGGAGCCCGCCTAGCCGGCGCGCGCCCCGTCCGCCGGAAGCACGACCGCCACGCCCCCCGCTCCGCCTCCGGGCGGGGCCCTCCTTTCCAGCCGCCTCCACCGCTCCGCCCATGCGCCTCCTCCACGCCTTCTCCCCTGCTCCGCGTCGGCGCCTCGCCCCCGCTTCGCGCCGCGGCTCGGTGCTCCTCGTCGCCCTGATCTTCAGCGCCGTCATCGCGCTCGCCCTCGGCAGCTACCTGCGCCTCAGCACCACCAACCTTCGCATCTCCGACCGCGCCTTCCTCGGCACCGTCGCCATGAACCTCGCCGAAGCCGGCGCCGAGCAGGCGGTCTGGGCCTTCAACCAGCACCTCTCCGGCAACCCCAACGCCTGGAGCAGCGCCAACGGCTGGCGCAGCCCCTCGGGCAACGCCATCACCGGCCGCTTCTCCGACTTCGCCCTCCCGGCCCGCCTCAACGGCCACGTCAAAGTCTACGTCCAGGACTACAACTCGACCGGCGTCGTCCGCCCCCGGGTCCTCGTCCTCGCCAGCGTTCAGCCCATCTCCGGCCCGCCCGTCGAAAAATTCCTCGAGCTCACGCTCCGCCGCCGCAGCCGCTTCGCCACCGGCATCGTCGGCCGCCACAGCGTCCGCTTCAACGGCAACAAGACCATCATCGACAGCTGGAACTCCGTCGGCGCCAACGGCGCCATGGTCACCTACTCCAACTCCACCCGCCGCAGCAACGGCAGCGTCGGCAGCGCCTCCGTCGAGGTCGGCTCCCTCAACATCGGCAACGCCGACGTCTACGGCTACGTCTCCACCGCCGGCCCCGACCCCCGCGTCGGCTCCCAAGGCACCGTCGGCGTCTGGGGCGACTCCTCCGGCACGATCAACCAAAACCGCATCGCCCGCGACTTTGCGGCCAACTTCGACGACGTCGCCGCCCCCGCCACCCACAACGTGCTCACCACCATCGACGGCGCGCTCACCTTGCCCCGCACCTCCGGCTCCGGCTCCTCCGTCACCATTCTCGACACCCCCACCGTGATCGACGGCCAGACCTACTACACCTACTCCGTCCCCGCGATCGACCTCAACTCCGGCGCCGCCCTGTCCATCGCCGCCAACCGCAACGTCATCATCGTCGCCACCAACTCCACCGGCTCCGCCGTGCGCGTCACCGGCCAGTCCAGCATCACCATCGGCAACGGCGGCAGCCTCGCCATCTACACCGCCGGCGACATCTCCATCGCCGGCCGCGGCATCGCCAACGGCTCCAACAACGGCACCGGCACCAACAACCTCAACCGCCCCATCAACCTCCAGATCTGGGGCACCCGCCCCTTCAGCCCCACCGGCACGCCGCAGGATTTTCGCGTCACCGGCAACGGCAACCTCAGCGCCGTCGTCTACGCCCCCTTCGCCGACATCAAACTCGCCGGCTCCAGCTCCAGCGGCCCCGGCTCCGCCCGCAACGACGTCTACGGCTCGATCGTCGGCTACACCATCACCATCCTCGGCGAGGAGTCCTTCCACTACGACGAGTCCCTCGCGTCCTTCGGCGGCACCGCTCCCTTCGGCATCACCCGCTGGCGCGAGATCACCGGCTGGCGCCAGCTCACCGACCCCGCCGACCGCGCCATCGTCAACGCGCTGCTCGCCTTCTGATCGCGGCCCGGGCGCGACCTGCGCCGCCCGGCTCCCGGCGCCCCCCCACGGCCGCCGCCTCGTTTTTCCGCTTCGACCTTCGTCCCCTCGCGCCCTTCGCTCCCGGCCTTCGCATGTCCGACGCCGCCGAGCTTTTCCAAGCCATCATCGAGGAGCACCGCCGCCGCCCGCGCAACCGCGGCCCGCTGCCCACGGCCAACCGCGTCGCCACCCGCGAAAACCCCGCCTGCGGAGATCGCTGCACCCTGCACCTTGAGCTCGATCCCGCCGGTCGCATCCGCGCGGCCGCCTTCACCGGCTCCGGCTGCGCCCTCTCCCAGGCCTCCGCCTCGCTGGCCACCACCGCCTTGACCGGCCGCGGCAGCGCCGAGGTCCCCCAGCTGGCCTCGGCGCTCGAGGCCCTGCTCCAAGGCCGACCCGCGCCCGCCGCCGAGCCCTCGCTCCCCGGCGACCTCGCGGCCCTCGCCGCCGTCCGCGCCTACCCCGCCCGCCACGCCTGCGCCCTCCTCGCCTGGCAATGCGCCCTCGCCGCGCTCCAAGCCGGGCCCGCCTCCCCGACCGCACCCGCGCCCGGCTGAGCGGCCGGCGCCCCGT
The DNA here is from genome assembly GCA_030604905.1 of Verrucomicrobiota bacterium. GTDB lineage: Bacteria > Verrucomicrobiota > Verrucomicrobiia > Opitutales > Opitutaceae > IMCC26134_A. Next base: position 26,720 of record JAUVVA010000020.1, on the reverse strand, counting down.
CCCCACGCTCGTCCGCCGGCCTCCGCGCCCGGCCCCCCGGCGCGAGCCCGGACCCGCCGCCCGGCCCCGCCCCCAATCTTGGGCACGGCGCCGCCCGCCTCACGAATGACGCAGCCCGCGCGCCCGCTCCCGGCCCTCCGGGCGCCCCTTGACGGCCCCCGCGCCGGCCCCAGCCTGCGCCAAAGCCTATGACGAAGAAGGTCCTGCTGGTGGCCGAAGACGACGAGAACGACGCCCTCCTGCTCGAGCGCGCGCTCCGTCGCGCCGGCTCCGAATTCCAGCTCATCCGCGTGCCCGACGGCGAGCAGGCCGTCGCCTACCTCGCCGGCCTGCCGCCCTACTCCGACCGCAGCGCCCATCCCCCCGCCGACCTCCTCCTGCTCGACCTCAAGATGCCCCGCATGGACGGATTTGAGGTCCTGCGCTGGCGGGCCGCGCAGACCGTGCATAGTTTCCCCGTCATCGTGTTCTCCTCCTCCACCCTCGAACGCGACGTTCGCCAAGCCTACGAACTCGGCGCCAGCTCCTACGCCGTCAAACCGCTGCGCTCCGAGAGACTCGACGCCTTCGCCCGTGCGCTCATCGCGTGGTGGGGCAGCTTTAACGTCACCGGCTCCCGGCTCCCGATGTGATGTCCCCCCCCGCATCGAGTCCGCGCCCCGAGCGCCTGCCGGGCTTCATCGCCCACCCCGCCTTTCGCTACGGCCTCTGCATCCTGGGCGCGGTGATCGGCGGCATGCTGCTCTTTCAGCTCGTCGGCATGCCCGTCTTCGCCCGCATCGGGGTGCCCCACGAATACTGCTACCTGCGCGAGCCCCGCCTGGTCTGGCTGCACGTCATCACCGATTTCCTGATCGGCGCGGCCTACCTCTCCATCTCCTGCACCCTCGCCTACCTCGTCTGGCGCTCCAGCCGCAACATCCCCCTCAACTGGGTCTTCCTCGCCTTCGGCCTCTTCATCATCACCTGCGGCTTCACCCACTTCATGGAGGTCGTCGTGATCTGGCATCCCATGTATTGGCTTTCGGGATACATCAAGGCCGTCACCGCCGCCGCCTCGGTCGCCACCGCCATCGTCATCATCCCCCTCGTGCCGCGCGTGCTCCGCATGATCTCGGACGCCCGCGAGAGCGAGCAGCGCCGCCTCGAGGTGGAGCAGCTCAACCAGGACCTCGAGCGCTTCAACTACTCCGTCGCCCACGATCTGCGCGCGCCCCTCCGCGGCCTCTCCGCCTTCGCCCAGATCCTGATCGAGGACCATGGCAAGGAGCTCTCGCCCGAGGCGCGCGCCCACCTCGACCGCATGCAGGCCTCCGTGACGCGCATGGACGCCCTCATCACCGACCTCCTCAAATACGCCACCATCGGCCGCCAGGAACTCCGCCTCGGCACCGTCTCGCTCGACGAGGTCCTTCGCACCGTGCGCTCGCTCATGGAGGTCGAGATCGCGGAGCGAAAGGCCGAGGTCGTGGCGCCCGAGCCCCTGCCCCTCGTGCTCGGCGACGCCCTGCTGCTCCAAGTCGTGTTTCAGAACCTCATCGGCAACGGCATCAAGTTCGTGCCGCCCGGCACCGCCCCGCGCGTCGAGATCAGCGCCGAGCGCGACGAAGACCACGTCACGATTCTCTTCACCGACAACGGCACCGGCATCCCCGACATGGCGCGCGAGCGCATCTTCCGCCTCTTCGAGCGCCTCCACTCGCGCCACCCCGGCACCGGCATCGGCCTCGCCATCACCCAGCGGGCCGTGGAGCGCCTGCAGGGCCGCATCGGCGTCGAGGGCGTCGAAGGCGCCTCCGGCAGCCGTTTCTGGGTGCGCCTCCGCGCCGCCCCCGGCCCGGCCGCCTCGTCCGCCGCGGAAAAACGCGTCGGGTAGACCCGGGCCAAGACCACCAGCGGAGCGTCAGCTCCGCCGCAGCGCCGCGCACACGATGCCCGCCGCCACCGCGGCGTTGAGCGACTCCGCCCCGCCCACCCGCGGAATCGTGATCCACCGCGTCACCTCCGCGCGCACCGCCGCCGAGGGCCCGCGCCCCTCGCTGCCCACCACCACCACCGCGTCGCGCAGCGGCGCGAGTCCGTAAACCGACTCGCCCTCCAGGTCGCAGCCCAGCACCGGCGCGCCCGCCCGCGCCGCCTCGGCCAGCGCCGGCCCGAGCTCGAGCGTGAGCACGCGCACCCGCGCGAAGGAGCCCATCGAGGCGTTGATCACCTTCTGCGAAAACAAATCCGCCGAGTCCGGCGAGAGCAGCACGCGGGCAAAGCCAAACCAATCCGCGAGCCGCAGCAGCGTGCCCACGTTGCCCGGATCCTGGATGCCGTCGAGCGCCAGCGTGAGCCCGCGCGCCAGCTCACCCGGGGTGGGGGCCGCCCGCCGCAAGCGCCCCACCGCGAGGACCGGCGAGGGCGTCGGGAAGTGGCTCACCCGCGCCATCTCCGCCGCCGTGAGCATGCGCAGGCGCGGGTCGTCCAGCGGCGCCGCCGTCCACTCCGCCGTCGCGTAGAGCTCGGCCAGCTCCGCGCCGGCCGCGAGCAGTTCCCCCACGACCTTCGGCCCCTCCACGACGAAGAGCCCCGCGGCCTCGCGGTGCTTCTTCTCGCGCAGGTCGCGCAGACGCTGGGTCTCGGCCTTGGTGAGCGGCATGGGGGAAAGCCTGAAGCGCGCGCGCCGCGCTTGGCAACGCGCCGCGCTTCGGGCGATGCTCGCCGCCTCCCCATGTCCACGCCCGCCAACCCCGAGCCCCTGCGCTGGGGCATCCTCTCCACCGGCCGCATCGCCGGCACCTTCGCCCGCGGCCTCGCCGCCTCCCGCCGCGGCCGCCTCGTCGCCGTCGGCAGCCGCTCCGCCGAGAGCGCCGCCCGCTTCGCCGCCGAACACGGGGTCGCCCCCGAGCACACCCACGCGAGCTACGAGGCGCTGCTCGCCGACCCCGAGGTCGAGGCGGTCTACCTCGCCACGCCCCACCCCGAGCACATCGAATGGGCGGTCAAGACCGCCGAGGCCGGCAAACACCTGCTCTGCGAAAAACCCGCCGGCCTCAACCACGGCGAGGCCATGGTGATGATCCAGGCCGCGCGCCGCGCCGGCGTGCTCTTCATGGAGGCCTTCATGTATCGCTGCCACCCGCAGACCGCCAAGGTCGTCGAGCTGGTGCGCTCCGGCGCCATCGGCGAGGTGAGGCTGATCTCCGCCGGCTTCGGCTTCCGCAGCGACTACGCGCCCGAATCCCGCCTCTGGAAAAACGCCCTCGGCGGCGGCGGCATCCTCGACGTCGGCTGCTACCCCATGTCCTTCGCGCGCCTCGTCGCCGGCGCAGCCACCGGCGCGCCCTTCGCCGAGCCGGTCGAGGTGACAGGCAGCGGACAACTCCACCCCGAGAGCGGCGTCGATATCTGCGCCACCGCCACGCTCCGCTTCGCGAGCGGTATCCTCGCCCAGCTCTCCACCGCCATCGGCGTCGCGATCGACAACGCCGCGCGCATCTTCGGCACCGAGGGCTTCATCGAGGTGCCGCACCCCTGGGTCGTGATGAAGAGCGGCGGCGGCCAGGTGATCCGCCTCCAGCGCCGCGGAGCCTCCGCGCCCGAGATCTTCGAGATCGACGCGCCCAACGTCTACGCGCTCGAGGCCGACGCCTTCGCCGAGGCCCTCCGCTCCGGCGCGCGCGCCGTGCCCGCCATGCCGCCCGAGGACACCCTCGGCAACCTCGCCGCGCTCGACCGCTGGCGCCGCGCCATCGGCCTCGAATACGCCGCCGAAAAACCCGCCGCCGCCGGCCCCCTCACCCTCGCCCGCCGGCCCCTCGCCCGGCGCGCCCCCGGCTCGCCCGAGACCATCCCCGCCGGCCGCATCGCCGGCCTCGCCAAGCCCGTCTCGCGGCTCTTCATGGGCTGCGACAACCAGCTCTCCTTCTCCCACGGCGCCGCCATGTGGGACGACTACTTCGAGCGCGGCGGCAACGCCTTCGACACCGCCTACATCTACGGCGGCGGGCGCATGGAGCGCCTCCTCGGCGCCTGGATGCGCGCCCGCGGCGTGCGCGAAGAGGCGGTCGTCCTCGTGAAGGGCGGCCACACCCCGCTGTGCACGCCCGATCAGATCGTGCGCCAGCTGCGCGAATCGCTCGATCGCCTGCAAACCGACCACTGCGACCTGTATTGCCTGCACCGCGACAACCTCGAGGTGCCGGCGGGCGAGCTGCTCGAGGCCCTCGCCGGCGAAGCCCGCGCCGGCCGCATCCGCGGCGCCTTCGGCGGCTCCAACTGGTCGACCGCGCGCATCGCCGAGGCCAACGCCTACGCGAAGGCCAAGGGCCTGCCGGGCTTTGGCCTGCTCTCCAATCAATTCTCCCTCGCCCGCATGGTCGAGGCGCCCTGGGCCGGCTGCCTCAGCGCCTCCGACGCCGAGTCGCGCGCCTGGCTGGCCGCCCGCGCCGGGGGGCCCGAGGAGGTGGCGCTGCTCGCCTGGTCCAGCCAGGCGCGCGGCTTTTTCACCGAGCGCGCCGCGCCCGAGCGCCTCGAGGACAAGGAGCTCGTGCGCTGCTGGTATGCCCCCGACAACTGGGAGCGCCGCGCGCGCCTCGTCGCCCTCGCCCACGAGAAGGGCGTGTCGCCGCCCGCGCTCGCCGCGGCCTACGTGCTCGCGCAGCCCTTCCCCGCCTTCGCCCTCATCGGCCCGCGCACACTCGCCGAGACCGAGAGCTCGCTCGAGTGCCTGCGCGTGACGCTAAGCCTCGCCGAGCGCGCGTGGCTCAACCTCGAGCGCGACTCCCGCTAGGCGCTTCGCCGCAGCCCCATCCACACGATCACCAGCGTGGCGAGCGAGCTGAGCGGCATGAGCACCGCCGCAAAGAGCGGGTTCATGTGCCCGGTCGCCGCGAGGCCTACGGCGGTGAGGTTGTAAGCGATCATGAACACCAGCAGCGCCGCGTGCGTGCTGCGTCGCGCGTCGTTCACCTCGAGCAGCGCGCGCACCCCGCCAATGCCGCGACCGAGGTAGTAAAAGTCCGCCTTGGTGCCGAGAACGCCGCGGTGCACGGCCGGCGTGCCGCGGCACAGCGCGCGGTCGAAGGCCAGGCTGTCGTTGGCGCCGTCGCCAAGCATCAGACCGGTGCCGTCGGCGTGCGCATCGAGCCAGGCCGCTTTCTCGCGCGGGTCTAGCCCTCCCTTCGCCCACTCCGCGGACACGCCCAGTTCGCGCGCCAGCGCCGCGACCTTCTCATCGCGATCGCCGCTCAGCACGGCCAGCCCGAGCCCGCGCCGCTTGAGCGCCGCCAGCTCCTCGCGGGCGTCGTCGCGCAGCGCCTCCGTGAACGAGAAGCGCGCGAAAGTCTCGCCCGCGCAGCGCAGGGCCGCGTCGCCGCCGCCCTCGCCCGCGCGCTCGAGCGTCCACTCGCCCAGCCGCACACCGCGACCGGTCTCCTCCACCACCAGGCCCGGGAGCGGCGTGACGTCCCAGCCCCGCAGCAAAATCGCCTCGTGCAAGGCCCGCCCCACCGGGTGCGGGTTGTCGCGCACCAGCGCGAGCAGGGCAGCGCGCGCCTCGGCACCCAGCGTTTCGAGCGCCTCGGGCTGGCGGAGCGCGGGCGTCTCGCGCGTGAGCGTGCCGGTCTTGTCGAAGACCACCGTGCGCACGCGGCTGAGCCGCTGCCAGATCTCGCCCGCGCGGATAAACACGCCGCGCCGCCGCAGCCGCACCGTCGCGATCTCCTCGGCGAGCGGAAACGCGAGCCCGAGCGCGCAGGGGCAGGACACGACGAGGATCGAGATCACCACCGCGCCCGTCTCGGCGACATCGCGCGTGGTCCAGCCCCACCACAGGCCCGCGCCAAAGGCGGTGCTGAGGATGCCGATGAGATACCACTTCACCACGACCTCGATGAGGCGGGTGCGCTCCGGCGCGCGCTCCACCGGTCGCGACAACTCCGCGAGGAGCGAGCCGGCCCAGCCCTGCGTCGCGGTGAACTCCACCGCCGCGCCACCGCCCGCGAGCAGCGCGCCCGCGGGGACGCGTTGGCCGGCGCGGAAAAGCCGCGGCTCCGCCTCGCCCGTGATCCACGCGAGCGAAAACTCGGCCTCGCCCGCCTCCAGTCGCGCCTCCACCGGCACGCGCGCGCCGGCCGCGACCACGAAACGCTCGCCCTCGCGGAGCGACTCCGCCTCGGCCTCCGTCCAATCGTCCGCCCGCCACACCCGCACGCGCGAGGCCACGGGTTGCTCGCGGAGCAGGCGCTTGCGGTTGCGCTCCACCGCCGCCACCTGCGCCCAGCGACCGGTCAGCATCAGCGCGATAAAGCCGGTCACGAAATCGAAGTATTGCGCCTCGGGGTTCACCGTCAGCCAGCCCCAGGTGGAGCCGAGGTAGGCGCCGACGATGCCGAGCGCGATCGGCAGGTCGAGGTGGAGCTGACGCGCCCGCAACATGCCCGCCGCACGACCCAGAAAATAGGTGCCGCAGGCGAAGACGCTCAGCGTGGCGAAGAGAAAACCCGCCGCCTCGAAGAGCCGGGCGTATTCATAGTCCGCCGCCATGCCCAGGTAGTAGGGGAAGGCGGCCATCATCGCGTTCATCGCGAGCGCGCCGGCGAGGCCGGCCTTGCGCGCCAACATGCGGCTCTCCGACTCCCTCTCCTTCACCTCCGCGCCGATCGGGCCGAGCAGGTAGCCGAAGCGCTGCAACTCGCGCGCGAAGGCGGCGGCTTCGAAACCGCCGCCAGGCGCCCAGCGCAGGCGCACGCGGCCGGTCTCGGCCGAGGCCTCGATCTCGCCCGCGCCCGGGCGGCGCTTGTAGAGGCGCTCGATCAACCAGCCGCAGGCGGCGCAGGACATGCCTTGCGCGCCGAGCTCGAGCTCGGCGACGCGTCCGTCGCGTGTAGCCGCGGCCTCGGCGGTCTGGGCGGCCTCGACGAGCCAGCCAAAATCCCGCGCCGGCTCGAGGGCGCCGTCGGCGGGCGGGGTTACCTTGTCCTTGAGCGCATAAAAATTCTCCAGCCCCTCGTCGCGGATCAGCCGCGCCACGAAGGCGCAGCCCGCGCAGCAATACTCCTCGCCCGCGGCGGTCGGCGCGCCGCAGTGCGCGCAGCGGGGGGCGTTTCTTGATTTCCTCCGGGGTTCCGATAACTCTGCGATCATGAGCGCGATCCTTTCTCGTATAACGATAGAACCCGACAAATGCGGCGGTCGTCCCTGCATTCGCGGGTATCGTCTGCGGGTGAAAGACGTGCTCGAGCTGCTTGCGCAGGGCGCCAGCTGGGACGAGATCCTCGCGGACTACCCGTTCTTGGAGCCGGATGATTTGCGCGCGTGCCTGGAGTTTGCGGCCGCGCAAAACGACCACGTGTTTCTGCAAGCCAAGGCGTCGTGATCCGCTTTCTGGTCGACAACCAGCTGCCGGTCGCGCTCGCCCGATGGCTTCGCGACAAAGGACACGAAGCCGAGCACGTGCTCGAGCTCGGCCTGGCCCAATCGCCCGACCCGCTCATCTGGCGGCGGGCCGCGGAGACCGGAGCGGTGATCGTCAGCAAGGATGAAGATTTCGCGAAGCTAACGATCTTGCGGCCGGAAGCGGTTCGCGTGCTCTGGCTTCGCATCGGCAACTGCCGCAGCAAAGCTCTGCTCGCCGCGCTGGAAGGAGTATGGCCGGAGATCATGCGGGAACTCTCAGGCGGCGCGCGCCTGATCGAGGTGTTTTAGTGGCATACCCAGTTCTCCAAGCTCGGGCCGATGAACCCGAAATCTCCGCGCAGGCGCCACACGAGCACCGCGGCGGCGGCGAGGGCCAGGCCGGTGCGGGCGCGGCCCATCGCCACCGGCGTGAGGCGCGCGCGCAGCCAGCCCACGTTCGCCTGCGCGAGCCAGAGCAGCGGCACCGTGCCCAGACCAAAGGCCAACAGGATCTCCGCGCCCCGCGCCGCCGAACCCGCGAAGCCCGCCATCGCGATCAGGAAGTAGAGCGGCCCGCAGGGCAGCAGGGGCGTGGCCGCGCCCATCGTCGCCGCCACCTGCGTCGCCGGCCGGCCGCGCGCCCAGCCACGCAGCGCCATCTGCACACGACCCAGCAAGGCGAGGCGCGGCAGGCGGTGACCGAGCTTGAGCGCCACAAACACAAAGTAGACCACCATCACCCAGGGCAGCACCCGCGCGAAGGCGGAGTCGAAGAAAGCCGCCGGCGCCGCGCCCACGCCGCCCGCCACCGCGCCGAGCACGGCATAGGCCGCGAGGCGCGAGCCGTGGTAGGCGGTGTGCACCGTCGCGAGGTCGGCGCGTTCGCCGCGCGCCGGCGCGAGCAGGCAGGCCAGCGGACCGCACATGCCGGCGCAGTGCAGGCTCGTGACCAGTCCGGCCACGAAGGCGGCCGCGGGGGTGTTGACGGCGGCGAGTTCCATCTCAGGGCGTGGCCTCGGCGGGCGGTTCGACCAGGGGCGTCTTCAGCGGCACCGACTCCACATGCGCTTGCCGCGAAAACAGAAACATCGCCGTCCACGCACAGAACATGAGCGCGAACACGAGGCCGACGCAGACCCAGAGCCACTTGGACGACTTCATCGCGCATCCTCCCTAAGAAACTCCGGCTCGGGCCCGGTGAAATTCACCGCGCGCCGCAGTTCAAAACCGCCCGCCTCGGGCTGCGCCACGACATGGAAACGAAAACTGCCGGCGTAAGCCTCGCGCGGCACGCTGATCACGAGGGGCCGCACCTCCTCGGCCAGGGGAGCGAGGGTGAGCAACTCGTCAAATCCCGCCAACCGCACCGGCAGCCCCTCCGGGGTCTCGGCGCTCACGCGGAAGCTCACGGGCTCGTCGCGCTTGTTCACGAGGCGGACGAGGAACTGGTTTCGCACCGTCTCGGCGTCGACGAAGTAGGGCATGCCGCCGAGGCGAGTCACTCCGATGACCGCGGGCCGCACGGTGGAGAGGGCCCACAGCGCGGCGGTGGCGCCGGCCGCGAGGAGCACGAGATAAAGCCAGATGCGCGGACGCAGCCAGCGGGTGCGCGCGCCGTCGAAAGCGGCCGTGGAATCGTAGCGCACGAGCCCGGCCGGACGATTCACCTTCGCCATCACCTCGTCACAGGCGTCGATGCAGGCCGCGCAAGCGATGCACTCGATCTGAAGACCTTGACGGATATCGATGCCGGTGGGGCAGACTTGCACGCAGCGGTTGCAGTCGATGCAGGCGCCGGCGTCGGGCGTGCCGAGCTTTCCGCGCGGTTCGCCGCGTTTCGTGTCGTAGCCGATCACCAGCGAGTGGTCGTCGACCAAGACCGACTGCATGCGACCGTAAGGGCAGATGACGAGGCAGAGCTGCTCACGAAACCAAGCGAAGTTGAAATACAGGATGCCCGTCGCCACCGCCATGAAGAGGAAGGCGCCCCAGTGCTCGCCGGGCGAGTGGGTCACCATTTTCCACAACTCCGGCAGCGAGACGAAGTAGGCGAGAAAGAGGTGGGTGATGATCGCGGAGATGAGGACAAAGGCGACCTGCTTGGTGACGCGCTTGCCCACCTTGGCGGCGTCCCAGGGCGCGGCGTCGAGCTTGCGGCGCGCGACGGCGTCGCCCTCGATCCAGCGCTCCACGCGGCGGTAGACGTGATCAAGGAAAACCGTCTGCGGGCAGGCCCAGCCGCACCACACGCGGCCGAGGAGGGCGGTGACGAAAAACAGGCCGAAGCCGAGACCGGTGATGACGAAGAAGAGCAGCCAGACGTCCTGAAACGCGAGGGTGTGGCCGAAGAGGTGAAAGCGCCGGCTGGCGATATCGAGAAAGACCGCCGGATGCCCGCCGACCGGGATCCAGGGCAGGAGAAAGTAGATCGAGATCAGCAGGGCGGCCGAGCCGCGGCGCGCGCGGGTCCAGAAGCCACGCGCATCCGCCGGATGCAGAAACATGCGCGAGCCGTCGTCGCGAATCGTGGTGACCGAGTCGCGGTTGGGTTGCGGGGCGCGCCCCGGGAGCGCCGAGCCCCGGCTCGGCTTCTGTTTGCCGAGCTGGGGCTCGGCGTTCCCAGGGGCGGATGTTTTCACGGCGCGGGGTGCTTGCTCAGGATAAACGCGACCACTTCCGCGGTCTTGCGCGGCCCGAGGGAGCCGCCCCAGGCGGGCATGCCGGTGCCGGCCACGCCGTCGGCGACGACGCGCATAATCTCGACCGGCGCCCCGCCGTGCACCCACTGACCGTCGGCGAGGTTGAAGCCGATGCCGCCTTCGAGGTTCGCTCCGTGGCAAGAGGCGCAGGTGCTGCGATAGGTGACTTCGCCCGCGGCGATGATGGAGGGGGTGCGACTCATGGCCCAAAGCGCGGCGTCGTCGAAGGCGCCGGCGGCGGCGAGCTTGGCGGCGCGGAGCTCGCGCACGACGTTGTCGACGCGCTGACCGTCGGTGTCGCGGCGGAAGTGCTGCGACCACATCCAGTAGACGATGGCGAAGACGATCGTGGCGTAGAGGGTCATCAGCCACCAGTTGGGCAGGCGTTTGTCGTATTCGGCGATGCCGTCGAAGACGTGCTCCCGGATGGGATCTTCACCGGGTTCCTGCGGAGGCTTGGAAGCGGACATGGGAATTGGGATTTTAAAGATTGATGCTTGAGGATTTGCCGGACGGCGGGGGCGCGGGCCGCTTGGTCCCTTCTAGTCACTCCGGGCCGCCCTCGTTGCGTTCATCCAAGGGCATGCGGGCGAAGCGCTCGCGCTGGGCCGGGTTCATGCGCAGGGCCTTCCAGGCGCAGGTGAGGTAGATCGTGAAGGCGGTGACGAAGGCCGTGATCGTGAAGACGGCCATCCAGTGTTCGAGAATGAGGCGGCGGAACATGGTCGGGGGGAGTGGTCGAAGGTCTAAAGTCGAAGGGTCGAAGGTCGGATGTGGCGCCGCCCGAGGGCGGCGCATGGAGCTTAGGGCGTCGGCGCGGCCGACGCGGTGGCGACCTGCGACCTCTGACCTTCCGACTTTCGACCGAGCGAGGCCGGCACGGCCTCGCTCTTGCCGAGCTTTTGGAGGTAGGCGATGAGGGCCACGATCTCGCGGTCGGGGGCGGTGTGCAGACCGGCCTCGCGGAGGCCGGCGACGATGCGCTCGCCCTGCGCCAGCGCCTCGGCCTGGATCTCCTCGGGCGTCTGTTCGGCGTAGGGCACGCCGAGGGTGCGCATCACGCGCAGCTTGGCGGGCAGCGCGGCCAGATCGGTCTTCTGGGTGAAGAGCCAGGGGTAGTTGGGCATGTTCGAGCCCGGGGCGAGCGAGCGCGGATCGAGCATGTGCTGGTAGTGCCAGGAGTCGGAATACTTGCCGCCCACGCGGGCGAGGTCCGGACCGATGCGGCGCGAGCCCCACTGGAAGGGATAGTCGAAGATCGACTCGCCGAGGCGCGAGTAATCGCCGTAGCGGAGCACGTCGGGCACGAGCGTGCGGATCATCTGCGAGTGGCAGTTGTAGCAGCCCTCCTTGATGTAGATGTCGCGGCCGGCGAGCTCGAGCGGCGTATAGGGAACCTGGATACGATCCTCCACGTTCTGCGCGCGCTGGGCGATGACGGTGGGGATGATCTGGATCATGCCGCCGGCGGCGACGGCGAGGAAGGTGAGCACGGTGAAGGGCGCGGCGTTGACCAGCAGACGCTCATACCACTCGGCCCAGCCGCGGATCTTGGCCTCGAAGTGCAGCCAGGCGAGGATCACGCTGGTGATGGTGCCGAAGAGGCCGAGCAGGCGGAGCACGTCGCCGCCGAACATCCAGGCGCAGGCGAAGAGCGTGCCGAGGACGGAGAAGACGACGGGCGGGTTGAGGAAGGTGCCGACGGCGCCGACGCGCGGGCTGGGCGTGTCGTCGACCAGCACCTCGGCCGCGCCGTCCACGACCTTGGCGCCGGAGATGGTCTTCCAGACGTTGTAGGCGAGGAGCAGCCAGCCGACGAGATAGAGACCGCCGCCGATGATGCGGAAGAACATCATCGGTTTGATGGCGTTCAGCGTGTCGAGGAAGTTTGGATACGCCAGCACGGTGCCGCCCTCGACGGTGGCGTTGAGCATGAGGCCCTGGGTGATGCCCGAGACCCACATCGCGGCGACGTAGAGGAGGATGCCGACGGTCCCGATCCAGAAGTGGGTGTTGGCGAGCGAGACGGAGTGGAGGGGCTTGTTCCAGAGGCGGGGCAGCAGCCAGTAGATCATGCCGGCGGCCATGAAGCCGTTCCAGCCGAGGGCGCCGGCGTGCACGTGGCCGATGATCCAGTCGGTGTAGTGGCCGAGCGCGTTGACCGCCTTGATCGAGAGAAGCGGCCCCTCGAAGGTGGCCATGCCGTAGAAGGTGACGGCGGCGGCGAAGAACTTGAGCACGGGGTCGGTGCGCAGCTTGTGCCAGGCGCCGCGCAGGGTGAGCAGGCCGTTGAGCATGCCGCCCCAGGAGGGGGCCCAGAGCATGAGCGAGAAGGTCATGCCGAGCACCTGGAGCCAGTCGGGCAGAGCGGTGTTGAGGAGGTGGTGCGGGCCGGCCCAGATGTAGACGAAGACGAGCGACCAGAAGTGGATGACCGAGAGGCGATAGCTGTAGACCGGACGTTCGGCCGCCTTCGGCACGAAGTAATACATGATGCCGAGGATCGGCGTGGTGAGGAAGAAGGCCACGGCGTTGTGCCCATACCACCACTGCACGAGGCCGTCCTGCACGCCGGCGAAGACCGGATACGAGTGCGTGAGCGAGGTGGGCAGGCTCAGGTGGTTGACGATGTAGAGCATCGCCACGGTGATGATCGTCGCGATGTAGAACCAGATCGCGACGTAGAGCGCGCGCTCGTGGCGCTTGGCGAGGGTCCAGAAAAAGTTGACCGCGAAGACGACCCAGATGCCGGCGACGGCGATGTTGATCGGCCAGATGAGCTCGGCGTATTCCTTGCCGCGCGAGAAGCCGAGCGGGAGCGTGATGGCGGCGGCGACGATGATCGCCTGCCAGCCCCAGAAGTGCAGCGAGGAGAGGAAGTCGCTCGCGAGCCTCGCCTTCACCAGGCGCTGCGTGGAGTAGTAGACGCCGGCGAACATCATGTTGCCGACAAAGGCGAAGATGACGGCGTTGGTGTGCAGCGGGCGCAGGCGGCCAAAGGTGAGCCAGGGCAGGTCGAAGTTGACGCGCCAGGCGTTGAGCTGCGTGGCGACGATGACGCCGACCAACATGCCGACCGCGCCCCAGATGACGGAGGCGAGCAGGAATTGGCGAACGACCTTGTCGTTATACTGGATGGTAACGGTGCGGGCGGACATGGGAAAGACAGGAGCTAGTGGCTAGGGACTAGTTGCTAGGAGCTAGAGACTAGTTGCCAGGGGTGGCCTTGGCGGCGGCGCGGTCGCGGCGGCGCTGGCAGGAGGCGCAGCACTTGCCGTCGCTGCGGCGGCTGGCGCAGGTGTTCTCGTCGACCACTTCGCCGGAAGCGGCGGCGGGGCTCGCGGCGGCGACGCTCATTTCTTGCTCGAGGGGCAAGAGGGAGTCGCGGTCGGCACCGGCGCGGCCGGGGCGGGAAAACTCGCGCACGAAAAGCGCGATGAAGGTGAGCGAAAGCAGCAGGCTGATGGCGAGCGTGAGAGGGATGACGTCCATGACGGGAGGGCGGGGAGTGATGCGCGAATTAGCGCCACGCACCTTAGCGGAAGGCGGCCCCCGGCCGCTGCGCGGGCCTTGGCGGCGGGCACGCGTTTCTTGGCGAACGCGCAAAAAACGGCCAAGGGGCGCGCAGCGTCGGCCAAGGAAGGACACGCCGTGCAAGGCGCTGTCGGCTACCGTTGGGGGCATGAACCCCGGCGACCCGCGTCCTCTGCTCGACCGACACGCCGCCCGCGTGCTCACCCGTTGGCGGGAGAGGTTGCGCGCGCTGCCGCCCTCGAGCGCCCTGGCCCATCCCGACCTGCTCGGCCCCTTGATGGCGCCGGCCCTCGCCCGCGTGCGACAGGAGGCGGCGCAAGCGCCGGCGGACGGCGCGGCCCATGCGACGGAGGAGCCGGTCTCCTGCCGCTGCGGCCTCAACCCCTTGGTCGCCTTCTACCTGACCGGGGAATGCGCGACCTTCGACGTGCTCTGGGGACAATCCGACGCCCTGCCCCACCTCGCGCCGGGCGAGCGCGAGCACCTGTGCCGCACCCTCAGCTTGGCCTGGCGCCGCGTCGCCACCGACGAGATCTCCCTCTTCTGCTCCCTCTGCCAGCGCCGCACCGCGCTGGAGGCGCAGGACAAGGAGCGCTCGGCGGCGGCCTTGCAACGCGCCGCCTCGCATCGCGGCGTGGCCCGGCCCTGCACGGTTTGAGCGGAGTGGCCGGCGAGGCGGAGCGCGGCCTCCCTCGCCGATGGCGTGGCGCTACGCCCGCACGTTTTGCGCATCGCCGCCGGGCCCGGGCCCTGAGCAGCTTGTCGCGAGTCGCCTCGCGCCATGGAGATCGCCCCGCACCTTTACCCGCTGCTCTTCCTGGTCGGTCTCTTCGCCGGCTTGGTCGACGCCGTGGCGGGCGGCGGCGGAGTGATCTCCCTGCCGGTGTTGCTAAACCTCGGCATGCCCGTCCAGCTCGCGCTCGGCACCAACAAGCTCCAATCGAGCTTCGGCGCGGTGATGGCGGTCTTCCGCTACGCGCGCCACGGCCTGCTTGATCGGCGCGCCTGCAAGATCGGCGTGATCGCCACGCTGGCCGGCGCGATCGCGGGCGCGGCCACCGTGCGCGTGCTGGACGCGCGCTTCCTGGAGGCGGCGATCCCGTGGCTGCTCGGCGCCATCGTCGTCTACACCCTGCTCCGACCCAAGCTTGGCGACGGCGACCACCCGCCACGCGTGGCGGCGCCGGTGTTTTTCACGGTCTTCGGCCTCGGGCTCGGCTTTTACGACGGCTTTTTCGGACCGGGCACGGGCTCGTTTTGGACCATCGCGCTGGTCGGCCTGCTGGGGCACAACTTTCTCAAGGCCACCGCCTACACGAAGGTGATGAACGCGACCAGCAACCTCGCCTCGCTCGCGGTCTTCGCGGCGGGCGGGCAGATCCACCTCGCGGCGGGTCTGGCGATGGGCGCAGGACAAATCGTGGGGGCGAGGCTCGGGGCCGGGCTGGCGATCAAGCGTGGCGCACGCTTCGTGCGGCCGGTCTTCATCGTGATGGTGCTGGCCGTGATGGCCCGGCTGCTCTGGGTCTCGTAGCCCGCCCGCGTCGTCTGGCGGACGCGCGGCTCGCCCCTCGGATCCGGCGGCGCGCCCGGGCCGGACGGCATGGGGAGGCGTCGGATCAACCGACGCGGGCCAGATCGATGCCAAGCACGCGCGCGGCCTGCTCCTTGTTGCCGCGACAGGCGTGGAGAACTTGCTCGATGTAGTGCTTCTCCTGCAGGGCGAGGTAGTCGGCGAGCTTGGGCCAGCCCCCGAGATCCTTGAGGCGGAGCGGGAGCTGATCGACGTCGACCACGCGGGCGTCGGTGGATGCGGCGATCTTGCCCACCACTTGGGCGAGGTCGGTGATGTTGCCGGGCCAGGGGTAGGCCCTCAGCACCTGGAGCGCGTCCGGGGTGAACTCGATCAACTTGGAGTCGAAGTTCGGATTGGCGGCGCGTGAGGAGAAGTGCTTCACCAGCGCCGGGATGTCGTCGGTGCGGTCGCGCAGCGCGGGGAGGACGACCGGAAGGGAGGCGACGCGGTAAAAGAGCTCGTCGTCAAAGCGACCCTCCTCGGTGAGGCGCTCGAGGTCCTCGCCGCTGGTGCACACGAGGCGAAAGGCCTGGGAGTGGGTGCGAAGCACGCCGACGAGCTCGCGTTGGAGCGACGGGGCCAGCTTCTCGATGTTTTGAAGAAGGAGCGTGCCGCCGCGGGCCTGGGTGAGCCACACGCCGCCGGCACCGTTGTCGCCGAGCAGGCCGTTGCGAAAACTCTCCTCGGAGCTTTGCGCGCAGTCGATGCGCACAAAAGGCGCGTCGGCCGGCGCGCTGCCGGCGTGCAGGATCTCGGCGATCGTGGTCTTTCCGGTGCCGCCTTCGCCCTGGAGCAGGACCGGGGTGCGCACGGCGGCCAGTTTTTTGACCTGCTGGATGAGTTTCTTGTGCGCGGCGCTGGTGCCGACCAGCGTCGTCTCGATGTCGCGCGCTCCACCGCCCAGCGCCCCCGCGGCCGCCTCGGCCGGACGCTCGACACTGAAGCGTCGGTATTCGAGGGCCCGCTTCAGGGTGGAGATGAGGTCGTCGACCCGGAAGGGTTTCTGGAGGTAGTCGAACGCCCCAAACTTCAGCGCCTGCACGGCGCTTTCCGTCGAGGCATAGGCCGTCATGATGATGACCACGGCGGTGGGATCGTAGGCCTTGAGCTGGCGCAGCAGCGTGATGCCGTCCATCGGCTTCATGTCGATGTCGGCCAGCACGAGGTCGTATTTTTCGGCCTTGTAGCGCGTCAGCGCCTTTTCCCCGTCGGTCGCGAAGGCGGTGCTGTATCCGGTGGGTTGGATAACCGCCTCCAGCATCTCATGGATGGAGAGAAGATCGTCGACGATAAGGACGGACGGCATGGGGCTCGGAAAATCGGAGGGTAAAATGGCGGAGAGGTAGCGCAAACTCACGCCCTTGGCCTCGTGGCGCAAGCCGCGAGCAAGGGGGGATTTCCCTTACTGCAAGCCACCGGCCACCGCGCCAAGTTGGAAGATGGGGAGGAACATCGCCATGACGATGCCGCCAACCACCACGCCGAGAAACACGATGAGCATCGGCTCGATCAAGGAGGTGAGCGAAGCGACCGTGGCCTCGGACTCGGTGTCGTAGAAATCGGCGATCTTGTTCATCATGCCGTCGACGTTGCCGGTGGATTCACCGGCCTTCACCATGTGCTTCATCATCGGCGGGAAGAAGGGGTTGACCGCCAGGACCTCGGAGACTTGGCCGCCTTGGCTGACGTGTTTGGCGATCTCGGCGCAGGCGTCCTCGATCTGCACCTTGTTGGACGCCGCCGCGACGATCTCCAGGGTGCGAAGGATCGGCACGCCCGAGCGGATCAAGGTGGCGTAGGTGCGGCAGAAACGGGAAAGGGCGATCTTGTGGACGAGGTTGCCAAAGATGGGCGCGCGCACGAGGGACTGGTCCTTGATTCGTCGCCCTTTCGGGGTGGAGACGAACTTGCGCAGGAGCCAAAACACAGCACCGACTCCGAGCATCAACCAGTGGAAGTTGCCCTTCAGAAAATCGCTCAGGTCGATCAGCATCTGGGTGGGCGCGGGCAACTTCGCGCCGAAGTCCTCGAACATCGCCGCGAACACCGGGATCACAAAAATCAACAACACGTTGACCAAGGCGATGGCCAAGCCGATGACCGCGATCGGGTAGGTCATGGCGGACTTGACCTTCTTGCTCAGCTTGACGCTCGCCTCGAAGTAGACCGCGACCTTCGACAAAATCTCCGCCAAAGCGCCCGAGGCCTCGCCCGCCTCGACCATCGAGATGAAGAGCGTGTTAAAGGCCTTGGGATAAAGCTTCACCGCGGCCGAAAACGCGCTGCCTTGGGAAATCTCGATCCGCACGTCGCGGATGATCACTCGAAAAACCGGGTCCTCGGTCTGATCCTGCAGCGCTTCCAAGCACTGGACAAGCGGCAGGCCGGCGCTGAGCAGCGATGCGAGCTGCTGGGTGAAGATCGCCAGCTCACCGAGCGGCAGTTTGTAGTTCTTCGCCTTCTTCTCGTAGGCTTTCTGCTTTGCCAGCGCCTGCGCGCTCACCGCGCTCTTGCGCGGGGCGCCGGCAGTCGGGGAACGAAGCGAAGTGGCGGGGGCGGCGTTGGCGCTACGCGTCGAGATGAAAGCCATGGCAGAGGAATGGCGGGAACTGCCCTCCGGCCGCAACCTGATTTCAGCACCGGATCGTCCCTTTGACGCCGGCTTCGCAGCTCCACAAAACGCCGCAAGAGGCGCAAAAACTCGTAGGGGCGAGGCGCAGAACACAGAGCCGGACACGGAGCTCGCGCAGACCCGTCGGACCGCGCGGCAGAACGAGGCGACGCAAAGTTTTGGACGGAGCGGTCAAGGCCCGTCACCCGGCGCTCAGCCGGGATGATTCAGTTGGACGGCGCGGCTCAGCGCGGGGTCCCGGCGGCGTCCTTGTATTCGATCTTCGAGGGCAGGTATTGCGCCAGCACATCGAAAATCGGCGACAGGATCTTCGGCTCCGTGCGTTCGTAGGTCCAGTAGATCACAACCGAACCACCGACCAGCAACAATACGATCCACGGCGCGAACTCGTTGAATTCGCGCAGGCCCTTCCACACCCGCACCAGCACGACAATCACCACGACCGCCACGAGCAGGCTCAGCCAACTGGACAGCGGAACGGCTTGGACCTTCTCCCAGACGGTAAGCTTGGTGGCGATGGAGAGCATGACGGAGGAGTTCCAGTATGGGACTCTCGGGCCGCTTGTCCAGAGGCCCCCGGGGAACCACCTGTGCGCCAAACGTGAAAAACCAGGTTGGCGTCCCGCGCCCCGCGCGCGTATGACCCCTGTCTTCCCGCCATGAAGTCCGTCCTCGAGTTCCGCGCGCGCAAGGGCCAGGCCCCGATCAGCATGATCTCGGCCCACACGCACTGGGAGGCGCGCCTCGTCGCCGAGTCGCCGGTCGATTGCGTGCTGGTGGGCGACTCCGTCGTCACCGTGATCGATGGCGAGCCCACCACCTTCGCCGCCACGCCCGAGATCATGGCCCGCCACGTGGCCGCGGTCGCCCGCGGCCTGGGCGACTTCGCCTCGCGGAAGCTCGTGGTCGGCGACTTTCCCTTCCTCGTCGCTCGCCAGGGCCGCGCCGCCGCGGTCGAGGTCGCCGCGCTCCTCCTGCGCGCCGGCGCCCACGCCGTGAAGATCGAGGGCGTCGACGGCCACGAGGACATCATCGCCCACCTCGTCCAGTCCGGCGTGCCGGTGATGGGGCACCTCGGCCTCACCCCGCAGACCGTGCACGCCCTCGGCGGCTACAAGGTCCAGGGCCGCGATCCTTCTTCCGCCGCCGAGCTCCTCCGCCAAGCCCGCGCCCTCGAGGCGGCGGGCGTCTTCGGCCTCGTGCTCGAATGCGTGCCCGCCCCCCTCGCACGCGAGATCAGCGCGAAGCTCGCGGTGCCCACCATCGGGATCGGCGCCGGCGAGGGCTGCGACGGCCAAGTCCTTGTGATGACGGATCTGCTCGGCCTCAGCCCGGGCCCGGCCCCGCGCTTTGTGCGCCGCTTCGCCGAGGCCGGTCAGGCCGCGCGCGAGGCCCTCGCCGCCTTCCACGCCGCCGTCGCCGCCCGCGAGTTTCCCTCCGCTCGCGAGAGCTACGGTGGCGCCAAGGAGTAACTGCGCCACCCGCCGTCGCGTCTCCCGCCATCGCCGCCTCCGCCCCTTTCACCCATGCCTCGCCTGCTCTTCGCGCTCACCGGCTCCATCGCCTGCTACAAGGCCTGCCATGCCATCTCGCGCCTCGTGCAGGCCGGCGTGGAGGTGCAGACTCTCGCCACGCCCTCCGCGCTCAAGTTTATCGGCCCCGCCACGCTGGAAGGCCTCACCGGCCGCGCGCCCTTCACCGACCTCTGGGAACCGGGCCGCGCAATGGAGCACATCGATCTCGCCCGCTGGGCAGACCTCGCGCTCGTCTGCCCCGCGACCGCGCACACGCTCGCCCGTTTCGCCAACGGCCTCGCCGACGACCTGCTCGGCTCCCTCTTCCTCGCCTGGGAATTGAAACACAAACCCTGGTGGGTGGCCCCGGCGATGAACCACGCCATGCTCGCCCACCCCGCGACGCAGGAAAACCTGCGCAAACTGTCCGCCATGGGCGTGCGCGTGCTGCCCACCGGCGAGGGCCCGCAGGCTTGCGGCGAGACCGGCGCCGGCCGCCTCCTCGAGCCGGAGGACCTCGTGCTCCACGTGCTCGCCCAGCTCGGCCCCAAGATCGCCTGAACCGCGCGCCCGCCGCCTCCGCGACTCCGCCGCTCCCCCTCCGCCCGCAGCCCAACGCATGAAAGTCCTCGTCACCGCCGGCGCCACCCGCGAGCCGATCGACGCCGTCCGCTATCTCTCCAACATCAGCAGCGGCGCCACCGGCGCGGCCATCGCCCGCCACCTCGCGGCCGCGGGCCACGAGGTCACGCTGCTCCACGGCGAGAGCTCGCAAGGAGCCGATGCGCCCGGCGTGACCTGCGGCGTCTTTGGCTCCACCGACCAGCTCGGCGCACGCCTCGAGAACACGCTTTGTCAGGGTGGCTTCGATGTCGTCATCCACGCCGCGGCCGTCGCCGACTACCGGCCCGAGACGGTGCACCCGGGCAAGCTCGGCTCCTACTCCGAGGAACTCGTGCTGCGCCTCGTGCCCACGCCCAAGCTGCTCCCGCGTCTGAAGTCCTGGTCTCCCGCGCCGCTGCGCGTGCTCGGCTTCAAGCTCACCGCGGGGGCCGACGGACCGGCCCGCGCCGCCGCCGTCGGCAAGCTGTTCGCGTCCGGCGGAGTCGACGCCGTGGTGCACAACGACATGGACGAGCTCGGCTCCGCGGGCGCCGGCCGCACCTTTCGCGTCTACAAGGCCGGCGACAGCGCCGCGGCCGCCCACGCCGTCGGGGTGCCCGCCCTCTGCGCCTGGATCGAGGGCTGGGTGCGCGAGGGTTGACGCCGCCGCGGGGGAGCGCGGGCCGCCGCCCGGCGAGCGCGGCCGCGCGAGGGTTGTTTTTTCGGCCCGGTCCGGTTTCACTGTTTCTTCATGCAAGTTCACGCCCGCATCTCCAAGGAATGGCGCCGTCGGATGCTGTTCATGTTCGCCATGATTTTTGGCTCCGCGCTCTGGTTTTTGACCGACGGCTACATCATGTGGCCGGCCGAGGGTGAACGATATCGGGTTTACCAAGAAATGGCGGAGGAGGCCATCGCCGCCGGCCGCGCCAAGGATATGAAGGACCCGCTGCTCACCCGCATGTGGGAGCGCCACGCCGAGGAGAACGATCTCCCGCTCAAGGTGCCGAAGGAGCGCACCGCGGGCGATCTCGCGGGCCAGCGCTGGACCGGCTGGATCATGCTCGTCGGCGCCGCGATCTTCGGAGCCTGGGTGGTGTGGAACCACAAGCGCAGCGTGCGCGCCGAGGGTGACATCGTGATCGGCGCCTCGGGCGAGCGCGTGCATCTGGACTCCATCGTCGAGATGGACCGCCGCAAGTGGGCGAGCAAAGGCATCGCCTACGCGATCTACGAAGAGGGCGGCAAACGAAAGCGCCTCACGCTCGACGACCATAAGTTCCTAGGCTGCGAGGCGATCATCCTCGAGGCCGAGCGCCGCATGGCCGCCCGCGCGGGAGTGGAGAGCCCCGCCGCCGAGGCCAAGCCCGCCGGAGACGGCTCCGACGAAAAACCCGCCGCCGGGTGAGTGCCCGGCTGAGCGCTTGGGGAATCGCCGCGACGCGGGCGTTCCGTTCCGCCCGCGGATTCGGAAGATGGGCGGGACGTCCATGCCACCGCCGTGACGACGCGCCATTCAGCGCGGATCCGTGAGGGCAAAGAGAAGCTCGCGGTCGAGGCGCAGGAGACCGAGCGCGGGCCTCAGTTGATTCCGCCCGGCGGGAGCGGGCGAGGCGGCGAGCAAGTCCGCCGGCAGTGCCAGCCGGACGCCCGCCTGCTCCGCCAGCTCGACGTCGCCGGCGCGGCGCGCCGCGAGCCAGAGCCCGGCCACGGTTTCATCGGGGAGTGAGGCCCACTCCGCCAGGCTCCCGGCATACTCGCGCAGGAGCACGGGGTCGGGATCGCGCACCAAGGCGGCCAGGATCATCGCGTCCAGCGCGGGTCCGGAAAAAAGCGGCCGGAGAACGTCCCGGGCCGGCTCAGGTCGCGCCGGATTGTGGAAGAGCGCGTGGAGAATCAGCGCCTTCTCGCCCTGCGGCGCAGGGTGCGCGGTGGAAAGGGCCGCTTCTCGGGCGCGACGCGCGTCGCCCGCGTCGCGCCAGGAAAACGCGAGAAAGCGGCGCGCGGCTTGTCCGGGCAACAAGCCCTCGAACGCGAGGAGTTCATCGCTCGCGGCCACCCGCTCCCGGCGGTCGAGCGCGGCGCGGGCGCGCAGCGCGTGGAGCAAGCCAGAGTGGGGCGGCGTGGCGGCCGCCTCGCTCGCCAGCAACTCGGCGGAGACTCCCGGATGGCGGATGCTCTCAAAAAAAGCGCGGAGCCAGAATTCGCGTGGCGCATCGGCGCGGCCGAGCTGGGCCAGCGCGAGGCGGGCGAGCTGGCGGGGACGTTCGGCCAGGAGGAGATCATCGTGCCAGGCCAAGGCGAGCTCGGCCGCGCGCGCCGGGTGCGCGGCGAGGGTGCGGGCGTGAATCTCGTCGGCGAGGCTATGGTAGCCGCCCAGCGTGGCGAGACGGGCCAGGACTTGGTTTTGCGCCGGATCGCCGACCCCGATCTGCGCGGCCGAAAGCAGCGCCACGTTCGCCCGCGCCGGGTCGCCCGCGGCGATGGCCCGCAGCGCAAGCTCGTGGAAATGGGCGCGCCGCTGCTCGGCGATGACCGACCAGCGAGGAGGCCAAAGCACATCCAGCGGGGAAAGCCGCTCCAAGCCCGTGCCAAAGCGCAGGACGCCCCAGGCGCCGAGCGTCAAGCAGAGGAAAAGCGCGAGCGGAGGCAGCGCGAACGCGGCGACCACGCGACCCCAGGCGGGGCGAACCTCGGCGGAGTCGAGCGAGCAAAAGGCGCCGTCGGCGCGAAGACGGAGCGCGGGGCAAACGCGCCGGTAGCGCGTGGCGCGATCAAAGGACAGGCAGGCCTCGCAGCGTGTCTCGTGCGCCCGACCGGAATCCGAGGCGGACTGGCAGGGGGCGGGCGCGGCCGAGACCTTCGCGCCCGGCACGCCGGCGCGGGCGCGGGCGCGCAGGCGACGGGCATGGCGAGCCTTGGCCAGATTGAGGCGAACCAGCTCCGGGGCGAAACGCAGCCAATCGTGGGGCATGGTCGGCGGGCGAAGGGCAGACGCGGCGTCGAGCCTGATATCGGGCGCGAGGACGCGGAGCGACGAAGGCTCAGGCGCGGCGGCGGCGGCGCAGCAGGAACAGGCCGCTCAAGCCAAAACCGAGCAGCACGCCGTAGGCGCCGGGCTCGGGGATGGGCTGACCCTGGGGGTTCATGATTTGGCTAAAGGAGGCGTAAATCGTGTCCGCAACAATCTTATCCTTGGTGTTGCCCAGGCCGTAAACGTCTTGGTTGATGCTGTTTTGCTGATTCGCAGTGAAGGCGACCCAGCGCAGCAAAGAGGTGGAGGTGACGGTGGCGGAGGAGCCCACCGCGGCCAAGGCGCTGTTGATATTCGCGATCGGCACGGCAAAGCTAAGCATGCCGTCGGCCGAGGTGTTTTGCGTAACCCAGCCTGGATAATTCGTTTGGTTTACCGAGGCAGAGTGAAAGAACGCGTTGGCTGGAGCAATCGTCAGGACCGGGGTCGGGTTCACCGAGGTCGTGCTGGGCGAGATATTCAGCCCCGTGCCGGGAGCGACAAAGCTGATGCCGGTAAACGTGGCTCCGGAAAACGTGGGACCAAAGAAGAGGTCGATGGAACCGTTGATATCCGCATCCAAGCCGAGGCGAATATTTAGATTCGAGTTGCTCGGGAGATTGTCCATCACGATTCGGAAGGCGAGGTAGTCGGTGCTTCCGATCGTGAAAGTCTGAATGAAAAAACCAGGGTTGCCCGGGGACGAGACGAAGTCTCCTTGGGAAAGACCCGTTTGATGATCTGCCACCGGATCATAGAGGTAGCCATCCGGTCCGGTCTGGCCGGCACCCGGAACGCCTAAGATTGGCTTCCACGTGTTATAGACGTAGCTGTTCGTTGCCGCATTCCAAGTTCTGGTCGGATCGGTAAGATTTGTGGTGATCTGCGCGTTCGCGCTCAGGGCAATAGCTCCAAAAGCTAAAGCCGAGGCAGGCAAACGGATCCACGAAGCGAACGTCATAACGAGATTTTTACCGGGGGCTTTACCAAAGCCTAGCGCGCAGGTGGGCTAGGTCGGGCTTGGCCTAGAATCGGCATCGCCGGGAATTCTGGAAAGGGAGGCTTCTACGAGGGAGTAAAACTTCGGCTACTAGGCCTGAACGGGCCGGCTACGCAGGATTACGTCGGAGGTTTTTGCCGAGGCTTGTCGAGGGCGATCACGACGCGGGCGCGAACAGCTGTAGCCAATCGGTGGATACAGCGAATTCGGCAAAAAGCCGGCGGCGAGCCGGACTGATGCCCGTCGCGCCGGCCTCAGAAATTCATGATCGAGGCGTAGGCCTGGCGGTCGGCGAGGCTCACGAACTCGTTCCACTTGTCCAAGCCGAGGGGTTCGCCGGTGTCGAGGCGGGCGAGCGATTCGTCGTAGTGGAAGGCGGCGTTGCCGGTGAGGTTGATGTTACCGGAGACGACGGAGCCCATGACGTTGCCGTTGCCGTTGATGTTGGTGGTGGCGTTGGGCGCGTAGACCACGGCCTTGAGATCACCGTTGCCCGCGATGTTGATCGTCTGGTGGGTGGTGGCTCCGTTGTTGTCCACATCCTGGGCGGTGCCAAAGACCATGAAAGTCTTGGGCTGGGGATTGTGGTTTGCGACGCCGTTGCCCGCGATGCGGATGTCGCCGGCGGAGTAGAGCTTCAGGCTGCCGCCTTCCGCGATGACGAGGCTGGACTGGCCGGTCATGCTGAGGGTCTCGCCCGTGGTTTCGGTGAGCACGATGGCGACGTGGCCGGTGATGCGGAGGACGGTGTTGTCGTTTCCGCTCATCGTGATCCGGGGGATCATATAGGTGACCGGAGCATTGAAGTTGGTGCTGCCGACGAGAGTCTGCGTGCTGCTGGAGAGCGAGATGGCGCCAAGGGTGGTGCCCTCGGTGGGCGTGCGCTCGACATCGAAGTCGGCGGTGAAATCGGTCGCCACGCGGTCCGGGTCGACGTTGATCTTGATCCAGGAGGACTTGTCCTTCGCGGCGGAGTCGGCGCCGAGGATGGAGCCGTTGGCGCCCACGCCGCTGGTGGGATCGACGCCGCCGGTGGAGGCGGTGCCCCAGATGTCGGCGTTGTTGGTGAAGATCGAGGGGTTTTCGATCAGGACGCTGCCGACGCTGCCGTTGTCGCGGCGGACGGCGGCGGAGTAAGGCACGGGCGCGGTGGACGGGTCGTTGTCGGGATCGGAGTCCCAGCTGTCGACGGTGGCGTTGTTGCCGCTGAAGCGGATCACGTTCCGGGCCACGAGGCCGTTCTCAAAGCGGGAACGCTTGCGAAGCGTGACCTTGATCCACTTCTCGGTCGCTGGTCCCCTGGGTGGGGTGATGATGCTGCGGGCCACGATGAAGGGCTCCCCGGCGAGGTCGCGGCGACTCACGTAGACCTTCACCTCCGAGCGCGCGCCGCCGGAGAGGGTGCCGAGATCGAAGGTGCGCTGGGCGTGGGTGCCGCCGCCCCAGCCCGCCCAGGCGGCGGTGCCGTTGCCGGCCAGTTGCCGGTTCACCGACCACATGCCGTGCTCGAGGCCGCTCTCGGCCGCGTTCATCGCGGCGCCCGCCCAGAAGCTGCGGTAGGAGAGCTGGCTGGCGTTGTTCGAGAGCTGGAGGAAGGAGCCGAGGCTGATGGCGATGCCGGCGGCGAAGAGCAGCGCGACGATGAGGACGGCGCCGCGGCGCGGGGAGCGGAGGGAGGAGAAGCGCATGGGGAGGCGGGGCTGGAAGGGTGGTCGGGGGCGGAGGGAGGCGGAGCGCCTCAGGTGGTGACGCGCTTGTTGCGCAACACGAAGCGGGCGGAGACGACCTTGTTGGTGGCGGTGGCGAGGGTGCTGCGCATGCGCTGCGCCTCGAGGGAGATCTGGATCTGCTTCGTCATGTTGCTCGCCGCGTTCGGCGTGGTGGTGGCGAAGTTGATCTTCTCCGTGTCGATCTTGTAGGCGGTGAAGAAATCGATGTTGGGGTTGTTCCGGATGCCGCTGATGAGCACGACGGCGGGACCGGTGCTGGGGCCGGTGCGCTGGCGGGTGAAGGTGCCCGCGGCGGCGTTGTAGGCGTAGGTGTAGCGGACGCGGGAGCCGCCCTGCTCCACCTCGACCGTGACCGCCACGGGCCGGTTGTTCACCACGGTCCAGCGGGCGTCGTAGGCCATGCGGACGTCGAGCGCGAAGGTCTCCATCGCGTTGCGGGCCTGCCGCTCCATGTCGGCGTAGTTCTGCACGGAGTAGCCCACGCGGCCGAGAAAGAGGAAGGAGCTGAGGACGGCCGCGAGCACGATGCCGCCGAGGGTCGTGGCGATGAGCACCTCGACCAGGGTGAAGGCGCGGCGGCGCGCGCCGGGCAGTCCGGCACGGCGGCGAGGCTCACGAACGGGCTTTGGTGTAGTAGTAGGCATAGAGACCCTCCCGGGCGTAGTGGGTGCTGCTGCGACGGACGTGGTTCTGGCGGTCGATGCCGCGCCAGGTGACGGTGACGGTGATCTCCTTCATGTCGCCGGCCTTGCCGCTCACATCGGTCGCGGCGCGAGTGACGGTGAAGCGCGAGCGGAGATCGGTGATGTTGGCCAGATCCGAGGGCAGGATGTCCTCGATCTGGATCGTGGCCGAGGCGGGCAGGGCGTTGACCGCGCTCCAGCTCAGGAGGCGGACGCGCTCCATCTCGCTCTGGATGATCTGCGAGGCGAGCGTGGTGTTGCGCGCGGTGTCGAGGGAGCGCAGGCCGGACTGCATCACCAGGATCGCGGAGGTGATGCCCATGATCATGACGAAGGAGGCGAAAAACACCTCG
>JAUVVA010000208.1 GCA_030604905.1 Verrucomicrobiota bacterium | reverse complement strand
TTGTAGTCGGTCCGCTTGCGTTCGCCGACCAAGTCAAAGGCGTCCCCGGTGTAGATGCGCACGGTCTCGCCCTCGGGCGTGTGGTCGAGCGCGTTCTCGCCGGTAAACTCCAGCGCGCCGTCGGCGGCGTCACCGCGATAGAAGCGCGTGCGCCCCTTCGGCAGCGGCAGACCGAGGCCGTTTTCCTTCGTGTTCTTGAACTCGCGGTAAACCCAGACCTTCGGGTTGGACTGCGTGCCGTAGTCACGGTTGCCACGGATCGTCTCCTCGTTCCAGCCGCCGTGGCGTCGTGGATCGATGGATACGCCGTTGTAAACATAGACGGTGCGGGCCTTGACGCCCGTGGCACGCAGGAACTCGACCTGCTTCGTCTCGCGGTTGCGCAGCGTCACCGGGCGCGGGAGCGAGTAGAGGTGGTATTCGTCGAAGGCCTTTTGCGTGACGGGCGCGGGCGCCGCGGGCGCGAAGGAATCCCCGGCTTCCCGGAATGCAAAGGCCGGCATGATCGGCGGTGTCAGAAACTTGCTCACGTCACCCGCCATCAGCTTCACCTTTGCGTCCGTGAAGGTCTGTCCCGACTGGTTGTCGAGCGTCACCCAGCCGACGATCTCCAGCGTGTCGCCCTTTTCGGGCGAGAGAAGATTGTAGTCCGCCTCCCAGGACATGCCTCCGCTCACGTAGCCGAGCTCGGCGTCGAGCTTGGCCGCGCGATCGCTGTGCAACTGCCACGCGAGCGTCGGGCGCAGCACGGTGTCGTCGGCGAGCGACGGGAAAACCGGCTCGCCGGGGAGCGAAAAGCGCAGCTCGCCGTCCAACTCGATGATCGGCGAGCCGCCGCCCTGGTTGCCGCTCCAGCCGCCCGCCATCGCCACCTGACGATGTTGGAAGGCCTGCCCGAAGCGCGGCGCGGCGGCGAGGTTGGGCGTGTATCCGGATCGCACCACGGTGCCGCGCACGCGGCGCTCGGAGCCGTCGGGGTTGCGTGCGATAAAACTCAGCTCCTTGCCCTCGAAGAGCGAGAGCAGGAGGCCCTGCGAGGCGGTCTCGGCGCGGTAGCTCTGCTCGAGGATGCGCAAGGTGACCTTGCCCTTCGGATCGCGCAGCATCACCGATCCGGGCTCCACATGCAGCGTGGCGCGGTCAAAGGTCACGGAGTTGACGCCGCGCGAGAGCTCAAGCGGCACGGTCTCGCGCACGACGGCGAAGTTTTGGTTGTAGATCGTGAGCGCGGTCTGGGCGACGGCGCCGAGCGGCAGCGCGAGGGAGGCCGCGAGGGCGGCGGAGAGGCGGAGGGATTTCATGGAGCGAGGCGGAGAGGGAAGGCGCGGAGCGTGGAGCAGCGAGGGCCGGATGTCCTTCTTATTCGGTGCGTTGCTGGCTGTAGATCTGCTGCGAGCGGGCGCGCGCCTCCTTGCGATCGGCGTTGTCGTAGCCGGCGGCCTCGACCCTCGCTGCCTCGGCGGCGGCGGGGGCGGCGGTGACGACCACGGCGCGGTTGTTGTAGGCCGAGCCCATGGCGGAGAGCGAGGAGCCGACCTCGCGCAGGCGCGCGGCGGCCTCCTCGCGCCGGCCGGCGTTGGCGAGCGTCACGGCCTCGTCGCGCGCCTCGGCGAGGCGGTTGGCGGCGTAGTCGGCCTGCACCTGGTGATTGGCGGAGGCCACGACCTTCTCGCGGTCGGCGGAGAAACGCGCCGCGGCGCTCGCCTCCTGGGTGGCGCGGCGGGCGGTGGCGGCGTCCTCGTAGCGCACGCGGGCGGTGGCGACGGGGCGGCTGGCGCGATCGCGCGCCGGCTCGAGCTCCACCTCGACGAGCGCGAAGCGTTCCTGCCCGCCGTAGAGCTGGTTCAGCTCCACGATGGCGCGCGAGTTCTCCACGCGACCGTCCCGACCGACGATGCGCAGGGGCCGCGCGCCGGCGGGGAAGTCGAGCTCGATGACGACGCGGCGCGCCACCACGCTGAGCACGTCGCCGAGCTCCTGGTTGAAGATGCGCACGAGGTCGCGGCTGTGCTCAACGAAGTAGGTGTTGCCGTCGCTGCGGCGGGCGAGGCGCGTCATGAGGTCCTCGTTGTAGTCGAGGCCGAGGCCGATGGTGGTCACGGAGATGCCCTCGCGAACGAGGCGGGCGCCGAGGGAGCCGAGGGCCTCGGGCGTGCTCGGGCCGACGTTGGCCTGGCCGTCGGAGAGGAGGAGCACGCGGTGCGTGTAGGGGCCCTCGATGTGTTTGCGCAGCTCGTCGGCGGCGGCGAGCAGGCCGCCGTGGATGTTGGTGGTGCCGCCGGCCTCGATCTCCTCGATGGCGGCGAGCAGGGCGCGGCCGTCGCCGACGCGGCGGGCGGGCACGAGGGTCTGCACGCGGTTGTCGAAGACGACGAGGGAGGCGATGTCGTCGGCGGCGAGGCGTCGCACGGCCTCGCGGGCGGCCTCGCGGGCGCGGATGATTTTTTCCCCGCCCATCGAGCCGGACTTGTCGATCACGAGGGCGAGGTTGACCGGCGAGCGGCGCACGGCGGCCGGCCGGAAGCCGTCGAGCGCGACTTTGAGGATCACGGTCTCGCGCGAATCGGCGGGGAGGACGGGGCGGTCGAGCTCGAGGCGGAGGCGGACGGGATCGTCGGCCGAAGAGGCGGCGGGGGGAAGCGGGGCGAGGGCGAGGGCGAAGGGCGCGAGCCAGAGCCCGAGCGCGGCGAGGAGGAGGGTGGCGGTGCGTTTCATGACGCCCGCCAGTGTAGCGCGAAACGCGGCCCGGGGGTGTCAGCCGCTGGTCACGGCGATGTCAGGGATTTGTCAGGGCGCGCTCGCGATCTCCCCCGCCTCGCAGCGCCCGCGGGCTCGCGCCGAAGGTCGCGCGAAACACGCGGTTAAACTGCGAGATCGAGGCGAAGCCGCAGGCGCGCGCCACCTCCGCCACCGGCCGCGCCTCGTCCTCGGCCAGCAAAGCCCTCGCCCGCTCCGCCCGGTAGCGCGCCACATAGTCCACCAGCCGCAGCCCGGTCGCGTGATGAAAGGTGCGGCTCAGGTGCGCCGCGCTCACACCCAGCCGCCGAGCGATCAAGGGCACGCGCAGCTTTCGCGCGTATTCGGCATGCACTACACGGTAGACGCGCTCCACCAGCTCCGGCACGCCCTCCGGCGCGCGCGTGAGGTGCTCGTTGATCGCCCGCGCGACGCGCTCCGCCCCCGCATGGAGGAGCCTTCCCAACGCCTCCCGCCGCGCGGCGTCGAGCGCCGGAGCGGCGCCGCGCAGGCGCGAGACCTCCTCGGCCCGTAGCTCCACGCCGCGCCGCCCAAGCAGGTGCCGCGCGCGGTTGTCGGTCTGCGTCGTCGCCGCGCCCTCGCGAAAACCCGAGACCAATAAATGCCCCGCCACCACGCCGCCGACCGCGACCGGCACGAGCAGTTCCCAAAGACCGGCGTCGCACATCCCGCTCAGCGGCCCCGCCCCGGCCCCCTCGCGCAGCCGCTGCCGGAACGACGCACACATCCGGCACCCGGCCTCCTCGCGCACCAGCCGCGCGCAGCATGTCACCGGCTCGAGGCCCGCGCCCAAACCGCCGCCCGCCGGCGCGTCGCCGGCCTCCACCCCCGCCACGCTCGGCCAGAAACGCACCGGCACGCCGGCGACCGCCGAGACGTCGGCCAAAAATTGGCGCATCTCGGGCATCGCCGCCAGACGCGCCGCAAAAGCCTGTTTCACCACCAAGGGCATGGCGCCAATCTAAGCCCGCGAGCCGGCGGGCATTAAGCATATTCGCACGCCTATGCGCATTTTCTGATGCCACAATCCGCGCAGCTCCCGCCAAGCCCCCGGAAGCGCTTCGCCGCGAGGTGCGCTAAGGTGTTCGCCGTGCAAGGGCGCTTCCGCGTCCAGCGCGCCCTCACGAACAACCCTCACAGAAAGACCCAAGCCATGAGCAAAGCCCTCAACGCCTCCGTTCCCGCCTCGATCAGCGCGGCCGGCCCCGCCGCCGGTTCACGCGGTTCGGGATTCAAGCTCCCTTACTCGCTCCCCGCCGAGGCCGAGGCCGTCCTCGCCGCCGCGCCCTCCGTCACCGTGGCCCGCAGCGTGCAGGACCTCGTGGAGCTCGCCGTGCGCGACGCCAAGCACGGCTGGCACGAGGTCGCCTACGAGGTCCCCGGCAAGGGCCGTGTGCTCGAGGCCCGCGCCTGCAAGGTGCGCAACGGCATCGCCGCCAACTACATCGAGCCCTACATGCGCCGCCGCGACCCGGACTGCATGGTGATCGGTGACGAGCGCCCGACCGACAAGCCCACCTACCGCGCCCAGTTTGGCGCCGAGTTCGCCCCGCTGCGCGAGGCCACTTTCGAATGGCTGAAGACGCAGCCCCTGGCCGTGTTCCCCTTCATCGCCGGCGTCGGCGACAAGGGCACCCACGCCATCGTCATCGCCCCGGACAACGCCGGCTTCTTCGCCCTCGGCCTCGCCCTCCTCCAGGGCATGCTCTCGCCCGAGCAGGTCCCGGCCGATTTCAAGCCCGGCGCCGTCATCTACGTCGCCCCGCCCTTCCGCCACACCCACTTCAAGGGCAAGCAGATCGTGGTGCACAACCGCCGCGAGGGCCTGCACGAGCTCTTCAGCTACAACCTCTACCCCGGCCCCTCGGCCAAGAAGGGCATCTACGGCGTCCTCCTCAACCTCGGCGAAAACGTGAGCTGGACCTCCATCCACTGCTCGACCGCCCAGGTGCAGACGCACTACGGCAACAAGATCGTGATCTCCCACGTAGGCGCCAG
>JAUVVA010000231.1 GCA_030604905.1 Verrucomicrobiota bacterium | reverse complement strand
CGCGCTACGCCTTCGAGGTCGATCTCGACGCCTGCTCGGGTTGCAAGGCCTGCGTCACCGCCTGCCATTCGCTCAACGGCCTCGACGAGCACGAGTCCTTCCGCGACGTCGGCCTCGTCGTCTCCGACTCCTGCGCCGCGCCTTTTGCTCAAACCGTTACCAGCGCCTGCCACCACTGCGCCGACCCCGGCTGCCTCAACGGCTGCCCCGTGCTCGCCTACGAACAAGATCCCGCGACCGGCATCGTTCGCCACCTCGACGACCAGTGCATCGGCTGCAGCTACTGCGTGCTGAAGTGCCCCTACGATGTGCCGAAGTATAACGAGCGCCTCGGCATCGTGCGCAAATGCGACATGTGCCACGGCCGCCTCGCGGCCGGCGAGGCCCCCGCCTGCGCCCAGGCCTGCCCCACCCAAGCGATCCGCATCGTGACCATCCCTGGGACCGCCGGGCTCCCGCCTGGCCGCTCCGCTTCCTCCCTTCTTCACTCCCCCGCCGTCCCTTCGCCCACGATCACCGGCCCTACCACCCGCTACGTCTCCAAAAAAGCACTACCGCCAACTCTCCGCGCCGCCGACGCCGACGCGCCCCGCGTCCAGCCCGCCCACTGGCCCCTCGTTCTCCTCCTCGTCGGCACCCAACTCAGCCTCGGTCTCCTGCTCTCCGCCCAAATTACCAATCATCCATCATCCATCATAAATGTGGCGGCCGCCGCCCTCTTCGCCGCCGCCCTCGCCGCCTCCGTCGCCCACCTCGGCCAACCCCTCCGCGCCTGGCGCGTATTCCTCGGTCTCCGCCGTTCCTGGCTCTCCCGCGAGGCCGTCCTCCTCGGCGCCGCCTTCCCCCTGGTCGCCCTCACCGCCGCCCTCACCTACCTCCCCACGCTCCCCCTCCCCGCCCCGCTCGCCGACTTCATTGGTCATTGGTCCTTGGTCCTTGGTCATTCAGCCGCGCTGCTCACGACGCTTGGCGTCGTGTGCAGCGCGGCGCTCTACATCGACACCCGCCGACACTTCTGGCGCGTCTCCAACACCGCCACCCGCATGGCCGGCACCGTTGTTGTCGCCGCCCTCGCCTTCGTCTCCGCGCCGCTCGCCGCCGTGGCGCTCGCCCTCAAACTCGCCCTCGAGCAATTGCTCCTCCGCCGTTCGCCGATCTCCGCCCGCCTCCACGCCGGCCGGCTCCGCCCCTTCGCGCGGCTCCGCCTTGCTCTCGGCCTCGCCGCGCTCCCGCTCTTCTTCCTCCACCCGCTCCCCGCCTTCCTCCTCTTCGCCGCCGGTGAGCTTGCGGAGCGCCTCCTCTACTTCCGCGCCGTCGACGCCCCCAAGATGCCCGGCGTGCCAGCATGAATACGGCGAGCTTGTGAACGCACCCTCTACCGCGCCCACTTCGCCAGCGCCGTCCCGGTAAGACTCCTCTTCTCCTTCTCGATGCCCACGCGCGGCCCGGCGTAGACAATCTCGCCACCGGCCGAACCGCCGCCGGGGCCCAGGTCGATCAACCAGTCGGCGAGGTGGATCACGTCGAGGTTGTGCTCGATCACGATCAGCGTGTTGCCCGCGTCGCGCAGCTTGAAGAGCAGATCCATCAGGTGCTGGATGTCGACCCAGTGCAGGCCGGTCGTCGGCTCGTCGAGGATGTAGAGCGTGCCGCCCTGTTGGCGCTTGCTCAGCTCGAGCGAGAGCTTGAGTCGTTGCGCCTCGCCCCCCGAGAGCGTCGTCGCGCTCTGCCCGAGCGTGAGGTAGCCGAGGCCGACCGCCGAGAGCGTCTCCAGGCGGTCCATGATCTTCGGGATGTTTTTGAAAAGCCCGATCGCCTCGCTGACCGACATGTCGAGCACGTCGGCGATGGATTTGCCGTGAAACAGGATCTCGAGGGTCTCGCGGTTGAAGCGCCGTCCGCCGCAGCTCGGGCAGGGCGCGTAGGCATCGGCCATGAACTGCATGTCGAGCTTGATCACGCCGTCGCCCTGGCAGCGCTCGCAACGGCCGCCGCGCACGTTGAAGGAGAAACGGCTCGCGGTGTAGCCGCGCACCTTGGCGAGCGGCACCATCGCGAAGAGCTCGCGCAGCGGGTCCATCAGCCCCGTGTAGGTCGCGGGGTTCGAGCGCGGCGAGCGGCCGATCGGCGACTGGTCCACCTGCACGAGCTTCTCAAACTGGTCGAGATTCTCGATGTGGCGGTGTTTGCCGGGGATGGATTTTGCCCCGTTGAGCTTCCGCGCCGCGGCGGCGGCGAGCACGTCGTTGACCAGCGTGCTCTTGCCCGAGCCCGACACGCCGGTGACCACGGTGAGCAAGCCCACCGGGAAGCGCGCGTCGACGCCCTTGAGGTTGTGCTCGCGCGCCTCGCGCACGGTGAGGAACAAGCCGTCGCTCGGCTTCGCCTTCGCCTCGCGGGTGACGCGCTGCTTGCGCGCGAGGTAGGGCCCCGTGCGGGTCTGCTTCGACGGCGCGGCGACGAGCTGGGCGGGCGTGCCTTGGAAAAGGATCCGCCCGCCCTCGGCGCCGGCCTCCGGGCCCATCTCGATGATCTCGTCGGCGAGGCGCATCGTGTCCTCGTCGTGCTCGACCACGACCACCGTGTTGCCGCGGTCGCGCAGCTCGGTGAGGGTGGCGAGGAGTTTCTCGTTGTCGGCCGGGT
>JAUVVA010000016.1 GCA_030604905.1 Verrucomicrobiota bacterium | reverse complement strand
GCTGCCGCCGTTGTCGAAGGAGATGTTGAACTTGCGCGGGAGGTCGAAGAGGTCGCGGTGGTTGAGGACGTAGTGGTGGAGGGCGAGCGCGTAGGGGCGCACGTCGAGCACCTCGTCGGGCGCGAAACCGCTGTCGGGCGAGGCGGTAATGTTGCGCAGGTTGTCGGCGCCGGAGCCGCGCGAGCTGAGGCCGAGCTCGGCGAGGCGCATGAGCACGCGGACGGTGTCGCGAGGCTTGATCTCGCGGAGCTGGAGGTTGCCGCGGGTGGTGATGTGGGCGTAGCCGCCTGCGAGGGTGGAGGCGAGGTCGGCGAGGCCGTGGAGCTGGTGGCTGGTGATCGCGCAGCCGGGCAGGCGGAGGCGGAGCATGTAGCTCTGCTGCGCGGGGGCGACGTGGAAAAGGCCGTGCCAGCGGAAGCGGTAGTTGTGCTCGGCGTCGGGCGCCTTGTCGGCGGAGGCGTGGGCGAGGAGGCGCTCCCAGCCGTCGAGCGGGTGCTCGGCGTGTTTCCACTTCTCCTGCTGGCAGAGGTCGTCGACGGGGGTGCTGTGGAAGAGGGCGGGGGCGGCGGTGGGAGCGGAGGAGGACGGGCCGAGCTGGGGCTCGGCGTTCCCGGGGTGGAGACGGCCGGTGGTGGCGAGGGCGGCGAAGAAGCCTTGGAGGTATTCCTTCTGGTCGGGGCGGAAGGGGGCGGAGGCGGGCGCGGACGACTCGGGCAAGGCGAGGGACATGCCGCACAAAGAGCACCGCCGGTGCCATGGGCGGCCGGGGTGATTATTTGTTCGGTGAATTAAACGCAGCGTGATGATGAGGCGTGTCGATGGGTGAGCGGGCGCGAAAAAGCCCCGCCGGGGTGGGGCGGGGCTTTGGGGGGTGGCGGGCGGAACAGGGGCGGGACGCCCATGCCACAGGGTCAGAAGCTGTAGTCGGCCTGGAGCCAGTATTTGGTGGTGTCGGCGCGGTGGCTGACGATCTCACCATCGCCGTCGAAGTAGGCGACTTTGCCGGTAAAGCTGAGGTTTTTGTTCAGCTTGTAGGTGAGCTGGGCGTTGAGCTCGGTGCCGTATTTGTCGCCGGTCTCGTCGGCGGTGAACCAGTGGTAGAAGCCGAGGAAGCTGAGGTTGGCGGGCAGGGTGGCGGTGGCTTTGAGGTAGAGGTCGCGGAGGCCGGCGTCGGGCGTGATCAGGAAGCGGTCGGCCCAGCCGTTGAAGGCGTGGAGGGTGGCGAGGGGAGTCTTGAAGCCGGAGCCGGGAGCGCCGTCGTCGGAGCCGAGGACCTCGTAGCCGAGGGAGAGGCTGTATTTCTTGAAAACCTGGGCGCCGAGCTCGGCGAGGTAGTAGTCGGAATCGTAGGAGAGGGGGCTGCTGCGGTAGTTCGACTGGGTGGCGTATTCGGCGCGATAGAGGAGGTTGACGTCGTCGGTCAGCTTGCGGGTGCCGGCGAGGGAGACGCCGTAGGTTTGGGTGGAGTTGCGCGCGGCGGCGTCTTGGGTCTCGGAGAAGTCGAGCAGGTAGGCGTAGCCGGTGAGGGTGCCGATGGGGAGGCCGGCGTAGCTGGCGTTGATGAGGTGGGAGTCGGACTGCCAGTCGTATTGGGGGGCGCGGTCGTCGAAGACGCGGTTGATACGCGTGAGGTAGCCGTAGGTGAGCGTGAGCTTGTCGAACGTGCGGTCCTGGATGAGGGCGGCGTCGAAGGTCTGCTGGTTCTGGCGCCAGGCGACGTCGCCGACGAAGCGGGCGTTGTCGAGGACGATGCGCTGGCGGCCTACCGTGGCCTTGGTCTTCTCGTAGGTGTAGGAGAGCCAGGCTTGGTTGATCTCGTAGATCTCGGGGTCGGCGATGACGGCGTAGTTGTCGGAGTTGGTGCCGGTGCCGTCGAAGTAGTCCTTGACGAGGGGCACGTTGGCCTCGCCCTCGATCATGGCCTGGAAGCCGTGGAAGAGCCCGGTGGTGTAGCCGAGGCGGAGGCGGAGCGTGAGGGCTTCGGCGTCGGTAAAGGGGTCTTGCTGGACCGACTCGTAGCGGAGGCGGGCGTTGAGGGAGGGTTTGCCCTGGAGGAGCGCTTCCTGGAAGGAGGCGGGAGCGGCGGGTGTGGTGGCGGTGGCGGCGGGCGCTTGGGCGGAGGCCTGGGCGCAGAGCGCGAGGAGGCTCGCGGTGAGCGAGGCGAGTTTGAGCGAGGCGGCGGTGCTAGTTTGGTGCATGGGTGTGGGCGGGAAGATGAAGGGAACTAATGGCCGATGGAAGTGCCGAGCTGGGGTTCGGCGTTCCCGGGGGTGGACACTAAGCGGCGGCGAGAGCGTCCATGATGCGGCGGAGGCCGGTGGCGGGGGGCTTGGGCGCGGGGGGCGGGGGAAGGTCGGCGGGGAGAGCGGGGCGGTGGTGGCTGCGCTCGTTGAGGAAGTGGAGGAGGTATTCGCGCGCCTCGTAGTAGGCGGGGTCCTCGAGGAGTTGGAGGCGGTTGCGGGGGCGGGGGAACTTGACCTCGAAGATGTCGCCGACGGTGGCTTCGGGGCCGTCGGTCATCATGACGACGCGGTCGGCGAGGTAGAGGGCCTCGTCGACGTCGTGGGTGACGATGAGGGCGGTCTTTTGGTCGCGTTGCCAGAGGTCGAGGAGGACGTCCTGGAGCTCCATCTTGGTGAGGTTGTCGAGCATGCCGAAGGGCTCATCGAGGAGGAGCATCTTGGGGCTGAGGGCGAAGGCGCGGGCAATGCCGCAGCGCTGGCGCATGCCCTGGGAGAGCTCGGCGGGGCGCTTGTGCATGGCGTCGGCGAGGCCGACGACGGAGAGGTAATACTCGGCGATCTGGCGGCGCTCGAGCTTGCTGGCGGTGTAGTAGACCTGTTCGACGCCGAGGAGAACGTTTTCGAGGGCGGTATACCAGGGCAGGAGGCAGGGGGACTGGAAGACGACGCCGCGGTCGGGGCCGGCGGAGTTGACCTCTTTGCCGGCGAGGACGATGCCGCCGAGGGAGACGTCGGCGAGGCCGGCGATCATGGAGAGGACGGTGGATTTGCCGCAGCCGGAGTGGCC
Source organism: Verrucomicrobiota bacterium (assembly GCA_030604905.1). Taxonomy (GTDB): domain Bacteria; phylum Verrucomicrobiota; class Verrucomicrobiia; order Opitutales; family Opitutaceae; genus IMCC26134_A. Next base: position 44,567 of record JAUVVA010000016.1, on the reverse strand, counting down.
GATGAGGGCGATGAACTCGCCCTTGCGGACCTTGAGATTGAAGTCCTTGACGACCGTGAGCGGGCCCTTGGGGGTGGGGAAGGTTTTGTGGAGGCGGGAGAGATCGAGGAAGGAGCTCATGGGAGGAAATGACCAATGACCAATGTCCAATGACCAATGGTCGGAGGTGGATGTGAAGGGCGGGCGTAAGGGCTAGATGGATACGGATTCGCGCTTGATTTCGGAGGGGCGGCGCGGGGGGCCGCTGCGGCGGTGCTGGTCGAGGTCCTCGGGGAGGATTTAGTGGAGGATGAGTTTACGGGAGACGGTCTGGCGGGCCTTGGCGCCGTAGCCGAGGAGGGTCTCGGTGATCTGGGCGCGGAGACGCTTGAACTCGGGCTCGTGGTTGAGCGCGGTGCGGTCGCGGGGACGGGGGAGATCGATGGTGACGGGCGCGCCGAGGGTGGCGCCGGGGCCGAGGGTGAGGGGGACGACACGGTCGGCGAGGAGGAGGGCCTCGTCGACGGAGTTGGTGATGAGGACGACGGTCTTTTTGTCGCGCTGCCAGATCTCGGAGATCTCGTCCTGGAGGTTGGCGCGGGTGAGGGCGTCGAGCGCGGAGAGGGGCTCGTCGAGGAGGAGGATGCGCGGGTCCATCGCGAGGGTGCGGGCGACGGAGACTCGCTGGCGCATGCCGCCGGAGAGCTGGCGGGGGAGGCGGTCGGCGGCGTGGGAGAGCTTCACCATCGCGATGTATTTGGCGACGTGTGCGGCGCGCTCGGCGGCGCTCTGGCCGGGGAAAACGGCCTCGACGGCGAGGCTGATGTTTTCCTCGACGGTGAGCCAGGGGAGGAGCGAGTAATTCTGGAAAACGAGGCCGCGGTCGGGGCCGGGGCCCTCGACGGGTTTGCCCTGGAGGAGAATTTCGCCGGAGTCGGGTTTCACGAGGCCGGCGATCATCGACATGAGCGTGGTCTTGCCTTGGCCGGAGTAGCCGACGATGGCGACGAACTCACCCTCGATGAGGGAGAGGTTGACGTCGTGGCGCACGGGCGCGCCGCCGAAGGATTTGGTGACGTGGCGAAGTTCGAGGAAACTCATGGGCGGCGCGGGGGGATGGGAAGAAGGGGAGGGATGGGAGGAATGGGCGGCAGGCTCAGGCGGTCTTGAAGCGGGACTCGGCGACGCTCATGAGGCGGTCGAGGATGAAGCCGATGAAGCCGATGGTGAGGATCGAGAAGATGATGTTTCCGTAGTTGGCGTTGTTATACTCGTTCCAGAGGAAGGAGCCGACGCCGGTGCGGCCGGTGAGCATCTCGGCGGCGACGATCACGAGCCACGCGATGCCGAGCGAGAGGCGGAAGCCGGTGAACATGTAGGGGAGCGTCGCGGGGACCATGATCTTGAAGAGCATCTTCACGCGGGAGAGCTTCAGCACGCGGCCGACGTTGAGATAATCCTGCGGGATGGCGCGCACGCCGACCGCGGTGTTGAGCACGGTCGGCCACATGGCGCAGATCGCGATGGTGAAGAGCGCGCCGTTCTCCAGGGCCTGGCGGCCGGTGCCGAGGAAGAGCACCATGCCGAGCGGGAGCCAGGCGAGGGGCGAGACGGGGCGGAGCACCTGCACGATGGGATCGAAGACGCGGGCAAAGCCTTTGGAGAGGCCGAGCAGGAATCCGATGGGCGTGCCGACGATGAGGGCGATGGCGTAGCCTTTGGCGACGAGGGCGAGGGAGTAGCCGACGAGGCGAAGGATGCCCTGGTCCTGTTCGCCGCGTTTGGCGAAGGGCTCGAGGATGTAGGGCTTGGCGACCTCCCAGGTGGCGGCGGGCGTGGGCAGATCCTTGGCCACGGTGGCGCTGAGGAGAGACCAGAAGCCGAGCGAGAGCAGAACGCCGACGGCGAGACAGAGGGTGTTGAGGAAAAAATTGTGGAGCTTGGCGTTCACGGGGAGGCGGCGGAGGAGGTGTGGGAGAGGGAGCGAGAGAGGGCGGGGGCGGAGGGGCGGGACGCCCCTCCGCGAAGCACGGGCGGGACGCCCGTGCCACTGGGGACGATCAGTTGCGGACGGAGTGGACGGGGAAGCCGGTGGCGTAGGCCTCGAGGTCGCCCTTGGGGTCGAAGGTGACGCCGTCGAAGAGGGTGAAGGGCGAGTCGTCGCGGGTGCGGTCGGTGATGCCGAGCTCGGCCATGGCGGTCTCGTAGAGGTCGGGGCGCATGACGCGGTTGGCGATCGCCTCGTAGTCGGGGGCGCCGGTCACCATGCCCCAGCGGCGGAACTGGGTGAGCCACCAGAGGCCGTATTTGGGCTGGGGGTAGTTGGCGTTGCGGATGGAGAAGTGCATGGGGTGGGTGTCCTGCACCTGGCGGCCGTCGCCGTAGTCGAGCTGGCCGAGCATGCGGCCGAGGATGATGTCCTTGGGGCAGTTGATGTAGTTGGCGCGGGCGAGGATGGTGCAGGCCTCGTCGCGGTTGGCCATGTCGTCGAGCCAGACGGAGGCCTCGTGGAGGGCCTTGAGGATGGCGATGACGGTGCGGGGATTGGCGGCGGCCCAGGCTTCGTCGAAGGCGAGGACTTTCTCGGGGTGGTCGGGCCAGATCTCCTGGGTGGTGATGGCGGTGTAGCCGACGCGGTCGGCGATGGCGCGGGCGTTCCAGGGCTCGCCGACGCAGAAGCCGTCCATCTTGCCGACGCGCATGTTGGCGACCATCTGCGGGGGCGGGATCGTGACAAGGGACACGTCGGTGTCGGGGTTGATGCCGCCGGCGGCGAGGAAGTAGCGCATCCACATGGCGTGGGTGCCGGGCGGGAAGGTCATGGCGAAGGTGAGGGGCGAGCGGCGGGCCTTGGCGGCCTCGACGAAGGGCTTGAGCGCGGCGGGATCGGCGGCGACCTTACCCTTGAACTCGTTGGCGAGGGAGATGGCCTGGCCGTTGCGGTTGAGCATCCAGGGGATGATCATGGGGCGGACGGGCGCGCCGCCGAGGCCCATGGTGGAGGCGAAGGGCATGCCGATGAGCATGTGGGTGGCCTGGATGTCGCCGGTGCTGAGCATGTCGCGGATGGCGGCCCAGCTGGCGCCTTTGCGGACGGTGGCGTTGATGCCGTGCTTTTGGAAAAAGCCCTTTTCGTGCGCGATGACGATGGGGGCGCAGTCGGTGAGGGCGATGAAGCCGAAGGAGACATTGGGCTGCTCGGGGGCCTGGGCGCGGGCGGCGGCGGGCGCGAGGCCGGCGCCGAGGAGGGCGAGGCCGAGCGCGGCGGCGGCGCGGGCGAGAAAACTGCGGCGAGTGGTGGAGGAGCTGCGGTGCATCGAGGTGGTGGGCGTCGTGTGTTTCGGTGGTTCGTTTTCGGGTGGCGCGGTGGGCCCGGAATCGATGCCGCAAGTTAGCGGCGTGCGTGCCAGCGGGCGTGAGGTGATCGAGAAAGGCGGTTCAAAGAATTGATGAAGATGATGAGGAGGATTGTTGGGTGGGGCGGGTCGCGGGGCGGGCGCGGAGGCGGGCGCTAGGCGAGGGCGTGGCGGGCGCGGGCCTGGGAGAAGAGGTCGGAGCGGAAGACGCGGCGGGCGAGGTCGGCGGGCAGGGCGGCGCCCTTGGGGATGACGCCGTGGCGGAGGAGGCCGTCGATCATCCACTGGGCGCGGAGGGGGGTGGGGCAGTTGGCCTCGGCGCGGGAGAAACGGATGTAGTTTTCCGCGGATACAGGCTCGCGGCCGCCGCCGATCTCGAGGGAGCCGAGGAGGGCGGGGGAGAGGAGGCGGGCGGGGAGGTTGATGAACTCGGGGCGGGAGAGGAGGCGGACGAGCTCGGGGCGGAAGTCGGGGGAGTCGCAGAGGAGGGAGGCCTCCTGGAGGGCGGAGACGAGGGCGAGGTGCTCCTCGGGGCGGGAGGCGGCGAAGTCTTCGCGCACCATGAAGGCTGTTTCGGGGTGGCCGGGGGCGAGCTCGGCGGAGGTGGCGGCGATCCAGCCGGTTTTTTCGCGCACGGCGAGGGAGTTCCAGGGGTCGCCGACGCAGTAGCCGTCGATGGTGCCGGCGGCGAGGTTGCGGTGGAGCTGGGGCGGGGGGACGACGACGATGCGGACGTCCTTGTCGGGATCGATCATGGCGCCGCGGAGCCAGTCGCGGAGGATGATGTGCTGGGCGGAGCAGGCGAAGACGACGCCGAGGACGAGGAGGCGCTCGTGGCGGGTGCGCTGGATCTCGTCGCGCAGGGTGGCGGCGTCGCGCACGCCGCGTTTCCAGAGGGCGGTGGAGAGGGTGAGGGCGTTGCCGTGGGCGTTGAGGACGTGGGCGGAGAGGCAGGGGGTGGCGAGGCAGCCGAGGCCGAGGGTGGTGGCCACGACCATGGGGGCGACGGCGTGGGCGGCGTCGAGCTCGCGGTAGATGATCTTGTCGCGGACGGTGGCCCAGCCGACCTCGCGGCTGAGCTCGACCTCGAGGCCGCGTTTCTTGAAGAGGCCGTGGGCGTGGGCGACGAGGATGGGGGCGGCGTCGGTGAGCGGGATAAAGCCGATGCGGATGCGGGAGCCGGTCGGCGAGTGGGCGGACGCGGAGGGCGCGGAGTGGGCGCGGGAGGCGAGGGCGGTGGGCATGTGAGTGCCGGCGCCGTCAGCGGATGCCGTGCCAGCCGCGGCTGGCCCTAAAAATGCTTTTCACGGTTTCGGCCAAGACGATGACGAGCGCTCATCATCGGGAAGGTCGCTGATCAGGCTGATCGGACGGATCGGGCTGATCGGACGGATCGGACTGATCAAAAAGCAGACATACATGACCACCACGACACTCGATAGCCGGCAGTTGCTCGCCTTCGCCACCTTGGCGCGGTGCGGGAGCTTCACGCAGACGGCGAAGGATCTCCATCTCACGCAGTCGGCGATCAGCCACGCGATCAAGGCGCTGGAGCAGGACGTGGGCGTGCCGCTTTTTGACCGCGTGGGGAAGCGGGTGTTTTTGACCGAGGCGGGCGAGCTGCTGCGGCCGGCGGCAGAGCGCATCCTACGCGAGATGCACGACACGCGGACGGCGCTGGAGGAGGCGGGCACCTGGGGCCGGGGCCGCTTGCGGGTGGGCGCGAGCGTGACGACCTGCCAGCATCTTTTGCCGACGGTGCTGCGCGAATTTAGACAGAGCTTTCCGGACTGCGCGCTGCGCATGGAGCCGGGAGACGGACCGCGCATGGTGGAGCTATTGCGCTCAAACCAGATCGACCTGGCGCTGATGCTGGAGCCGGGGAAGGAGGAGGGGCTGGCGTTTCGACGCTTGTTTAACGACGAGCTGCGCGTGCTGGTGTCACCGATGCACGCGTGGGCGCGCGCGGGAAGGGTGCCGGGCGAGGCGCTGGGGCGGGAAACTTTGATCGTGTATAACCGCGGGAGCTACACGGACGCCTTGTTGACCGACCACTTGAAGGCGGCGGGGCTCGAGCTGGGCGACGTGATGGAGCTGGGCTCGATGGAGGCGATCAAGGAGCTCGCGAAGGTGGGCGTGGGCGCGGGCGTGCTGGCTCCTTGGGTGGCACGGCGCGAACTCGACGAGGGCTCGCTGGTGGCGCTGCCGATGCCGGGCGGGAAGCTTAAGCGCACTTGGGGCGTGGCGCATCTGCGCGGGCGGAAGCTCTCCTTGGCGGAGGAGACTTTCGCGGGCCTCTGCGAGGCGGTGGCGCAGACGGTGGATGCGGGGTGACCGCGCCGCGCTGCGGCGCGGAATGACGAATGTCCAATGACGAATGACGAATGGGCGGCGCGTGGGCCGCCTGGGGGATGGGCCGAGCTGGGGCTCGGCGTTCCCGGGGGCTACTCGGCGGGCTCCTGGAAGGAGTGCCAGAGGTAGAGGATCACGCCGACGCAGATGCCGGCATCGGCGAGGTTGAAGGTCGGGTAGATGTAGTCGCCGAAGTGGAAATCGAGGAAGTCGATCACGTGGCCGTGGAGCACGCGGTCGACAAAGTTGCCCACGATGCCGCCGATGAGCAGGCCGAAGGCGATCTGCACGCGGTGGTGCTGGAGGCCGAGGTGGCGTCGCCAGAAAAAGATTCCCACCAGGGTGATGCCGGCGAGGAGGGCGAGAAGCGAACTCTGGCCGGCGAAGAGGCTCCAGGCGGCGCCGGTGTTGCCGACGTGGACGAGGTAGAAAAAGCCCTCGATGATGGTGATGGCGCCTTCGCTCGGCCAGTAGGTGGGGTAGTCGAGCTTGGCGACGATCCAGATCTTGGTGAGTTGATCGAAGGTGAAAACGATGAGCGCGAGCACCCAGAGGCGGCGGTAGGCGAGCACGCGGTCAGTCCAAGCGGGACGAAGAGCCATGGTGGCGGGCGTGGACACGCAAGTTTTCCCGGAGTGCGCGGGCACGGGATTATTTTCGGGAAGACGGAGATCCACGGGAGCGAGAGAGAGTAGTCAGACGTGTAGTCGCGCGGGAGGGAAGCGCAAGCGGGTGGCGGAGGGGGAGTCGCGGGAGAAGTGGCGGGCGGGGAGGAACTAAGCGGGGAAAAAAGCGGGCGGGGGGCGGACACGAGAGCGGCGAGGCGGGTGGGCCTCGCCGCGGAAACTCAGGGGGCGCGGGCGGATTTCGGAGGGCGAGCCGCCCCTCGGTCCGCCGCGGCCCGGCCGGAGGGGGCGCTCAGTCGTCGCCGCCGTCGTCGATCTTGGTGGCGCCTTCTTCGCCTTCGCCGAGGATGCCGGTCTGGCCGCGGACGCGGAAGCGGGTCTTCTCGACCTCCTTCATGGCCTCGGCGGTGTAGCGGGTGAAGGGCACGGCGAGGAGGCGCTCCTTGGGGATGGGCTTCTCGGTGTGTTCGCAGACGCCGTAGGTGCCGGCCTTGATGCGCTGGATGGCGGCCTCGATCTCGGCGAGGGCCTCCTGCTCGTTGGCGACGAGGCTGAGGGCGAAGTCGCGATCGAAGGAATCGGTGCCGCCGTCGGTGCCGTAGCTGGAGAGGTCGCCGCTGTCCTCCTTGGCGGAGCGCTTGAGCGTCTCCTCGGAGTGTTGGTCGACCTGGCCGGTGACGTGGTTGCGCAGCTCGACGAGGAGCTTGTAGTAGCGCTTAAACTTTTCGGGCACGGCGTCCTCCTCGCTCTCGGCGTGGGAGGCCTTGGCGCGGGGGTTGAAGCCGAGGATGTCGGCGAGGGAGGCGGCCTTGACCTTGGTGGGCGCGGCGGGCTTGAGGGCGTCGGCCGGGAGGGGGGCGATCTTGCCGGACTTGGTGGCGATGACGGGGCCGGTGGCCTGGGCCTCGACGACGGGGGCCTTGGCGGCGGTGGTCTTGGCGATGGCCAGCACCTCGTCGAGGGAGAAGGCGGCGGGTTTGGCGGGCTTGGCGCGCTGGGCGAGGATCTTGGCGCGGACGGCGTCCTTGCCCTTGAGCTTGGGGAGGGCGACGCGGGGGGCCGGGGCGGGGGCCGGAGCGGCTTTGGCGGGGGCCGGGGCGGGTTTGGCCTTGGCGGCGGGAGCGGGAGCGGGGGCGGGCTTGGCGGCGGGTTTCTTGTTGGAAGGAGGAGGCGTGGGCTTGGACTTGGACATCGGTTTGGGCGCGGGTTTTTTCGCGACTGATTTGGAAGGGAGGGAAGGTTTGGAAGGACGAGAGGGTTTGGCGGGCGAGCGGGAGACTTTGGCCGGCTTGGCGGGCTTCTTGGCTTTGGCGGCGGCGGGCTTGGGGGCGGGCTTGGCGGCTTTCTTTTTGGCGACCGGGGCGGGCTTGCGGGCTGGTTTGTGTGCCATGGTGGGTTTGGGTGTAAGTTGTGGAAGCGAAAGGGTGAAGCGCCGGGCCGGTGCGAGGGGTGGGGGTTTACCCGGTGATGGCGTCGGCGCAGCGAGGACAGACCTCGTGTTCGCCGGCGGGTTGCAAGGCGGGCACCCAGCGCCAGCAGCGCGGGCAGCGCACGTAGCCAAGCTCGGAACAGGGACGGGCGGCGACGGCGAGCGGCTGGTTGGCCGGGGTCTCGGCGAGGGTGACGTGGGAGACGATGAAGAGCTCGGGCAGGAAGGCCTCGTGGCGGCGCAGGATGGCGTCGAGCGGATCGGAGGCGGCGACCTCGAGGGTGATGGCGGCGTCGAGGGACTTGCCGAGTTTGCCGGCCTGGCGGAGGGGCTCGAGGGTCTCGTTGACCTTGGCGCGGACCTTGAGGAGCTCGGCGAAATCGGCGGCGAGGGCGTCGTCGGTCCAGGCGGGGTGGGCGGTGGGCCAGTCGCTGAGGTGGACGGACGGGGCGGGAGTCGAGGAGTCGGAGGCCGAGCCGGGGCTCGGCGCGCCCGGGGGCGGGAGGTCGGCGCGGAAGTGGGCGTGGCACCAGGCCTCGTCGGCGGTGAAGGTGAGGATGGGTGCGAGGATGCGGACGAGGACGCCGAAGACGGCGTGCACGGCGGTCTGGGTGCTGCGGCGCTGGGGGTGGTTGACCGGGAAGGTGTAGAGGCGGTCCTTGCAGACGTCGTTGTAGACGGCGCTCAGGGTGGTGGCCACGAAGTGCGAGCAGAGGGAGACGACGCGGTGGAACTCGTAGGCGTCGTAGGCGGCGGTGGCCTCGGCGAGGAGCTTGGAGATCTGGTGCAGGGCCCAGCGGTCGAGGACGTCGAGCTCGGCGTAGGGGAGGGCGTGCTTCGCGGGCTCGAAGTCGTGGAGGAGCGAGAGCTGGTAGCGGAGGGCGTTGCGGAAGGAGCGATACTGCTCGGCGGAGTTATCGAGGATTTTTTTGGAGAGGGTGATGTCCTGCGTGAAATCCTGCGAGGCGAGCCAGAGGCGGATGACGTCGGCGCCGTAGTCGTTGACGAAGTTGTCGGAGGTCGGGGGCTTCTCGTATTGGCCGGACTTGGAGATCTTTTTGCCGTCCTCGCCGACGATGAAGCCGTGGGTGAGCACGGCCTTGTAGGGCGCGCCGCCCTGGGCGATGACGCCGGTCCAAAGGGAGGATTGGAACCAGCCGCGGTGCTGGTCGGAGCCCTCGAGGTAGAGGTCGGCGGGCCACTGCGTAGTGCCCTGGCCACTACGAAGGACGGCGGCGTGGGAGCTGCCGGAATCGATCCAGACGTCGAGGGTGTCGCGGCCGCAGGTGAGCTCGGCGGCGGCGGGCCAGCCGGCGGGGAGGGCGACGCCGGCGAGCAGCTCGGCGGCGGTGGCCTCATACCAGAGGTTGGTGCCGCGGGGGTGGGCGGCGATCTTGGCGGCGACGGCGCGGATGACGGAGGCGTCGAGGAAGGCGTTTTTCTTCGCGTCGTAGAAGGCGATTATGGGCACGCCCCACGAGCGCTGGCGGCTGATGCACCAGTCGGGACGGGCCTCGACGGCGCCGGTGATGCGGGCCTGGCCCCAGGCGGGGAACCATTGGACGTCGCGGATGGCGGCGAGCGCGGCGCCGCGCGGCGAATGGTCGGCGGCATTCGCAAGCGAACGCCCTACGTCGGAGGAGGCGGGCGCTGCGGGGGCTTCGGGTTTTTTGTCGAGGCTGACGAACCACTGGTCGACGGCGCGGAAGATGATGGGGGTCTTGGAGCGCCAGCAGTGAGGGTAGCTGTGGACGTATTTGGCCTTGGCGAGGAGGGCGACGTGGCCGGTGGCGGCGTCGGGGGTGGCGAGTTTTTTCAGGACCGCGAGGTTGGCGGGCGCGGGTTTCTTGGCGGCGAGGTCCTCGACCGTCTCCAAGCAGGAGACGCCGACGAGATCGGCGGGGACTTTGCCGTCGTCGAGGTAGCGGCCGTCGTCGCCGACCGGGCAGTAGATCGGGAGGCCGTATTTGAGGCCGGTGAGATAGTCCTCGGCACCGTGGCCGGGGGCGGTGTGCACGCAGCCGGTGCCGCTGTCGGTGGTGACGTAGTCGGCGAGGACGACCGGGGACGGGCGCGCGATGAAGGGGTGCTGGGTAGCCAAGCCCTCGAGACGCGCGCCCGAAATGACCAATGACCAATGACCAATGACCAATGATGGGTCGGGGTGTTTGGCGGCGTCGAGGACGGCGGGGGCGAGGGCGCGGGCGACGAGGATGCGCTCGGAGCCGAGGTCGGCGACGACGTATTCGGTCTCGGGGTGGACCGCGATGGCGAGGTTGGCCGGGAGGGTCCAGGGGGTGGTGGTCCAGATGACGACGCTGAGGGGCTTGTCGTGCGGGAGGCCGAATTTTTGAGCTTCGGCGACGGGCACGAGGAACTTCACCCAGATGGCGATCGAGGTGTGCTCGGCGTATTCGATCTCGGCCTCGGCGAGGGCGGTCTCGAAGGGGATGGACCAGTAGACGGGTTTCTTGGAGCGGTAGACGAGGCCCTGCTCGACGAAAGAGGCGAAGGTGCGGACGATGTCGGCCTCGAAGGCGGGGGCCTTGGTCTTGTATTCGGCGGCCCAGTCGGCCTGGACACCGAGGCGCTTGAAGGAGGCGGTCTGCTTCTTGATCCAGCCCTCGGCGAAGGCGTCGCAACGGGCGCGTAGCTCGGCGGTGGAGAGTTGTTGGCCGGAGGCCTGGATTTCCTTGGCGACTTTTTGCTCGATGGGCAGGCCGTGGCAGTCCCAACCGGGCACGTAGGGCGTGCGGAAGCCGCGGAGGGACTTGTAGCGGAGGGTGATGTCCTTGAGGGACTTGTTGAGGGCGGTGCCGATGTGAACGTCGCCGTTGGTGAAGGGGGGGCCGTCGTGGAGCACGAAGGCGGGCTGGCCGGCGCGCTTTTGCTGGATGGCCTCGTAGAGCTTTAGCTTTTCCCAGGCGGCGAGGCGGAGGGGCTCGCGCTTCGGCAGGTCCCCGCGCATGGGGAAATCGGTCTTGGGGAGGCTGAGGGTGTGCTTAAGGTCGTGCGCCATGCCGAGGGAAAAGGGCGCGGCAGGCTAGGAGCGAGAGGAGGGGAGTCAACCGCGCTTCGCGCGGTAATGACCAATGACGAATGACCAATGACCAATGGTGGGTGACGGAGGGCCGATGGACGGGGCTTGGGCGGGGGGATGCCGATGGTGCTGCGCGGTTAATGGGAGCGGAAGAGTTTAGGCCAAGGCGGCTTGGGCTAGGCGCTCGCCGGCGGCTAGGCAGGCGGGGAGGCCGATGCCGTCGCGCACGGGGCCGCCGATGTGCAGGCCGGGGTTTCGCTCTTCGGCGGCCCGGATGACGTGGAGGTGTTCGTCGTGGTTGAGCAGATACTGCGGAATGGCGCGGGGCCATAGCGTGCGGCGCACGAAGACCGGCTCGCCGCGCACGCCGAGCACTTGGACGAGTTCGCGGCGCACGAGGGGCAGCTGGTAGTCGAGCGGGTGGCGGGCGAGCTCGCCGTTGCGCGCACCGCCGAGCATGACGGTGAGGGCGACGTGGCCGGCGGGGGCGCGGGCCGGGAAGAGCGTGCTGTTGAAGAGGACGCCGAGGAGGGGGCGTTTCTCGACCGAGGGGAAGAGCAGCCCGAGGCCATCCAACGGGTGGGCGACATCCTCGCGGCGGTAGCCGAGGAAGAGCGAGCAGACGGGCGGGTGCTCGAGGTGATCGAGCGAGGCGAGGGAGGTCTGCGCGCCGGGCGAGCCGATCTCGAGGCGGGCGAGGGCGGGCGCGGGCAGGGCGAGGAGGAGGTGGGAAAACCGCTCCGCGGGCGAGGCGTCGAGAATCCAACCGGCGCGCGAGGGGCTGATCTGGGTGACGCTCGCGCCGAGGCGCAGGGAGCCGGGCGGGAGGGAGTCGGCGAGGGCGCGGGGCAGGGTGGCGAGGCCGTCGGCGAAGCTGATGATCGGCGGCGGGCCGGGGGGCTCGCCACGCTCGCGGCGGGCGCGGGCGTTTTTGATCTGGGCTCGGACGAGCGAGCCGTGCTCGTGCTCGGCTTTCCAAAGCGAGGGGAAGGCGTGGCGCGAGGAGAGGCGGGCGGGGTCGCCGGCGAAGATGCCGGAGACGAAGGGGTCGAGCGCGTAGTCGAGCAGCTCCTGGCCGAAGTGTTCGCGGAAAAAATCGGCCAGCGGGAGGTCGTGGAGGCGGGGCTCGCGGCGGCGAAAATATTCGCGCACGACGCGGTATTTGGTGCGGCGCGAGAAGAGGCCGGAGCGGAAAAAGGCCGGCGGCGAGAGCGGGAGCGGGCGCGGGGCGCCGTCGCGCAGCACGTAGCGGTTTTTCGCGGCCGGGTCGGCCACCTGGCGGACGGGCTCGAGGCCGAGCTCGCGGACGAGGGCGGCGACGGGCGGGGTTTCCTGGAGGGAGTTGGGGCCGCTCTCGATCAGCCAGCCCTCGGGGTGGCGTTCGCTGCGGATCACGCCGCCGGGGGCGGGCGAAGCATCAAAGACCACGACGCGCCGGCCGGCGAGCGCGAGGTGGCGCGCGGCGGCGAGGCCGGTGAGGCCGGCGCCGAGGATGGCGACGGGGAGGCTGCGGTCGTTCGGTAGTGGTGAGCCCACGGGAGGAAGAGCCTAGCAGAAACGCGGGCGGGTTTGTCGCGGCGATTATTGGCCAAAAGCACCCGCTCAAGGGCGGACCGGCGCGCGTGGCGCTCCTAAGCCGTAACGATGTAGTCGAGCGGGTCGCATCGAGACGATCTGCCGGCACCTTTCATTGGCTCACTCCCAACGAAATACCCTCCGGGTGTTCCTCGGCCGTTCGCCCTCTGAAATGCGCTCGCCATCTCGCCCCGCTGCTCAGCCCTCGACTTCATCGTTACGGCTTAGCGGAAGCCGGTGACGGTGTCGACGAGGGCCTGCATGCACTCGATCTTGGCGTCGGGGGTGATGCCGTGGCCGAGGTTAAAGATGTGGCCGGGCTGGCCGCGCATAGACTCGAGGAGGCGGGTGGCCTGGGCACGCACGATCTCGGGCGTGGTGGTCATGAGCACCGGGTCGAGGTTGCCCTGCACGGCGATCCGCGGTGGCAAGGCGGCGCGCACGGCGGCGAGGTCGCTGGTCCAGTCGACGCTGATGGCGCGCACGCCGGAGTCGGCCTGGGCGGCGAGGTGGGGCGAGGTGCCCTTGGCGTAGAGGATGACGGGGAACCCGGGCGGGAGCGCGGCGACGAGGCGGCGGATCCACTGGAGCGAGGCGGCCTCGTAGTCGGGGCCGGCGAGGATGCCGCCCCAGCTGTCGAAGATCTGGATGGCGTCGGCGCCGGCCTCGATCTGCATGCGGAAGTAGGTGGCGAGCGCGGCGGTGAGTTTTTCGAGCAGGGCGTTGAAGGCCGGGCGGTCGGTGTAGAAGAGCAGCTTGGCGCGCGCGAAGTCGTCGGAGCTGCCGCCCTCGAGCATGTAGGTCGCGAGGGTCCAGGGGGAGCCGCCGAAGCCGAGGAGGGTGTGGCCGGTGGAGGCGACCTCGCGCTTGAGGAGGCGGAGGGCGTCGCCGACGTAGGCGAGTTTCTCGGGCACGGCCTCGGCGGGGGCGAGGGCGTCGATCTGGGCGCGGGTATCGAGCCGGTAGGCCATCTGGATGCCGCCGGTCTCGCGAAACGCGTAGGGCTGGCCGAGGGCCTCGGGGATGACGAGGATGTCGGAGAAGAGGATGGCGGCGTCGAGGCCCGGGAAGCGGCGCAGGGGCTGGAGGGTGACCTCGGTGGCGAGCTCGGGGGTGCGCACCATCTCGAGGAAGGAGGACTTGGCCTTGAGCGCGCGGTATTCGGGCAGGTAGCGGCCGGCCTGGCGCATCACCCAGAGGGGCGGGCGCTCGAGCGGCTGGCAGGCGAGGGCGGCGAGGAAACGGTCGCGCGATTGCATCGCGCGAAATGACCAATGACCAAGGCCCGATGACGAATGAAAAACGCCGCGGTGGCGCTATTTCACGATGGCGGCGGGGAAGTTGGGGTTCTCGGGGTTGACCGTGACCGCGAGGCGGGTCGGGTTGATCACGAGGTCCATGTCTTCCATCGGAATCGCGCCGAGGATGACCTCGTCGCCGAGGACGAGCGCGCCGCCGAAGCTGTTGCGATTTTGGAAGGTCACCTGGACCGGGCCCACATAATCCACGAGCTGGCGACGCCCGTCCGCGAGCGTGACTTCCCGCTGCTCAATGGCTCGCAGGCCGAGTTGAAGGGCAACGTGTGGCGGCAGACAGAGCGTGATCGCACCGGTGTCCACAAGTGCCAACGCCTCGATCGGGGCGAGGCTAGGGTTGGCGGGGTTGCGCAGCGTGAGCTTGGTGCGGATAAGACCCATGGGAACAGGATGCGTTAGAGTGCGGGTGAGCGCAATCGTATCAATGGGAACCGCTGAATGGCGCTAAGTGACGCTAAATTTGAAGGTTTGTTTTAGCGGCCTTTAGCGATCTTTAGCGGTTCCAAAATCGACCCAGTCGCGGGGGCGGAGGAAGTCGGTGTGGAGGCGGGCCTCCTCGGAGCCGGGGGCGGGACTGCGGCCGTAGTCCCAGCGGACGAGCGGGGGCAGGCTCATGAGGATGCTCTCGGTGCGGCCGCCGCTTTGCAGGCCGAAGAGCGTGCCGCGGTCCCAGACGAGGTTGAACTCCACGTATCGGCCGCGTCGATACAGCTGCCAGTCGCGCTCGGCCACGGTGGTCGGCGCATTTTTGCGGCGCGCGACGATAGGACGATAGGCGGGCACGTAGGCGTCGCCCACGGCGCGGAGGAGGGCGAAGGATCGTTCGAAACCGAGCGCGGAAAAGTCGTCGAAAAACACGCCGCCCACGCCGCGCGGTTCGCCGCGGTGCTTGAGAAAGAAGTAGTCGTCGCACCACTTCTTGAACTTCGGGTAGTAGGCGTCGCCGAAGGGCGCGAGCGCCTCGCGCGCGGTGCGGTGCCAGTGCACGCAGTCTTCCTCGTAGCCGTAGTAGGGCGTGAGGTCGAAGCCGCCGCCGAACCACCAAGTCGGCGGAGCCGACGGGTCCGAGGAGCCGAGGGGGCGAGGAGTCGAGGAGTCGGGGCTGGCCGCGGGGAGGGTGCTGAAGAAACGCACGTTCGCGTGGCTGGTGGGGACGCGGGGGTTGCGCGGGTGGATGACCAGCGAGACGCCCATCGCCACCCAGGGCTTGCCGGCGAGCTCGGGTCGGTGCGCGGTGGCGCTGGGCGGGAGCTGGCTGCCGGTCACGTGCGAGAAGGCCACGCCGGCTTTTTCAAATACCGCGCCTTCGGCGAGGATGCGCGTGCGGCCGCCACCGCCGAGGCCGGGGGTGGACGACGCGGAGGGCTCGCGAGTCCACTCGTCGGTGACGAAGCTCGCGCGACCGTCCTCCTCGGCGAGGGCGGCGCAGATGCGGTCCTGCAGGTCGAGGAGATAGCTTTTGACGGCGGCGAGATCGGGGACGGACATGGGCGGGAGGACGGGGCTGATGAGCGGATGACCGGACATGGGCGGGGCGAGACGCCCGGGCCACGGGGCGAACCCACGGGCGGGACGCCCCTGCCACTTTAAGCGGTGAAGGCGGCGGCGAAGACGCGGGCGACGACGGCTTGGGCGGGCTCGGGCAAGGGGTGCTCGGATTGGAGCAAATCGATGCGCGGGCGAAACTCGGGCACGACCTCGGGGCGCACGCGCTTCATCGCGCGCAGGGTGTGGGCGAGGAGGAGGCGCGAGGGCAGGTGGTCGGGGCGGTCGAGGCAGAGGCGGAGCTGGCCCTCGAGGATCTCGCGCTCGTGGTTGAGCGTGGATTTCGCGGGCTCGATGCCGGCGGTGCGCACGGCGAGGAGTTGTTCGAGACGGAGCAGGTAGTGGGAGTGGAGCGCGGCGGGGAGCGCGAGGCCGGCGGGCTGGGGCTCGGTGGAGGCGGGACTCTCGGCGTGGGTGGCGAGCAGCTCGAGGATGACGCGGGTGAGCTCGGGCAGGCACTGGCCGGGATCGGCGGGCGGGCAGGGCACGCTGGCGGTGGCGAGGCAGGCGCCGTCGATGGTGCGCACGAGGCGCAGCTCGACGCTCCAGGGCTCGCCGAGGCAACGCAGGTGGGTGACGAAGAGGTAGTCGGCGGCGTCGTCGGGCACGGCGGCGCGCGCGTGGCGGGCGGCGGTGGCGTCGTCCCAGGGCATGCCGCCGAGGATGTAGCCGGGGCTGGGCTTCACGACCCAGGGCACGAGCACGCGGGCGAGGGCGGGGGTGGCAAACTCGACCTGCTCGGCGAGGTAGAGCGGGAGGGCGCGGGAGAGGCGGCCGGGGCCGTCGGCGAGGCGGTTGCGCTCGGCGGGATCGGCGGGCGGGGGCGGGAGCTCGGCGCTGGAGCCGAGGAAGGCGACGAGGAGGGCGTCGTCGGATTTGGCGGGGAAAAGCTCGGCCGCGGGCGAGTCGGGCGGCAGCCAGACGGGGCCCTCGACGGAGAGGAGCGTGACCTCGACTTTGCCGGGCGGCGGGGCCTCGGTGGTGGCGATGCGGGTCTTGGCGAGCTCGGTCTCCCAGAAGGCGAGCTGGGTTTTCCAGTCGGGGCGGTTTTGCGCGTAGAGGCGGTCGAGGAGGCGGCGCGCGGCGTCGAGCTGGCCGAGGTCGTGGTAGGTTTTGAGGAGGTTGGAGCCGGTGGGGAGGCCGTGTTTGGCGATGTCGTAGTAGGGCGCGGCGAGCTGGAGGATCTCGGGCAGGTGGCCGTGGTTGCCGAGGTCGCCGCTCATCTGCTGGAGGAGGTCGGCGGGCACGGGACGGGGGGCGCGGTCGAGGGCCTCGTCGTAGAGCTGGCGGGCGGCGGCGAGGTCGCGCTGCTCGAGGGCGTGGCGGGCGAGGGCGAGGCGGGCGCGCCAGGAATCGGGCAGCTCGGCCACGCGGCGGTAGGCCTCGAGGGCGGCCTCGGGGCCGTGGAGCTCGCGTTGGTGGGCGGCATACCAGGCGAGGGCGGTGTCTTGGTTGGGGTCGAGGGAGAGGGCGCGCCAGAGGGTGTCGAGTGCGCGCTCGCGGTGGCCTTGCTCGGCCTCGGCGCGGGCGAGGTGGGCGAGGGAGAGGCCGGTCTCGCCGTGTTTCCCGGCGAAGGCACGGAGGAGCTGCTCGGCCTCGGCGGGGCGTTTGAGCTCGAGGAGGGTGGCGGCGTGGAGCACGTGGCCGCGCTCGGGCTGCGGGTCGGTGGCGGCGAGGTGGGCGGCGGAGGCGAGGACCTCGGCGGCGAAGCCGTCGTGGAGGGACTGGGTGATGGCGGCGGCGAGGGCCTCGGGCTGGTCGCGGACTTTTTCGAGGTGGGCGAGCAGGACGGTGTCGCGCCATTGCTCCTTGGTGAGCTGCACCTCGCGGCCGTAGGCGTCGTGCACGATGATGGGCTGGTCGTCGCGCGGGGCGACCGGCGGGGTGTCGGGCGAGGCGGCGGAGGGGTTTTGGGAGGCGGTGGGCTTGGGGGAGAAGAGGCGGCGGAAGAAGTTCATGGAGCGGGCGAGAAAAAAGGGGAGGCGGAGATGGGGATTTTTAGCGCGGAGGCGTGAAGATCGAGCCGAAGTAAAGGGGGAAGAAGGAGGAGGGTTTTTAACCGCGGATGGCGCGAATGAGCGCGGATAGGGGATGGGGTTCTTTGCGATCTTGGTTTGGTCCTTTGCGTCTTCGCGTTAAAAAATCAGTCGGGCCGGTGAAGGACGCGTTTGCCGGTGCGCCAGCGGGCGAGGAGCGGGGCGGCGAGGCCGTGGCGCGGGCTGAGGACGGCGGAGCCGAGGAAGAAGGCGCCGAGGGTGAGCACGATGGCCGCGCCGCTGGCGACGCCGAGGTGGTAGCTGAGCAGGAGGCCGGCGGTGGCGCCGAGCGCGGCGAGGGCGCCGGAGAGGAGCATCATGGGCGCGAGGCGCTCGACCCAGAGGTAGGCGGTGACGGCGGGCAGGATGAAGAGCCCGAGCGAAAGCACGATGCCCATGATCTGGAGGGCAGAGATCAGGTTGAAGACGACCAGGGCGAGCAGGCCCACGTGCACGAGGCCGCCGCGGCCGCCGGTGGCGCGGTGGAAGGCGGGGTCGAAGGCGTGGAGGGCGAGGCTGCGGCGAAACCAGAGGAGGAGCGCGATGCTGGTGCCGGAGACGAGGGCGGCGAAGCGTAGTTCCTCGGGCCCTACACCGAGGATGGAGCCGAAGAGGAAGTGGGCGAGGTCGAGGCGCGAGGGGTAGTGGCTGACGAGGGCGATGCCGGCGGCGAAGAAGAGGATGAAGAGCGCGCCGAAGGCGGCGTCCTCCTTGAGGCGGGTGAGGCGCGAGAGGAGCGCGCCGCCGGCGGCGGTGAGCAGGCCGGCGAGGAGGGCGCCGACGAGGAGCGCGCCGACGTTTTGCCCGAAGAAGAGGTAGGCGAGGGCGAGGCCGGGGAGGAGCGAGTGGGAGAGGGCGTCGCCCATGAGGGCGAGGCGGCGCAGCACGAGCAGCGAGCCGAGGGCGCCGCCGCTCAGGCCGACGAGCACGGCGGCGGCGAGGCCGCGCTGCATGAAGGGCAGGGAGAAGGGCTCGAGGAGCAGTTCGCCGGGGCTCATCGCGGGAAGATGGCGGTGCGCGGCACCGGCGGGGCGGCCTCGTGGACGCAGGCGGCGGCGTCGAAGGCGGCGTGGATCGCGGCCTCGGAGAGCGCCTCGGCGACGGGGCCGGCGGCGACGAGGCGGGTGGAGAGGAGGAGGGCGTGGGTGAAGTGCTCGCGGGCGGCCTCGAGCTCGTGGAGGGCGGCGAGCACGGTGCGGCCCTGGGCGCGCCAGGCGCGGAGGATGTGGGTGAGCTCGCGGGCGGCGCGGCGATCGAGCGCGGCGAAGGGCTCGTCGAGGAGAAAGATGTCGGCGCCCTGCGCGACGGCGCGGGCGAGGAACATGCGCTGGCGCTGGCCGCCGGAGAGCTCGCGGATGGGGCGGGAGGCGAGGTCGCCGATCTCGAGCTCGGCGAGGGCGCGGGCGATGGCCTCGTGGTCGGCGGCGTCGAGGCGTTGCCAGGGGCGGCGGGCGGGCCAGCGGGCCTGGGCGACGACCTCGCGCACGGTGGCGGGGAAATCGTAGTCCACCTGGTGGGCCTGGGGCACGTAGGCGAAGCGCGGCAGCTGGTGGTGCGTATGGGCGTCGCCGATACGGATCTCGCCGGCGGAGAGGGGGTGCCAGCCGAGGATGGAGCGGAGGAGGGTGCTTTTGCCCGCGCCGTTGGGGCCGGCGACGGCGACGAGGCTGCCGCAGGGCACGTCGGCGGTCACGTCGTCCAGCGCGACGCGCCGTCCGTAGCGGACGGTGACGGAGCGGAAGCGGAGGATGTGGTGCGATGCGTGGGCCAAGGGGAGAGGTTTAACGCGAAGCGGGCGGGGGAGGCCAAGCGTAGAAGCGGGGCGGGCGGGGGCGGGCGTCGCGGGGGGCGGCGGCTCATGCGAGCGAGAGGCCGAGGTGGCGGGCGAGGCGTTGCTCGCGGATGCCGTAGAAGGCGGCGAAGGCGCGCACGCGGGCGAGCGTGGAGCTGTCGGGGCTGAACTCGGCGCCGCGGGCGGCGAGGGAGGCCGGGCGGATGGCGGCGATCATGAGGTTTTTAGCGGTGTGCTCGGTGGAGACGAACTCGAAGACCTTGGTGCGGTAGCCGGCGCATTCGAGGAGCTGGGCCCGGAGGGCGTCGGTGACAAACTCGGCCTGGCGTTCGTGAAAGATGCCGTGGCGGAGGGCGTCGGCGAGGACGGGCGGGGCGGTGAGGCGCGGTCGCAGCTCTTTTTGGCAACAGGGGGAAACGACGAGCAGGCGGGCGCCGGCGGCGTGGCCGGCGGCGAGGGCGTCGTCGGTGGCGGTGTCGCAGGCGTGGAGCGCGATCAGCGCGTCGAGCGCGGGTGCGGGTGCGGCTTTGCCTCCGTCCGCGACTGCGCTCGACGCGCTGAAATGACCAATGTCCAATGACCAATGCCCGATGCCGGAGCCGCCGGGATGGGGGGCGGGCGGGGCGGGGATGTCGCCCTCGATGAAGCGGAGGCGCGGGGCGAAGCCGCAGTCGGCGGCGACGTGGTTGCAGGTGGCGACGAGGTCGGCGCGGCGCTCGATGCCGACGATCTCGGCACCCTCGCCTAGCAGGTCGGCGAGGGCGAAGGTGAGGTAGCCTTTGCCCGCGCCCATGTCGGCGAGGCGGAGCGGGGCGGTGGGGCGGAGGGAGCTGGGCGGGCAGAGATTGAGTCCGGCGCCTTCGACGCCCTGCGCGTCGGCCGGCGGCGGGTAGCTGACGCCGCGGTGCAGGCCGATGGGCGGCACGCCGGGGCCGGGGTCGAGCCGCGGGGCCGGGGGAGTCTGGTCGCGGGTGGAGAGGCCGGCCTCGCCGAGGAGGGAGCGGAGCAGCTCGGCGAATTTTTCGATCTGGCGAAACTTGTGCGACATGCCCTCGCGGGGTTGGCCGCGCTCGTTGGTGACGCCGAGGGCGCGCAGCCAGGGGGCCTCGGGCGCGATGACGCGGGCTTTGCCACGATCGTGGGTGGCGGGCGCGAGGGGCGGCGCGCTGGCGGCGGTTTTCACGCGCAGGCGGGCGGGGCGGGCGGCGTCGGCGGATTGTTCGAGCTGGGCGCCGTGCAGCGGGGTGAAGAGGTGGGCGTCGAGGAAGGCCTCCTCGAGCAACGCGAGCAGGGTCGCCTCGGCCTCGGCGGGCGAAAGGTTTTTGGTGATGTCGCGGGTGGCGTGTCGGTAGAGGAGGGAGATGTGGGGGCCGGCCTTGAGGAGGACGGGGCGGGCGAAGACGTTGCGCAGCGAAGGATCGGGCGCGCCGGGGCGCGGTTTGCCCAGGGTGAGCTTCACGAGCATGGCCTGCTCGAGGGCCTCGTGCAGGAGGCTGCGAAAACGGGTGAGGGCGTCGGGCGCGGGCATTCGGTCATTAGCTGAAGCGTAAGGCGGGGCAAAACGCAAAGACTGCGAAGCGCCTGCGCGCTTTTCCGGCGGGCGGGCCGGAGCGCAGCCCGATGCGAGGGGCGGTCGGCAGGCGCTAGGGTTGGGGAGCATGGCCACGATCCGCATCGGCATCTCGGGCTGGCGCTATGCGCCGTGGCGCGGCGTGTTTTACCCGGAGGGGCTGCCGCAGCGCAACGAGCTGGCCTACGCCGCGAGCCTCTTCGCCTCGATCGAGATCAACGGCTCCTTCTACTCCTTGCAGCGGCCGAGCAGCTACGGCGCATGGGCGGAGGCCACGCCCGGAGGCTTTCAGTTCTCGGTGAAGGGGCCGCGCTTCATCACGCACATCCTGAGGCTGGAAAACATCGGCACGCCGCTGGCGAATTTCTTCGCCTCGGGCCTCCTGCGGCTCGCGGGCAAGCTCGGTCCCTTGCTCTGGCAGTTCCCGCCCTCTTTCCACTATGACGAGGAGCGCATGGAGCGTTTTCTCGCGCGCTTGCCGCACGACGCGGGGGAGGCCGCGCGGCTGGCCGCCGGACACGACTTGCACCTGAAGGCGGAGCCCTGGCTGGAGGTGGAGGATGCGGCGCACCCGCTGAGGCACGCGGTCGAGATTCGCCACGAGTCGTTTCGCACGCCGCGCTTTGTGGAGCAGCTGCGACGGCACGGGGTGGCTGCGGTGGTCGCGGACACGGCGGGGCGCTGGCCGCTGATCGAGGACGTGACGGCGGACTTCGTCTACGTGCGCTTGCACGGGGACGAGGAGCTCTACGCCTCCGGCTATGGCGAGGAGGCGCTGGAGGACTGGGCGAGACGCTTGGAAGCGTGGCGGCGCGGCGGCGAAGTGCGGGACGCGCGCCGCGTGGGGCCGGCGGCGAAGCGGGCGAAGGGCGGGCGCGATGTTTTTGTCTACTTCGACAACGACGTGAAGGTCCACGCGCCTTTCGACGCGATGAGGCTCGCTCATCGGCTCGGGCTCGGGCCGCCTCCGCTCGAGACGCCCGCCGCGGGGACGGTCAAGGAGGTGCCGCGCGTGGAGTGGCCGCGCTACGGCGGACCGGGGAAAAAACGCGCCGCTACTCGGGCGCGCTGACGAAGCGCTGGCGCACGGCGCTGGTCTCGGGGGCGTGGGCGGGGAACTTGTGGTCGTCGATGCTGCTCACGGGCATGACCTGCATGAGGGCGTTGGTGACGAAGCACTCGTCGGCGGCGCGGACCTCCGCGAGGGTGAGCGGGCGCTCGTGGGCGCGCTCGGGGCCGATGAGGGCCAGCACGCGGGCGCGGGCGATGCCGGGGAGGATGCCGGCGGAGAGCGGGGGGGTGTAGGCGTGGCCGTCCTTGACGATGAAGAGGCTGCTGGCGGAGCACTCGAGGACTTGGTCGGCGGGCGTGACGAAGAGCGCGTCGTCGGCCCCGGCGGCTTTGGCGTGTTGGCGGGCGAGCAGGTTTTCCAGGTAGTTGAGCGACTTGTGGCCGGTGAGGCGGCCCTCGCGCTCGCCTTGGCGGACGGTGAGGAGGCGGAAACCGCGGAGGTAGTCGGGCGCGGTGTAGGGCAGGCCGCGCGCGGTGATGAGCTCGGTGGTGCGGGCGAGTTCTTTGAAACGGATGATTTTCACCGCGGCGGCGGGCAGGCGGACGGCGGCGAGCAGGCGGGTGATGCGGGCGGCGAGTTCCTCGGCGGGAGGCGGGGCCTCGAGGCCGAGCGCGGCGCAGGAGGCGGCGAGGCGCGCGTGGTGGGCGGCGAAGAGGAGCGGTCGCCCTTCGCGGGTGCGGAGGGTCTCGAAGGCGCCTTGGCCGAACTGGAAACCGTCGCAGAGCGCGGAGACTTTGGCCTGGGCGGCGGGCAGGAGCTGGCCGTCGAGGAGGACTTGGGGAGCGAGGGACATGCGAGGCGGAGCCTCGAATGACCAATGACCAATGTCCAATGACCAATGAGGCGGAGCGGGGCTTGGGGTATCAGGGTGGTGCCTGTAGCGCCTCTTGCATGGCGCGGCCTTTGTGGAGGGTCTCGTCGAATTCGGAGTCGGCGTCGCTATCCCAGGTGATGCCACCGCCGACGTGGTAGGTGGCGAGGCCCTCGGCGCAGGTGATGGTGCGGATGGCGATGGCCAGGTCGGCGTCGCCATCGTAGCCGAGGTAGCCGAGGGCGCCGGTGTAGGCATGGCGCGGCACGGGCTCGAGCTCCGAGATGATCTGCATGGCGCGGATCTTGGGCGCGCCGCTGATGCTGCCGCCGGGGTGGAGGGCGCGAAGGGCGTCGAAACGGTCGAGACCGGGCGCGAGCTCGGCGGAGACGGTGGCGACGAGGTGGTGCACGGTGGCGTAGGTCTCGAGCTCGTGGCGGGCCTCGACACGCACGCTGCCGGGCGAGGCGACGCGGCCGAGGTCGTTGCGCGCGAGGTCGACGATCATGAGCAGCTCGGCGTGGTCCTTGGCGCTGGCGAGCAGGCGCGCGCGCTGGGCGGCGTCGGCGGCGGGATCGGGCAGGCGGGCGACGGTGCCCTTGATCGGGCGGGTCTCGAGGCGGCGGCCGCTGACGCGCAGGAGGCGCTCGGGCGTGCTGGAAACGATCTGATGGTCGCCGAAGTCGAGGTAGGCGGCGTGGGGGGCCGGGCTGAGCGCGCGGAGGCGGGCGTGGAGGGCGGCGGCGGAGCCGGAGAAGGGGGCGGTGAAGCGCTGGGTGAAGTTGACCTGATAAACGTCGCCCGCGGCGATGTAGTCGCGGATGCGGGCGATGGCGGCGGAGTAGGCGGCGCGGTCGAGATCGGGGCGGAGGGGACTGGAAGTGTAACCCAATGGGTGACATTTTCCGGGGGGCGGGGCGCTCTCCACGAGGGCGCGCAGGCGGGCGAGCGAGGAGGCGTCGGCGGCGACGAGCGTGGCGCGGCCGGCGGTGTGGTCGTAGACGAGCGCGGAGTCGTAGAGCCCGAAGGCGAGGGCGGGGAGGGTGGGCGCGCTGTCGGGGTTTTTTGGATACACGCCGTCGCGGGCGGCGCCGGCCTCGTAGCCCAGCCAGCCGATGGCGCCGCCGACGAAGGGCAGGCCCGGCACCGGGGGGCAGGCGCGGGCGGCGAGGAGGCGTTTGAGCAAATCCAGCGGGTCGGCGCCGGGGAAGAGCTCGTCCTTCGCGGCGGGCTTTGCGGGGTCGGCATAACTGACCAGCGGTCCGTCCTTGGTGCCGCGGAGGGTGAGGCTGGGCTCGCAGGCGAGGATGCTGAAGCGGGCGCGCGGGCCGGGCAGGGCGGTGTCGAGAAAGACGCAGCCGGGGCGGGCGGTGAAGGCGGGCCAGAGCCGGGCAGGGTCGAGCGCGGGGGAGGCGGGCAGGGGCTCGACGAGGGGGGGCGGGCGCATGGACGGCGAAAATTGGCCGCAGGAGCGGCGGGCGAGGGCAAGCGCCATCGCGAGGCGGCGCGGGCTCCGGCCGGAGGATCGCGGCGCGGGGCGCGAGCCGTGGCGCGGTTTCAGGCGGCGGGGGCCTGCGGCACGCGCATCTCGAAGGCCGGTAGGATCACGTGCACGGTGCGTCCGAGCTCGTCGACGCCGTGGAAGCTGCCCTGCGCGTGGCAATCGAGGCCGGCGACGTGGTAGCTGTTGTAGGAGAAGCTTTCGCCGGGCTCGAGGCGGGGGGTCTCGCCGACGATTTTGTCGCCCTCGATGATCTGGCGGGAGCCGTCGGCCTGGGTGAGAACCCATTTGCGGCCGAGGAGGGTGACGGTGTGTTCGGAACCGTTGTGGATGGTGATGAAGTAGACGAAGGCGTGCGGTTGGTCCGGCGGCAGGCATTTCCCGCCATGGTGGTAGACGAGCTTGTCGAGGCGGGCGGTGAGACCGGAGAGGGCGAGCGAGGCGGACATGGCGGCGGGCGAACCGGGCAAACGAAGGCAAGGGGGCCCGCTTGGCAAGCGGCGGCTGTCGGCTTCTGTTCCGGGGCTTGATCGGGGGGCGGGGCGCGGGTGGGGCGGAATTCGGGATTGCGCGGGGCGCGGCACGGCGGGTTTGCTCCCCGGTTTCCCCGCATGGCGTTCAATCTCAAACTGGTGCTCAAAGCCCTGCTCTTCTCGTCGAGCCAGCCGCTCACGATCAAAGACATCCAGACGATCTTTACGCGCTACCACGACCAGGCGCAGGCGCCGCTCCTTTCCGACGAGCAAGAAGGCGGGGAGAGCGGCGAGGCGGTGGTCGGCGCGGAGGTCGCCACCGAGGCCGGCGCGGAAGCGTCGGTGAGCGCCGAGGGCGAAGCGGCCCCGGCGCCCGGAGCGGAAGCCGGCACGACGACGGAGCCCGAGGCCAGCGCCAGCACCGCCGAAGAGACCAATCCCCTCGGTCTCGCCCCGGTGGACGACGAGCTTTACGTCGACGTGCCCTCGCTTGTCACCGCCGCGCAGATTCGCGAGGCGATGGACGCGCTCGCCGCCGAACTGAAGGCGCAGAACGACATCTACCTGCTCATCGACGGCGCCCAGGGTTATCGCCTCGTCACACATCCCCGTTTTGCCAAGTGGATCCGCATCCAGCGCGACGAGCCGCCGCCGGTGAAGCTGACCCAGTCCGCCCTCGAGACGATGGCGGTGGTGGCCTACCGCCAGCCGGTGACGCGTTCCGAGATCGAGTCGATTCGCGGAGTGTCCGCCGAGGCGGGACTTTCCAAGCTGATGGAGCGCGAACTCGTCTATATCGTCGGCCGCGCCGATTTGCCGGGACGTCCGCTGCAATATGGCACGACGGACAAATTCCTCGAGTTTGTCGGCGTGAAGTCGCTCATGGAGCTGCCCGCTTCCGACGTGCTTTCGCCGCGGCAGATCGACGAGTGGCTCAACCGAGCCGCCAACGTGACCCCGCCCGCCGACGCGGAGATGGGTCTGCCCCTGGAGGAAGGCGAGGGCCCTTCGCCCTCGCTGGAGCCGGTGGAGATCGAGCACGTCGAGCGGGACCAGGAGGCCGCGCCTTCTGTCGAATCGGTCGATGCGATCGAGTCCGTCGAGTCCCTCGAGCCCGAGGGCTCCCCCGAGCCGCTTGCGTCCGTCGAGCCGGCCGCCGAGCCGGAGCCCGAGGCGGCTCCCGAGGAAAAGAAAAACGACCCTGCCGCCTGACCGCCTGCCCCGCCTTTTTTTCCAGCGCCGCCCGCTCCCGTCCATGTCCGCCGACCCGCTCCAGCCCATTCGCGACCAGATCGATGCGCACGACCGCGAGATCGTGCGCCTGCTCAACGAGCGTCTAAAACTCGCCGCCGAGATCGGCCGCCTGAAATTGAGCCGCGGCGGCCAGATCTACGTGCCGGAGCGGGAGGACGCCGTGTTCCGCAAGGTCCTCGCGCTGAGCGAGGGCCCGATCAAGCCCGAGGCGCTGCGCGCGATCTACCGGGAGATCATGTCGGCGGCCATCGCGCTCGAAAAGCCGCTCCAGATCGCCTACCTCGGCCCCGAGGCCACCTACACCCACGCCGCCGCGATCAAGAAATTCGGCGCGAGCGTCGACTACACGCCCATCGCCACCATCGGCGACATCTTCACCGCGGTGGAGAAGGGCGAGGCCGACTACGGCATCATCCCGATCGAGAACTCCACCGAAGGCTCCGTGCGCGAAGCGCTGGACGGTTTCGTGGAGAGCGAGCTGAAGGCGGTCGCGCAGATTTATCTCGAGATCAACCACGCCCTGATCTCGACCACGCCGCTCGAGCGCATCGGCAAAGTCTATTCCAAGGACCAGGCCCTCGCGCAGTGCCGCGCCTGGTTGCAGCGTCACCTGCCGCACGCGCAGCTGGTGGAGACCGCGAGCACGGCGCGCGCGGTGGAGCTGGCGAACAGCGAGCCGGGCGCGGCCGCCATCGCCGCCGAGCTGGCCGCCCAGGTGCGCGGCGTGCCGGTGCTGGCGCGCAACATCCAGGATCGGAACGACAACACCACGCGTTTTTTTGTGATCGGAAAAAAGGCCTCCGGGCCGGTCGGCGGCGGTCGCGACATGACGAGCCTCGTGGTCTCGCTCGGGGAATCCGCCGCGGCGCAGTCGGGCGCCTTGATGAAGATGCTCACGCCCTTCAGCTCGCGCGGCCTCAATCTCTCCAAAGTCGAGTCCCGCCCGAGCAAACGCCGCCCGTGGGATTATCTGTTCTTCATCGACGTCGCCGGTCACCACGACGACGCCGCGATGAAGGAGGCCCTCGCCGAATTGCGCGCGTTTTGCCCGCTGGTGAAGTGGCTCGGCAGCTATCCCTGTTCGAATTGATACCGACGGCTGTGAAGAACTAGACTTTTGGAGCCTGAAATTCGACCACAGATGGCACCGATAATCACGGATAAGAAGCAGGACGTTCACCAGTCATTATCGGGCGCCCATCCGCGTGATCAGTGGTCAAAGCCCCGCCTTTGCCCATCTGTGTCCATCCGTGTAATCTGTGGTTAAAGCCTGAATCTTTTTAGCTGCTGGTATGAGGCCAGTCCCGCGGCCTCGCTTCGTCCTCGCTCGCAACGTGGCGTTCCCGGCGCCCGCCTTCAGCCGTGGAGGGCGTGGTCGGCGGGCAGGTCCTCCCCGTTCCAGATGCGCAGGCTGGTCCACGGGGCGTCGGGCAGGGACCAGAAGGCGTCCTCCTCGGGCAGGCCGAGAGGGAGAAAGGCGGTGCTGCACAGGTAGAGGCTGCCGGTGCTGATGTAGGGCTCGGCGAGGTCGGGCTGGTCGCCGGCGAGGCCGATGCGCAGCCAACCGGAGGAGTCGAAGGTGCCCGGGGCCTCGAGGGTGCGGCGGATGACGGCGCCGAGGGCGGCGCGCACGCCGGCGGGGGCGAGCTCGGAGGGCAGCTCGCGGCGGAGCGCGAGGTGGGCGAGGTGCTGGAAGGCGCCGCAGCGGTAGGCGAGCGAGCGCCCGAGGGGCGGGAAGCTGCCGTCCGGGGCGATCATGCGCTCCAGCACGACGGCGTAGCGGGCGCCGCGGCGGCGCACCGCCGGCAGCAGCGAGCGCCAACGCTCGTCGGCCTCGCAGGCGATCTCGAGCACGTCGAGCAGCATGGGCTGGATGACGAAGCTGTTGTAGTAGTCCCAGTGGAACTCCGGCCCGTCGCCGTAGGCTCCGTCGCCCTTATACCACTGTTCGTGCTGGCGCAGGGCGTAGTCGATGCGGGTGCGGTCGGCCTCGCCGGTGAAGCGCAGCAGGGCGGCCTCGATCATGGCGGAGAAAAGCAGCCAGTTGTTGAAGTAGGGGGTGATGCTCCGCGTGGCGCGCAGGCCGGCGAGCAGGCGCTCGCGCGTGACGGAATCGAGGGCGTGGAAGAGCGGTCCCGGCGCGCGCAGCATCGCGTGGGCGAGGAAGGCGCCGTCGACCAGCGGCTGCACGCCGGCCCGAAAGTCGAGGGCGTCGGGCGAGCGGGGGTCTAGCGCCTGGCAGAGCGCGCGTCGGGCGAGCTGGCGGAAGTGCGCCTGCGCGTCGACCTCCGTGGGCGGCGCCGTGGCGAGGCCCAGCCAGGGCGCGAGGCCGGCGAGGCTGCGGGCGAGCGCTTCGATGTGGGTGGCGCGAGCGCGGTCGGCCTCCTGCCCGGGCCGGGCCTGCACCGGCATGGTGGCGCGGAGCCTCCCCTCGGCCAGCGCGGCGAGCGGAGGGCCGGCCACCCGGGTGAGCAGGGACACCCAATCGGGGCGCGGGAGCGGGCGGGGCGAGGACATGTGGCGGAAAAGCTGCGGCCTTCCCTAGCGGAAAACCCATCGCGACGCCAGCCGCGTCAGAAGGACCAGACCCGCGGGATGATGATCACGGCGACCGCCATGCACATAAGGTTGAGCGGGGCGCCGATCTTCACGAAATCGCCAAACTTGTATCCGCCGACGCCATACACGTAGGTGTTGGTCTGGTAACCGATCGGGGTGGCGAAGGAGGCCGAGGCCGCGAAGGCGAGGGCGACGAGGAAGGGCCGGGGGTCGACGCCGAGCTGCTGGGCGATGCCGAGCACGATGGGCACCATGAGCGCCGCGACCGCGTTGTTGGACAATATCTCGGTGAGGACGGTGGTGATGAGGTAGACCGCGCCGAGCATGACCAGGGGTTTCCATTCGGGCGTCACGAAGTGGTGCACGCCGGAGACCACGACCTTGGCGATCCAGGCCGCGCCGCCGGTGTGGTCGAGGGCCAGGCCGGCCGCGAGCATGGCGTAGATGAGGAAGAGCACGGGCCACTCGATGGAATCGTAGGCCTCCTTGGTGGTGAGGCAGCCGGCGGCGCAGACGATGACGCAGCCGACGAGGGCGCCGACGGCGATGGGCACGATGCCGAGCACCTCGCCGAGGATGGCGGCGGCGATCACGCCGAGCACGAGCGGCATGTAGCGGGTCTTGGGGCGGGCGGGGGTGCGGGCGCGGTCGAAGACCACGAGGTCGGAGGAGTTTTGCAGCGAGTCGATCGCCTGGTCGGTGCCCATCATGAGGAGCACGTCGCCGGGGGCGAGGGGCAGGGACTCGACCTTCTCCCGCACGTTGCGGCCCTGGCGGTGGAGGGCGAGGACGACCATGCGGTAGCGCTGGCGGAAGTTGAGGTCGCGGACCGAGCGGCCGACGAGGTCGGAGTTGGGGTTGACGACGGCCTCGACGAGCGAGCCCTCGTGGGCGGCGATCTGTTCGAGGCCGAGGGCGAGTTCGGAGACGAGGTCGATGCCCTGCACGCCGCGGGCGGCGGCGATGCCCTGGGGGCGGCAGGCGAGCACGAGGCGGTCGCCGGACTCGAGCTTGGTGACCTTGGTCTCGAAGGGCAGGGCGACGCCGTCGCGCACGATCTCGAGGACGCGGATGCCGCGCTTGGAGGTGAGCCCGGCCTCGTCGAGGGTCTTGCCGACGGCGGGCGCGGCGGGTTGCACGAAGGCCTCGGTGATGTATTCGCGGCGTTCCTCCTCGGTGAGGATCGAGGTCAGCATGGCGCGGTCGGGCAGCAGGCGTTTGCCGAAGAGGGCCAGGTAGGTCGCGCCGAGGATGGCGGAGGGGATGCCGAGCCAGGCGAACTCGAACATGGAGAAGCCCTGCAGGCCGCGGGAGGTGACGACGCCGTTGACCACCAGGTTGGTGCTGGTGCCGATGAGCGTGCAGCAACCGCCGAAGATGGCGCCGTAGGAGAGGGGGATGAGAAGCTTGGAGGGAGCCAGCTTCATGCGCCGCGCGAGGTTGAGCACGACGGGCAGGAAAACCACGACGACGGGGGTGTTGTTGATGAAGGCCGAGGTGGCGGCGACGACCAGCACCATGCCGGCGATGACGAGCGGGTAGGACCAGCCGCCGGCGCGCTCGACCATGTAGGAGAGCCGGTCGATGGCGCCGCACTTCACGAGGGCGGCGCTGAGCACGAACATGGCCCCGACGGTAAAGGGCGCGGCATTGGCGAAGACGGCGAAGGTGTCCTTGGCCGGGAGGAGCGGCGTGAGGGCCAGAACGCAGAAGAGGCCGAGCGCGACGAGGTCGGGCGAAAACTTCTCCCACATGAAGAGGGCGAGGGTGCCGACGAGCAGCGCAAAGATGAGGGCGATTTCCCAAGTCATGGGTGAAGCCCGGGATTGCGTGAGCTCGCGGGGTGTGGCGCGAGCCTAAAGGCGAGCGGCGGCGGCCGCCCGTTCAGGAACCGGCGAGCGAGGCGCGGGCCCGGCGCTTGAACGCGCGGTGCAGCTTCGGCCAGAGGGGGCGGGGCTCGACCGCCCGGGGGGCGGCGATGCGGAGGCTGGAGGGGCGCACGGTGATCTCGATCCGGGGGCCGCAGCGCCGCACCTCTCCGTCGGTGTGGAGCAGGCCCGGGGAGGAGCGCTCGATCACGAAGCGCGCGGAGCGCAGGCGCACCACGCTGGGCGAGCCGTCGAGGCGCTTGGTGAAGAGGCGCTCGGCGAGGGGGAGGGCGTTCAAGAG
Organism: Verrucomicrobiota bacterium; assembly: GCA_030604905.1. Classification (GTDB taxonomy): domain Bacteria; phylum Verrucomicrobiota; class Verrucomicrobiia; order Opitutales; family Opitutaceae; genus IMCC26134_A. Next base: position 14,112 of record JAUVVA010000016.1, on the reverse strand, counting down.
GGTGAGGCGGCGCAGGAGGGTGAGGTCGAGCTGGCCGTCGTCCACCCGGGCGTGCGGCGCGATGTAGCAGTCGTTGCCGTATTGGTCGGAATTGGCCACGGCGACGAGGAAGGCGTGCGAGCGGATGCGGCGGGCGCCGTCGGCGTGGATGGTGTATTCTTCCGGTCGATACCCGAGCAGGGTCCGCAGGGTGGTGCGGGCGTAGGCGGGCAGGCCGCGGGTGGCGAGGTTGTTGAAACGGGCGCTGATCTCGGCGTCGAAACCGAGCCCCATGGCGTTGAAGAAGGGGTGCCCGGCGGCGAGGCCGGTGTCGATCATCCGGGTGTGGCCGTCGAGGAGGGCGCGGAAGGCGCCGCGACCGGGGCCGGGGATGCCGAGGTGGCGGCCGAGGCCGTTGCCGGAGCCACAGGGGATGAGGCCGAGGGTCGCGTCGGTGCCGACGAGCGCGCTCGCCACCTCGTTCATCGTGCCGTCGCCGCCGATCGCGACCACGAGGCGGCAGCCCTCGTCGAGGGCGCGGAGGGCGAGCTCGGTCGCGTGGAGCGGGCGCTCGGTGGGCACCACCGCGGCGTCGAGCCGGTGCTCGGCGATGAAGGCGCGGGCGCGCTCAAGCAGCCACGGGTTCCGGGCGTTGTGACCGGAGCGCGGGTTGAAAATGAATCTGGCGCGGGGGAGAGGCATCGCTACGCGAGGGGACCGGTGTCGGGGGACCGATGATCCCTGAACAATGCGGGGCGGGGAGGCGAGGAGGGGGATTGCGGAGCCACGAGGTTCAGGAGGAGGTGGCGGCGAGCTTGGTGGTCGAGGGCGCGGGCCCGGACCCGCCGAGGCCGGCGACCTCGCGCAAGTCGCGGGCAAAACCTTCGATAACCCGCGACCAAGGGATGTTCTCGGCGGTGGCGCGGGCCACGAGCCCGAGCTGGCGCCGAGGCCGGGGGTCCTCGGCGGCGAGGCGGCGGGCGTTGGCGAGGAAGGCGCTCGCGTCGTCGAAGGGCGCCAGCAGGCCGTTCTCCCCGTGGCGGATATAGCGGGCGGCGGCGGCGTAATCGTAGGCGGACACGGAGAGACCGCTGGCCATGGCCTCGGTGATCACGTTGCCAAAGGTCTCGGTGAGGCTCGGGTAGAGGAAAATATCGGCCGAGGCATAGTGCCGGGCGAGGTCGTCGCGGTCGAGGAAGCCGGTGAAGAGGGCCCAGGGGTGCGTGCGGGAGAGCTTTTTTCGCAGCGGCCCGTCGCTGACGACGACGAAGCGGGCGCGGGCTTGGGTGGCGCGGATCTCGGACCAGGCGCGGAAGAGCAGATCGTAGTTTTTTTCGGCGGCGAGGCGGCTGACGTGAAGGAACACGGGGTCGTCGGGGCCGGCGCCCCAGGCGGAGCGGAGCGTGTCGTCGCGGCGGGCGGGGGAGAAGTGCTCGGTGTCGACGCCGCGCGAGAGCAGGCGCATGCCGTGGAAGCCGTCGCGGGCGAGCTCCCGGTTGAGCTCCTCGGTGGGCGAGAGGGTGATGCGGGTGCGGTTGTGGAACCAGCGCAGGTAGGCGAGGGCGGGGCGGGTGAGGAAAGAGAAGCCGTAGTGCCTGGAGTAACTGTGGAAGTTGGTGTGAAAGGAGGAGGCGAGGGGGATGCCGAGGCTGCCCGCGGCGGAGAGGGCGGCCCAGCCGAGCGGGCCCTCGGTGGCGATATGCACGACGTCCGGGCGTGCTTCCCGCCAGGCGCGCAGCAGGGTGCCGCGGGCGGGCAGGCCGAGTCTCAGCAAGGAGTAGCCGGGGATGGGCAGGCCCGCGTGGAGCATCTCCGCGTAGGGGCGGATTTCGGAGGGCGGGAAAAGCGTGCCGCGAGCGCGGCCGGCGTCGACGCGCTGGCGCGGCCGGTGCACCGTGACGGCGATGGCGTGGCGGGTGAGGCCGGCGGCGAGTTGCCCGAGCGTCATGGCGACGCCGTTGATCTCGGGGGGGAAGGTTTCGGTGACGAGGGCGAGTTTCACGCTTGCGACGGGAGCTCGTCGTGCGGGAGTGGATACGCAACGGCAAAGCCCGGGAACGAGGGCTATTATCACCATGTCGTCACAAACGTCGCAAACGCTTTACGTGCTCACCGGCCCCACCGCCGTGGGCAAGACGGAGCTTGCGCTGGGCTGGGCGGAGGCGCGGGGGGCGGAGATTCTGTCCTGCGACGCGAGCCTGTTTTACCGGGGCATGGACATCGGCACGGCCAAACCGAGCGCGGCCGAGCGGGCGCGGGTGCGGCATCACTTGATCGATGTCTGCGAGGTGCGCGAGCGGATGGACGTGGCGAGATACGTCGAGCTGGCGCGCGCGGTGGTGGAGGAGCTGGCGGCGCGAGGGCGCCCCATCCTGGTCACGGGCGGCAGCGGTTTTTACCTGAAGAGTTTTTTCGCGCCGGTGGTCGACGAGGTGGAGGTGGCGCCGGAGCTGCGGGCGGAGATCGAGGCCAAGCTGGCGCGCGAGGGCCTGGAGTCGTTGTTGGAGGAGCTGCGCGCGCTCAACCCGGCCGGCCTCGGCGGACTGGATACGCGCAATCCGCGGCGCGTGACGCGCGCCCTCGAGCGGTGTCGCGCGAGCGGGCGCACCTTGGTCGAGCTGGCCGCCGAGTTTGCGGCGCGGCCGGGGCCGTTCGCGGGCTGGCGGTTGCGGACGGTGCTGCTGGAGCGGCGGCCGGAGGAGCTGCGGGAGCGAGTCGAGCGGCGGGTGCGGGCGATGTTGCGTGAAGGATTGGTGGAGGAGGTGCGCCGGCTGCGCGCGGAGGGCATCGAGGAGAATCCGAGCGCGGCCGCGGCGATCGGCTACCGCGAGACGCTGGCGATGCTGCGCGGCGAGCTGCCGGAGGCCGAGCTGGCGCCCCTGATCGCGCTCAATACCTGGAAGCTGGTGCGCAAGCAGCGCACCTGGTTTCGCACCCAGCTGCCGGGCGCGGAGCTGCGCGTGGTGCCGGCGGCGGAGGCGCGCGTGGATGATCTTTTCTGAGCGACCCCGCGCGGTATCGGCAGGAATGCGAGCGGAGCGCCCGCACTTTTGAGCAGAGCCGGATTTTTTCATTCCTTTGCCGGGCCGGCTGGTATCATCTCGGCGACCCCGTCCGTATGTTGCCCTTCCTGCTGAGCCTGATCTGCAGCTTTGTCCTCTGTTGGCCCGCGGCCGGATTGCTCAGGCGATGCGGGGTGATCGACCGGCCGAACGCGAGATCCTCCCATACGGTGCCCACGGTGCGCGGCGGCGGGGTGGCGATCATCGGCACGATTCTCGCGGGGTTGGTCTTCGCGGCGGTGAGAGGCGGCCCGGACGCGACCGAGGCGGCGATCATCGCGGCCGGCGTCCTTCTGCTCGCGCTCGTCTCCTTCATCGACGACCTCAAGTCGATCGGGCCGGCGATTCGTTTCGGCTGCCATGGTCTGGTGGCGGTGAGCTTCATCTGGGTGCTTGGCGTGCCGGATCTCGCGCTGGAGGGCGTGGCGTCGCTGGTGGCGAGCGGGGTGCTCTGCGTGGTCGGCTTTCTCTGGCTGGCGGGCTACACCAACGCCTTCAATTTCATGGACGGGATCAACGGGATCGCGGGCGGACAGGCGCTCGTGACCGGGATCGGCACGGCGGCGCTGGGCCTGGTGGCGGGACTGACGCCGACGCATCCGGTGGTCTGGCTCTCGCTGTTGGTCGCCGGGGCGGCCGCGGGTTTCCTGCCGCACAACTTTCCGCGGGCGCGGATGTTCATGGGCGACGTGAGCAGCGCGCCCCTCGGCTGCCTGCTCGCGACGACGGGCTGGTGGCTGGCGAACGAGGCGGGCTGGCAGTGGCTTTTTCTGGTCGGTCTCCTGCACGCCAATTTCGTCTTGGACACGGGCGTGACATTGATGCGCCGGATGGCGCGGCGGGAGCGTTGGTATGAGGCGCATCGGGAGCACTTTTATCAGCGGCTGATCCGCTCCGGCAAAAGCCACGGGTTCGTGACGGGTTGGGAAATGGCGGGGCAACTCGCGGTGCTTGCGTTGGTGCTGGGCGCGACGCAGGTGCCCTCCTGGGCCGCCTCGGTCGGGGCCGGCCTCCTCGTCTGCGGGCTCTGGGCGGCGTTTTTTCTCTTCGCGGAGCGGAGCTTCCGGGCCTCGGCCAAGACCTGAGCCCGCCGGCGCCGCCTGCTCCGGCGAGTTGACGCTGGACGAGGTGGAAGCTAGCACCCGCGCATGAAAGCCGAGATCGTCGAGCTGATCCTTGAGTCGCTGCGCGAGCAGAGCGCGGTGAGCGCCCATCCGGAGCTTGCGGCGCCCACGCCGGAGACTCGTCTGCTGGGCGAGAAGGCCGTGCTCGATAGCATCGGGCTGGTGAGCTTGATCGTGGATTTGGAGGAGAAGGTGGCGGCGCGCTTCGGCAAGGAGATCGTGCTCGCCGACGAGCGCGCGATGAGCCTCCGCTACTCGCCCTTCCGGCGCGTCGAGTCGCTGGCCGATTACGTGGTGGAGAAACTGGAGGCCGCGTCTTGAGCGCCGGCGTCGCGATCGTCACCGGTTCGCGCAAGGGGCTGGGCAAGCACATCGCCGAGCGTCTGCTCGCGGCGGGCTGGCGGGTGGAGGGTTGCAGCCGGCGGCCGGCGGAGTGGAGCGCGGAAGGCTACACCCACCACGAGCTGGACGTGAGCGACGAGGCGGCCGTGGTGCGCATGGTCCGCGAGACGGTCGCCAGGCACGGGCGCCTCGACGCCTTGATCAACAACGCCGGCATCGCGGGCATGAACCATCTGCTGCTCACGCCGCGTTCGGCCGCGGACAAGATGTTTCAGACCAACTTTGTGGGATCCTTCCTGTTTCTGCGCGAGGCGGCCAAGGCGATGAGCCGCCAGAAGCGGGGGCGCATCGTCAACTTCAGCACGGTCGCGGCGGCGCTCGATTTGGAGGGCGAGGCGGTCTACGCGGCGAGCAAGGCCGCGGTGGAATCGCTCACGCGGGTGGCGGCGCGGGAACTGGGCGCGAGCGGCATCACGGTCAACGCCGTCGGGCCGACGCCGGTCGCGACGGATTTGATCAAGCTCGTGCCGGAGGCGAAAATCCAGGAACTCGTGCGGCGGCAGGCCATCCCGCGGCTCGGTCGCGAAGAGGATGTCTGGAACGTGGTCGATTTTTTCCTGCGGCCGGAGAGCGCGTTCGTGACCGGTCAGGTCGTCTATCTCGGAGGCGCCCGCGGCTGAGCCGGGCGCGGCCCGCGTTTTTCCCATGCACTGGCTGATCGAGCGCATCGAGGCGGCGGGCGACACGCCCTTTCTGCTGCGCGAGTCGGCGAGCGCGCGCTACGCGGACCTGGCGGCGGAGATCGTGCGGGTGCGGGCCTGTCTGAAGGCCGGCGCCGTCCGGGCGGGCGAGACGGTCGCGGTCATCGGTGACTACTCCTGCGCGGCGGTCGCGTGGTTGCTGGTGCTCGCCGAGGCCGGGCTGGTGGCGGTGCCGATCGCCAACTCGGTGCCGGAGGAGGTGGCGCAGCGGCTGGCGGCGGGGCGGGTGAGGTGGGTGGTGGACCTGGGCGCCGGGGCGGGGGAGCTCCGCCCGGTGACGGGGGCCGAGCCCGCGCGGCATGACTTGGTTGAGCGTCTCGCCGCCTCCGGGCGGGCCGGCCTGATTTTGTTTAGCAGCGGCAGCACCGGGGCGCCGAAGGCGATGTTGCACGACTTCGACACGCTGCTGGAGTCGTTTCGCGGGCGGCGTCCCCGCGGGCTGGTGATGATGGTGTTCCTGATGTTCGACCACATCGGCGGCTTGAACACGCTGCTGCACGCGCTCGCCTCGGGCATCACGCTGGTGGCGCCGACCACGCGCGAGCCCCACCACGTCGCCGCGTTGATCGCGCGGCACCGCGTGCAGGTCTTGCCCGCCTCGCCGACCTTTCTGAACTTGCTGCTGCTCTCGGACGCGTGGCGGACGCAGGATCTTTCTTCGCTGCGGATCGTGACCTACGGCACCGAGCCGATGCCGGAATCCTTGCTGCATCGGCTGCGCGAGGCCCTGCCGAAGGTGAAACTCATCCAGACCTTCGGCACCTCGGAGACGGGCATTTCCGCGACGCAGAGCGCGTCGTCCGACAGCACCTTGCTCAAGCTCGACGACCCCGACGTCGAGACGCGGGTGGTGGACGGCGAGTTGTGGTTGCGCAGCAAGACCCAGATCCTGGGTTACCTGAATCACGACATGGAGAGTTTCACGCCGGACGGATGGTTCATGACCGGTGATCTTGTCCAGGAGGCGGAGGGCGGCTTCCTGCGGATCGTCGGGCGCAGGAAGGAGCTGATCAACGTGGGCGGGCAAAAGGTGCTGCCGGGCGAGGTGGAGAGCGTGCTGCTGGAGATGCCCGAGATCGGGGACTGCATGGTCTACGGCGAGCCCAACGCCATCACCGGGCAGATCGTGGCGGCGCAGGTGGTGCCGGTGGGCGAGATCGAGCTGGCGGTCTTGAAGCGCCGGGTCCGGGAGCACTGCCACGGGCGCCTCGACTCCTACAAGGTGCCGGTGCGTCTGCGGATCGTCGAGAAGACCGCGTTTGGGGACCGGTTCAAAAAGATCCGGCGCTGAATCGGATGGAGTTTGCGCTAGGTGCCCTCGGGTGTCCGCGCTCCGCGCCCTCGTGGCCAACAGGCGACGACGGGGAGAACAACGGGGCAGAACGTGGTTGTCGTTTCGGGCCCGATTTGATTTTTAAACGCCATGCCCCGAGCCCGTTTTTCCCACGTCTGCCTGCGCGGCGTGGCGACGTGCACGGGCCCCGAGGTGCGAAAGCTGGAGGACGACGCGCCGCTCTTCGCCGACGCGCCGGATCAGTTGGCGCGGGTGCGGGATTTTGTCGGCATCCACCGGCGCCATGCCGCGCCGCCGGGCGTGACCACGCTCGATCTCGGCGAGGCGGCCGCGCGCCGTCTGCTCGAGCGCTGTGGAGTGGCCGCGGCGGAGATCGACGCGGTGGTGTTTGTCACGCAGACGCCCGACCATTTCCAGCCCTGCAACGCCAACCTGCTCCACGGGCGTCTCGGCCTGCCGAAATCCGCCGCGGCCTTCGATCTCAACCAAGGCTGTTCGGGCTGGGTCTATGGAGCCTACGTCGCGGGCGGCATGATCGAGGCGGGGGGCTGCCGCCGCGTGCTCCTGCTCGCGGGCGACACCATCACGCAGACCATCCACCCGCGCGACCGTGCGCTGGTGCCGCTCTTCGGCGACGCCTGCTCCGCCACCTTGTTGGAGCGTTGCGAGGAGGCGCGGCCCTGGTGTTTCGACCTGCACTCCGACGGCGCGGGGCACGATGCGATCAAGATCCCGGCCGGCGCGCACCGCATGCCCCACGGCCCGGCGACGGGAGTCGAGGCGGTCGACAGCGAGGGCAACACCCGGACGCCCGCCCACCTCGCGATGCGCGGGCTGGACGTGTTCAACTTTACCCTGCGTGAAGAGCCCGGCGCGGTGCGGGAGATCCTCGAGTTTGCCGGGCAGCCGGCGGAGCGGGTCGACGCCTTCGTGTTTCACCAGGCGAATCGGTTTATCCTCAACAGCCTGGCCAAGCGGCTGAAGGTGCCGATGGAGAAGGTGCCGGCGGGCACGCTGGCGGAGTTTGGCAACCAGAGCTCGGCCTCGATCGCCTCGGTGTTGTGTCACGACCTGGCGCCGCGCCTGGCGAAGGAGGAGTTGCTGGTGCTTTGCTCGGGTTTTGGCGTGGGCCTGAGTTGGGCCAGTTGCGTGGGCTCGCTCGGACCGCTCGCCTGTTGCGAGACCTTTTCCTACGCGCCCCCCGACACCGCCCTAGCTTCTCCCCAATCATGACCACGCTCGACGCTTTTTTGAAGGAACTCGAAGTCTCGATCTCCAACGCGGAGCCCGGCAGCATCGTCCCGGAGGCGCGCTTCCGGGAGCTGCCGTGGTGGGACTCGCTCGCGGCCCTGATCACGCTCGCGGTCGTGGACAGCTGTTTCGGGCGGCAGATCTCGGCCGAGCAGCTCGCCGAATGCAAAACCTTCGCGGATATTCACCGGGTCGCCACCCAATGAACGCGTGCGCGATTTTGGTTTGAACACAGCGCGCAAGCTGTCGCCCGGGCCTCGACCCGCCCGTGGATCCGCCCTGCGGATCCGGCTTGAGCGCGGCGATTTCCCTCGCCGCGACTGATCTTGTCCTTACCCCCGAAAGCACCTACGAACGTCAAACAACCATGAAGCGAGTCCTCATCCTTGGAGCCGGAGGCTTTGGCCGGGAGATGTATTACTGGCTCCTCCAGCACCCGGATTGCGGCCGGACCTGGGAGGTCGGCGGGTTTTTGGACGATCGCAAGGAGGCCTTGGCGGGCTTTGGGCTGCCGGTGGGGGTGGTCTCCGCGGTGAAGGATTATTCGCCGAACGACGGAGATCTGCTGGTCTGCGGGATCGGCCACCCGAAGATCAAGCGCCCGCTTTGTGAGGATCTGCGTGGGCGCGGGGCCCGGTTTCTCACCTTTGTGCATCCCTCGGTCGTGCTGGGCGGCAAGGTCGAGCTGGGCGAGGGCGTGGTGCTTTGCCCCGGCGTCGTGGTGACGAGCTTCATTCGCCTCGGTGATTTCGTGATGGTGAACTGCTGTTCGAGCGTCGGGCACGATGTCAGCATCGGCGCCTACTCGACGCTCTCGGCGCACTGTGACGTGACCGGCCATTGCAGCGTCGGGGAGTCGGTGTTCATGGGCTCGGGCGCCTCGGTGATCCCGGGGGTGTCGGTCGGCGACGGCGCGGTGATCGGCGCGGGCTCGGTGGTGATTCGTCCGGTGAAGGCGGGCATCACCGTCTTCGGCAATCCGGCGGCGGCGGCTCCGGTTTGAGGCGCGGCGGCGGCGCCCTCCCCGGGCGCGCGCGAAGCGAACAAAACACGCGCCGTTTTCGGCCTTGGTTTCGCGGGGGCGGGGCCTTAGCGCTTTCCGCCTTTCCCTTATGGCCACCGCTCTCCTCTTCGCCGGTCAAGGCGCCCAAAAAGTCGGCATGGGCAAGTCGCTCTACGAAAACTCCGCGACGGTTCGCGCGCTTTATGACGAGGCCGACCGCGTGCTGGGCTGGAGCCTGACCAAGCTCTCCTTCGAGGGCCCGGACGCCGAGCTCACCCAGACCAAGGTCTGCCAGCCGGCGCTCTTCGTGCACGGCATGGCGCTGCACGCTATCCTGCGCGAGCAGGGCAAGCTCGGCGACGTGTCGATGGCGCTGGGGCTTTCGCTTGGCGAAGTGACGGCCTACACCGCGGCCGGCGTGTTTGATTTTGCCACGGGGCTGCGCGTCGTGGCCGAGCGTGGCCGTCTGATGCAGGTGGCCTGCGAGCAATCGCTCGGCGGCATGGCCGCGATCATCGGCGAGGAGCGGGCCAAGGTGGCCGAGCTGTGCGCGGCCTTCGACATCGAGGCGGCGAATTTCAACGCGCCCGGCCAGATCATCGTGTCCGGCGAGAAGGCCAAGGTGGACGCGGCGGTGGCGGCGGCGAAGGACCACGGCATCAAGAAGGTCATCCCGCTCAACGTGGCGGGCGCCTACCACTCGCGCCTGATGGAGCCGGCGCGCGCGGCGTTCGCGGCTTTCCTCGACACGGTGCAGTTTGCGGCGCCGAAGTTCACGGTGTTCACCAACACGACGGGCCGCGCGGTCTCGGAGCCGGCGGCGATCAAGGAGGCGCTGGTGAAGCAGGTGGTGTCCTCCGTGCTTTGGGAAGACTGCATGCGCTCGGCGGTGGAAACGGCCGGCGGCGCGGCGGCGGTGAGCTTTCTCGAGCTCGGGCCCGGCGGCGTGCTCGCGGGCTTGGCGAAGCGCACCGACAAGAGCTGGCAGGTGCGCAGCGTGTCCGAGTTTGCCGACTGCGCGGCGTGAGGCCGGGCGGCCGGAACGCCGGGTTGCGACGCGGTCGTTTCGGCACGGAGCTCACGGAGCACGGACACCGAGCGCACGGAGAAGCGGGCCTGGGCTGCGATCTTGAGTCGGGCCCAGGCCGGTGCGCGGCCGCTCAGTCGCGGGTCATCGCGTAAGTGTAGAAGTTGGCGCCCATGCGCAGGGCCTCACGGGTCTTGCCGGCGCCGAACCAGCGGTCGCCCGCGGTCCAGCCGCAGTGGATGTCGCTCGGGCTGAGCAGCGCCACGATGCGCCCCTCGTGCTCGAGCCCGTGCAAGCCGTGCGGCGTGCCTTGCATGTGCGGCAGGCCGGCCGGCATGTCGAAAACCATGTGGAAAACCGGGTGGTCGTTGGGCAGGCGGCGCAGGCGCGCGCCGGGCAGAATGCGCGCGAGGTCATACTCGGCCATGCGGCGGAAAAAGTGGTCGTTGCGGTTGTTCGCCCCCATCGTGTTGCTGCCGATCACGCAGTCCTCGGCGAGGAGGAAGCCGCCGCGCAGGAGGTATTCGCGGAGGTTGGCGCACTCGGCGTCGCTGAGCTCGGGCGGGCGCTCCCCGTGCATGAAGAGGAAGGGGTAGGCGGTGAGGTCGGAGAGCTTGTTGACGTCGGCGACGTTCCAGCGGCGCTCGAGGCGCGCGGTGGTGTTTTCGTGCAGGTGGTCGATGAAGTTGAGGTCGCCTTGGGGATGCACGCCCCAGTTGGTGGTGTCGCCGCCGAGCGAGCGGTAGCGCAGGCGCGCCCAGGGGATGCCCGCAGGGGCCGGCGCGGCGGAGGCGAGCGGGCCGAGGGCGCGCAGCCCGAGGAAGGAGGCGCCGCCGGTGGCGATGAGCTTGAGGAAGGCCTGACGGTTCACGGGAGGAGAGGGAGCGAGGAAAGGAGGGAGTGCGGGCGCGGCGTCTTAGAGGAGCTTGAAGCGGCGGCGGAGCAGCAGCTCGGTGGCGTAGAGGCCGAGGAGGGCGAGGAAGATCCAAGGGCGGTGCCAGAGGGGCTCGAGCGTCTCGCGCACGAAGGTGGGCGAGCGGGCGGAGGCGGCGCGCCAGGCGACGGGCGGGGTGGTGTCGAGCACGGCGCCGCCGCTGCGCTCGGCGAGGCCGCGGAGCAGGGCCTCGTCGGGCGGCAGGCCGGAATCCTCGCCGGTGGCGAGGCGGCTCACGGTGATCCAGTGGCGCGCGATCAGCTCCTCGTCGGCGGCGCCGCGCGCGGTGAGCAGCCAACGTCCCTCGGAGGGCGGGGTCCAGGGGTGGAGGCGGAGGCCGCCGTCCTCGCCGCGGGCGAAGAGCGGGATCTGGGTCGTGGGCGCGGCCTGGCCGGGAGGGCGCGACTCGGGGTCGATCTCGATGGTGACGCCGCCGAGGCGCGTGGCGGCGCCGGCGATGCGAAACACGAGCTCGCGGCCGGGCTCGGCCTGGAGCGGGGCGCGCTCGAAACGGGGACCGCGGGCGACCTCTCGCGAGAGCCAGGCGAGCAGGTTTTGCCAGAAGCGCTCCACGCCGCGGTCCTCGCTCGGCTGGGCGAGTTTCCAGCGCCAGAGGGCGTCGCTGGTGAGCACGGCGCTCCAGCCGCGGCCGTAGCGTTGGAGGGCGAGCAGGATGGCGCGCTCCTCGGCGGCGGAGCCCTCGTCGCCGCGCGGCGCGAGGTCGCGCGGGTGGCGGGCGAGGACCTCGGCGGCCGGCTTGGCGCGGTGCACGCGCGAGTAGTGGGCGAAGCGGGGCGCGATCTCGGTGATCTCGGGGCCGAGGAGCTGGCGCGCGGCGGGCTCCCAGGCGAAGTCGTGGAGCGGGGCGACGCGGGTCTCGCGCGCGGCGCGCTGGGCGAAGTCGCGCTCGATGGAGTTTTGCGCGCCCATACGGCGCATCTGCTCGCGAAACTCGGCGAGGGCGGCGTCCTCGGCCGCGGCGGGGGCGGGCGCGGCGAAGACGACGGGCAACATCTTCTCCAGCTCGGTGCCGGCGTAGGCGTGGGTGGCGGCCTCGTCGGGCGCGAGGAAGAGCAGGACGCCGCCCTGGCGCACCCAGGCGGAGAGGGCCTCCTGCTGGGCCGCGGTGAACTGGCGCGCCTGGGCGTTGGCGAGGATGACGAGATCGTGGCCGGAGTAGCCGGCGAGGGTGTCGGGCAGGGCGGCGAGGGCGGGGCGGCCCGAGGGCGAGCCGGGGCGGCGGGCCTGGGCGGCGCCGGCCGGGCGCGGCGCGGCCTCGGTGCCGAGGTGGAAGACGGGATCGAGCGAGAAGGAGGGATCGCGGCGGAGGATGTCGGCGAGGAAACGGTAGCCCCAGTCGAGGCCGCCCTGGAAGTAGAGGATGCGGGTGGCGGAGGGCGGGGCGACGCGGACCTCGGCGCGGAGAGTGGGGGCCTCGGGGCCTTCGCCGAGGCGCAGCTCGACGGGGAGCAGGCCGGGCTCGGCGGCCTCGAGGTCGAGGCTCACGGTGCGGAGGCGGCGGCCGGATTCGAGGAGGAGGGAGCTGGGGGGCAGGACGCGTTCCCCGACGCGCAGGTGCAGATCCACCACGCGGTCGGCGGCCTGGTAGGAGTCGACGGCGAGCTCGAGGCGCACGGTGCTGCGGGGCGGCGCGTGGGCGGGCAGGGAAAGCTCGCGAAAGGCGAGGAAGGGGCGGCCGGAGTGGCGGTTGCGGCCGGGCACGAGGTAGAAAGGAGTGGCGGAGGCGAGGGCGGCGCGGGTGGTGGCCTCGAGGGCGGCGGCGGAGTCGAGCGCGACGGTATCGAGACCGTCGGTGAGGGCCACGATGCCGCCCCAGCCGCCGGCGGGGGCGTGGGCGAGGAGGTGGTCGAGGTTTTCGAAGAGGCGGGTCTGGCCGGGGGCGGGGCGCTCGCCGGCGCCGAGCGAGAGCGCGGGGCCGGAGAGCGCGGAGGAGGCGAGGGGGAGGGGCGCGTCGGTATCGGCAAAGGCGAAGGCGCGGATCTCGCCGTGCGCGGCGGCGGCGGCGGGGGCGAGGGCGCGCCAGCGGCGGAGGGCGTCGTCGGAGCGGGTCTGGCGGCGGTTGTCGGGCGCGGTCATGCTGCCGGAGCGGTCGACGAGGACGGCGAGGGGGCGGGGTGTATCCGTTTTGTGGATGCGCTCGACGCGGGCGGGGCCGGCGAGGGCGAGGAGAAGGCCCGCCCAGAGGAGGAGGCGCAGCGAGACGAGAAGGCGGCGGGGGCCGGACGGGAGGGCGACGAGCGTGCGGCGGTAGCTGAGGAGGATGAGCGCCGCGCCGGCGAGGGCAAGGGCGGCGAGGAGCGTCCAGGCGAGGGCGGGCGGCAGGCCGGCGAGCGGGCCGCCGAAGCGCCAGGCGAAGGAGGTGGTGGAGACGGTTTCGAGCATCGGGGCGGCGGGGGAGGCGGCGGCTCAGCGGCGGGCGGCCTCGCGGGAGAGTTTTTCGAAATAGGCCTCGATGGAGGCACGGTAGAGGGGGTCGAGGTCCTCGGGGTTGTAGCGGCGGATCTGCTCGTCGCGGGAGAGGGTGTGGCGGGCGGCCTCGAGGCGGGCGACGAGGCGGACGGCGGCTTCGCGGAGGTTGAGCGGGATCTCGCCGTAGTCGCCGGCGGGCAGGTGGTCGCGGCGGGTGTCGTCGCGGAGGATGCGCAGGAGGTCCTCGGGCTCGTCCTCCGAGACGAGCACGGCGGCGAATTCGGCGGCAAGCTCGAGCTCGGCGCGGCGTTCGAGGTGGGCGGGCGCGGCGGGATCGAGGGCGCGCTGGAGCTGGCGCGCGGCGCGGGCGAGGGCCTGGTCTCGGGGGGTGAGGGCGGCCTGGGCGCCGGCGGGGGCGCGGGCGGGGGAGCCGGGCTGGGAGGAGCTGCGGGAGGACGAGGCGGGGTTGGGAGAGGACGAAGCGAGAGGGGAGGATTCGCCGGAAGCGCCGGAGCCGCCGGAGGACGACGCGGAGGCGGTGGAGGGGGAGGAGCCGGTGCCGGGGCTGGAGCCGGGGGAGCCGGAGGGCGAGGAGGAGGGCGAAGGGCTTTGAGCCGAGCCGGGAGAGGAGGGGGAGGACGAGGGGCTCTGGGCCGAGCCGGGGCTCGGCGTTACCGGGGCGGCGGAAGCGGCGGCGGCGACCTGGGCGGCGGCCTCGGCGAGCTGGCGGGCGGCCTCGGCGGAGCCGGTCTGCTGTTGGCGCAGGGCCTCCTCGCGCAGGGCCTCGGCGGCGGCGGCCAGGGCGGCGGCGCGTCCTTCGCCCTCGCCGGCGCCCTCGCCGCGGGCACCGGCGGCCTGGATCTCGCGGCGCACGCGTTCGAGCTCGTTGAGGGCGGCGAGGCGGC